>JAHRWB010000012.1 GCA_019090385.1 Pseudomonadales bacterium | reverse complement strand
TCCAGTAACGCAAGCAATAGGTGCTCAACAGTCATAAATTCATGCCTGTTTGCTCGTGCATCTTTGAAGGCAATATTTAATGTAATTTCCAAATCTTTACTGAGCATTATTTTCCCTAATCAGTCATTTCTATTTTAGACATCAATGGATGCTGATTGTCCCGAGCATATTCATTGACTTGCTCAGATTTTGTTTCCGCTACATCTTGAGGATAAACTCCCGCCACACCACTGCCTGTTGTATGTACCGCCAACATTATTTGGGTGGCCTGCTCCCTGGACATCAAAAAAAAGTTTTCCAATATATGCACTACAAACTCCATGGGCGTGTAATCGTCGTTCAATAACAATACCTTATACATCGAAGGTTTTTTAAGCTTTGGCTTCGACGGGGCAACAACAACACCATCCGAACTATCGATATCGTAGTCATCCCCTGATTCATTACTTAACTTTAGACGAAAAACAAATTGTTGATTCAAATCCACTGTTCCATTGACCTCATCGCAGTATCATAACTTGCTCTCGGCGAACTGTCTTTGTTCATAATTCAATAAATTTTCGGCCAGACACTGTGTTAATCGCTATCAGTAAGACTTGACTCTGCGCGAAAGAACGTGGACAGTGAATATATAAGTGAAAACCCCTATATACAGGTTACACCCACGAACCCAGGGCAAATTCACAACGGAGGTACAACCGCAGTGACGATAGGAAAAGTTAAGTGGTTTAACAATGCCAAAGGATATGGTTTCATTTTGCGAGATGGTAGTGAAGAGGACCTTTTTGCACATTTCTCATCGATTCAAATGGAAGGATATCGCACCCTGAAAGCCGGCCAAAATGTGGAATTTGAAATAGCAGAGGGGCCAAAAGGCTTATGTGCTATCAACATTGGCCCAATTGATATTGAGAAATCGGCTGACAGTTCTCCTAACGATGACTCGAAAACTCAGGATAATGTCTCCGTGAGTGTACAAAGTGTCGATTTAGACGGCGACCCCAATCCAGTCATCAAAGAAATGGCAATTGAGGATATTCCAGAAGAGATTAACGAAGCCGGCTAACAAGGCTGCTCAGGTACCACCTCAGGACACCAGACCTGATGGCCCGTAATTGGCTTTTGATGTCCTCGTAATTGGCTTTTGATGTCAATGTTACGTATTTGAGGCAAGTCTGTTGCCAAAACTTCTACCCCTAACCCAGACTGCAAAAATCCAGTCACGGTTAACATGGCTGGATTTTGATTGTAATATTCAATGGTTATTTTGGCAGGCAAGCCTGCCAAAATAACAACCAGCTACATATGGCTGATCATTGCATCACCAAACTCTGAACAACTAAGCTTGGTTGCACCTTCCATTTGCCGATCAAAATCATAGGTTACCGTTTTTGCACCAATTGCACCTTCCATACCTTTGATGATTAGATCAGCAGCTTCACCCCAACCTAGATGCCGCAACATCATTTCAGCGGAGAGAATCAATGAGCCGGGATTAACCTTATCCTGACCGGCATACTTTGGCGCGGTTCCGTGTGTTGCTTCAAACAATGCTATACCATCGCCTATATTAGCACCTGGTGCGATACCGATACCGCCGACCTGGGCTGCCAGTGCGTCAGAAATATAGTCACCATTCAGATTCATTGTGGCTAATACGTCATATTCATCAGGGCGAGTAAGAATCTGCTGCAACATGGCGTCAGCAATAACATCTTTTACCACTATATCTTTACCCGTCGCTGGATTTTTAAAGCTCATCCAGGGACCGCCATCAAGCAATTCTGCACCAAATTCATCTGCAGCCAATTCGTAGCCCCAATCTTTAAAAGCACCTTCAGTAAACTTCATGATATTGCCTTTATGTACAATGGTGAGCGAATCACGATCATTGTCCAAAGCATATTGAAAAGCCTGTCGAAGCAAGCGCTTGGAACCTTCTTCAGAAATAGGTTTGATGCCAATACCAACGTTTTGAGGAAAGCGAATACCCGTTACGCCCATTTCATTCTGCAAAAATGCAACAACTTTGTCGGCCTCTGCGCTACCAGCTTCCCACTCAACACCGGCATAAATGTCTTCAGTATTTTCCCGAAAGATAACCATATCCGTCTTATTGGGTTGTTTTACTGGGCTGGGAACACCAGTAAACCAGCGAACAGGGCGAATACAAACATAAAGGTCAAGGTGCTGACGAAGTGCGACATTTAGTGAACGAATGCCTCCCCCGACAGGTGTTGTCATAGGCCCTTTAATACCCACCACAAACTCTCGCATAGCTTCCAGCGTTTCTTCCGGCAACCACTGATCTTCCCCATAGACTTCCAGAGACTTTTCTCCAGAATATATTTCCATCCATTTCAACACACGCTCACCCGCATAGGCTTTGGATACAGAAGCATCAACAACCTTAATCATCACCGGTGTAATATCTACACCAATGCCATCACCTACAATGTAGGGAATAATTGGATTTACGGGTACATTCAAAGCATTATTTGCGTTTACGGTGATTTTCGCACCGTCACTGGGCACATTGATGTGCTGATAGGCCATGTTTGGATTCCTTATTGGGATAACTTGATTTTAAATTTGTTCAGATCAGTACTAGGCAAAGATTTTGAAATTTATACAGGACAGCCTGAGCGCTCTATAAGGCTACTAAACAGAGTGACCTGTTGTGAAGATACACATTCTAACATTATTTGGACCAGTTTTTCACCCGCTGCTCATCAACAACTCGAGGCTTTAACCACTGATCACCATCTTCAGTATGTTCTTTTTTCCAAATAACGGCCTCTGTCTTCAAATAATCCATAATGAATTCACAGCTCTCAAACGCCTCGGCTCTATGCGCAGAGGCAACCATTACCAATACAATCTGGGCACCCGGGGACAGACGTCCAACACGGTGAATCACCCGAATGGCTTGAAGCGACCACCTTTCAAAGGCTTGATCAATTATTTTTTGAATGCTTGCCTCAGTCATGCCGGGATAGTGCTCAAGCGTTAAAGCAGAGGTTTGCGATTTGCCCATATGATCCCTCACCAAGCCGGCAAAACTCACTATCGCACCTGGAGGCGTGGCTGAAGCATCCAGCATACGTTGATATTCCAGACCCAGATCAAAGTCTTCTTCCTGTATATCGATCATGTAAGTCCTCTACCCTCCTGTAACCTGAGGAAGCAGCGCAACTTCATCCCCATCGATTAAACTGTGGCCGAGCTCAACAAACGCTTGATTAATAGCTACTTTATAGGATGATTTTTCGAGTTCCTGCCAACATGACTCACCCAGTGTATTTCTGAGTACACGCAACGCATCGATGACAGTCGGTTCCCCTTTCTCTTCAGCATTGTTCTCTTCGGCATCGACTCCTGGAGTTATTTCGGCACTTACCTCCACACTCAGTTCAGCTGTGCCAACCAATTCCCGAATAGAAGCAAAGAAATGTAGTTTGATCTTCACCATTATTGTACCAATACCAATGTATATATTTTTACAGACTTCAAACTATTTCCTCACCTGATCTTTGCCAATCTCCGGATTTACCACCCACTTTACTTAACAGCTTTAGTTCATTGATACACATTTCACGATCGACCGCTTTACACATATCATAGATCGTCAAGGCAGCAATTGATGCACCCGTCAGCGCTTCCATTTCAACACCGGTTTTTCCACTTACCTTCGCCTCGACTCTTATTTGCATCACGCGGTCGGAAATTTTATCAAAATCAACAGAAACCCGACTCAGAGCCAGAGGATGACATAGAGGTATTAAATCTGAACAGCGTTTTGCACCCTGTATACCCGCCACCCGAGCAACAGCCAAAACATCACCTTTTTCGACACTGCCCCCATATATTTTCTCCATGGTTTCTGATGACATCTCCACAAACACGCTAGCTACCGCAACCCGGGTAGTTTCAGACTTATCAGATACATCAACCATGGAAGCTTCACCACGGGCATTCAAATGGGTTAATTCTGGCATAAACAATCTCTCTAATCAGGCATTTCAGCAAAGTGCGCAAAAGCTGGGTACAATAACCGAAAAAGGGCTGACCTATCTAATGCGGACTGCATTTTTAACATGACCAAGCAAACCAAAGTAATAGTAGGCATGTCCGGTGGTGTGGATTCCTCCGTGGCAGCCTGGTTATTGCTAAAGCAGGGCTATTCGGTGGAAGGCCTGTTCATGAAAAATTGGGAAGAGGATGATGGCACAGACTATTGTTCTGCAAAAGAAGATTTGCAAGATGCACAAAATATTTGCGACCGTCTAGGCTTAAAACTCCATCAAGCCAACTTTTCTGCCGAATACTGGGATAATGTATTCGAAAATTTTCTTCAGGAATATTCCGCGGGACGAACACCCAACCCCGACGTGCTGTGTAATCGCGAGATTAAATTCAACCTTTTTGCCACCTATGCAAGCAACCTGGGTGCCGATTATATCGCTACAGGGCACTACGTTCGTGGTTTGAGAGAGGAAAACTCAACATTTAAACTACTAACAGGAATAGATAGCAATAAAGATCAATCCTACTTTTTACAGGATGTCCCATTAGAGCAATTAGCCAAATGTTTATTCCCGCTTGGTGAACTTACCAAACCCCATGTCAGGCAACTGGCAGAGAAACTCGGCTTTGAAAATCATCGTAAGAAAGACAGCACGGGCATTTGTTTTATAGGTGAACGCCGATTCCGGGATTTCCTCAATACCTATCTGCCTGCTCAACCCGGCGATATTTATTCTGACACAGGTATTTTGCTTGGTCAGCACATGGGTTTAGCATTTTATACCCTTGGTCAACGTCAAGGACTGGGGATCGGTGGTACTGCTGGTTTCACCGAAGCGCCCTGGTATGTACTTGCAAAGAATCTGACCGGCCAACGGTTAATCGTTACCCAGGATCAAACGCTGCTTTCTGCCCGGGCACTGTTTACATCGTCTATAAACTGGCTACTTGATAACGAACCTGTCATGCCACTATCCTGCTCCGCCAGAATACGCTACCGCCAACATTCCCAGGCCTGTGAAGTATCGCGCCAATCCGGTGGCTACCACATTCGCTTTGCCGAGGATCAGCGGGCCATCACACCTGGGCAATATGTGTGTCTCTACCAGGGCGATCACTGCCTGGGCGGTGGCGTTGTAGACATGGTGTACGAAGCAACTACAATTTTGAAAACAGCCTCAAGTACAAGTTCAACTACCACCTTAAACACAGCATTAGGGTCATGAAGAACCAACCGACTATTTCCCTGCATCATCAGGTATTCATTTCACTATCGTCTGGATCTTGCTTCGCCTTGATTTTGCCCCTTATTAAATTTAATCACACTACATTAGGAGAGTCCGCCACCCATGGACCTAGATCTACTCACCGCCATCACTGCACTCGACGGCCGCTACAGAAGTAAACTCGGCTCACTGGATGAATTTACCAGCGAGTTTGGGCTGTTAAAATACCGTACCATCGTAGAGATACGTTGGTTTAAACACTTAAGTAATACGGCGCAAATCACCCAGCTGCCCAAGTTGTCACCTGAGGATTCACTGGCGCTCGATAAACACTGCGAGCAATTCAGCCTGGAAGATGCTAGACAAATAAAAAAAATTGAGCAGGTCACCAATCATGACGTAAAAGCAGTTGAATACTTCGTTAAAGACTTATTGAGTGAGCGCCCCTGCCTGGCACCGCATCTCGAATTTGTACATTTTGCCTGTACCAGTGAGGATATAAACAATCTCGCATACGCATTGATGTTGAACGACTCCCGCGCAAAAGTCGTTCTGCCAATCATTGAGGAGCTGATAGCTAACCTTACTGAGCTCGCTCTGCGCTTCAAAAGTATCCCCATGCTCGCCCGTACCCACGGTCAAACCGCCTCCCCGACCACCGTAGGTAAAGAATTGGCAAATTTTCTATACAGACTAAAACGCCAAAAATCTCAAGTAGAGCAATGCAGTATTATGGCCAAGTTTAACGGCGCTGTGGGGAATTTTAATGCCCACACAGTGGCGTACCCGGAACTGGACTGGCCCTCGATTTCTACTGGCTTTATAGAATCATTGGGGTTAGACATAAATCCAATGACCACACAAATAGAACCCCACGATTACATTGCCGAGTATTTTCATAGCCTTATCCGATTTAATCAGATAATGATCGACTTTAATCGTGATATCTGGACGTATATATCCCAGGGGTATTTCTCGCAGAGAAAGGTAGAAGGAGAAACCGGTTCGTCCACCATGCCGCACAAAGTGAATCCTATTGATTTTGAAAACTCAGAAGGCAATCTCGGCATTGCCAATGCACTCATGTCTCACATGGCAGATAAACTCATGATATCCCGCCTACAAAGAGACCTATCTGATTCAACAGTCTTACGAAATCTGGGTAGCTGCCTTGGTCACAGTATCCTGGCCTATAACGCCACACTAAAAGGCCTCAGCAAATTGGAATTGGACCCGGAAAGATTAAACGACGACCTAAATCTAAGCTGGGAAGTGCTGTCTGAGGCTGTGCAAACAGTAATGCGCAAACATGGAATAAAGGAACCCTATGAAAAATTAAAATCTATAACCCGCGGTAAGCAGCTAGACAAGAGGCTATATCTGGAAATTCTACAAGAACTTGATCTTCCTGCCCAAGCGGTAACTCAATTGCAGCAGTTGTCTCCTGCCACCTATATCGGACTTGCAGCAAAGCTAACTGAGCAAAATCTATAATGCCCGGCTCCAAGGAAATTGGGGACTCATAAGCTACCTAAGAATGGCTGAGAATAAGATGAAACAAAGCACCCAGTTTGATAATCATGCTACTGCCCAGAGCACCCTGCTCAAAGGGATTTTAGCCAGCCGACGCCACATCCAGTTGTATGCCAGTCTGATAGACCCAGCTCTGTTCAACAGTACCGAGAGCACCGATGCTTTTTCATATTTTGCGAGAAGTTCAAAATATGCCCACTTGGAAGTGATTATCGAAGATCCAAAGCTTTTTGCACTGCGCAACCCTAAATTTCTCGCCCTGGTTCAGCGTCTAACAGACCGAATCGAAATACGCTCCATCCCCCAGGACCTGCGCCATGGTACTGAGAGTTTCATGGTCTGCGATCAAGCCACTGTCTGGCATATACCCAATATAGAGTATCTCAGCGGGCATTTTTCAGATAACGACCGGATAACAGCCAGCAAATTTACAGAACAATTTCTTTATATGTGGGAGCGCAGCAAAACGCCGACCGAACTTCGACGGCTCAACTTCTAAGCGCTTTAGCTACACGGTTAAAGCACTACGTCCTTTTAAAATATGACCAACAATTCGCAAATTGACACCCAAATACAGCTTAGGCATCATTGCGTCCCCAAAATTATATGGGATTCAGGAGAGATATATGACGCAGGGCATTAACATCACCGGTTCAATCACCAAAGAATTTGAAGAAATTTTGACTGAGCCAGCTATGCGCTTTTTGACCGAGCTGACGACAAAGTTTCAGCCGGAATTGGCCCAGCTGCTTGAAAAACGTAAAATTTTTCAAGCCCGTATGGATGCCGGCGAATTACCTGATTTCCTGGAAGAAACCCGTTCTATCCGTGAAGGTGACTGGTCGATATTAGGTATCCCTGAAGATCTGCAAGATCGACGGGTAGAAATTACCGGGCCAGTTGATAGAAAAATGATCATTAATGCTCTGAATGCAAAAGTACGCGTATTCATGGCAGATTTCGAAGACTCCCTCTCGCCAACCTGGCCTAACGTAGTAAACGGTCAGATTAACCTTAGAGATGCTAATAATCAGGACATCGAATTCACCAACGAAAAAGGTAAGGTATACAAGCTGGATGAAAACCCGGCTATGCTAATTGCACGGGTTCGCGGTTTACACCTGCCCGAAAAGCATTTAACCATAAAAATCGATGGCACCGAGCATTTTGTTCCTGGTTGTCTGTTCGATTTTGCCATGTACTTTTTTCACAATTACGATACGCGAAAAAACAGAGACTCGGGCGTTTATTATTACGTGCCCAAAATAGAAAGTTACCTGGAAGCCGCTTGGTGGTCGTCCGTATTCAGTTTTACCGAAGATCACTTTAATGCCGAACGCGGCACCATAAAAGCCACGTTCCTTATTGAAACATTACCCGCTGTTTTTCAAATGGATGAAATATTGCACGCAGGTAAGGACCACATTGTTGGCTTGAATTGCGGTAGGTGGGATTACATTTTCAGTTATATCAAAACCCTTAAAAACCACCCTGATCGAGTATTACCAGACCGCCAGATTATTGGCATGGACACACCTTTTTTGAGTGCCTACTCAAAACTGCTCATTAAAACCTGCCACAAACGCGGAGCTCTGGCAATGGGGGGGATGGCGGCCTTTATTCCTGCCAAAGATGCAGAACAAAATGCTATCGTTACTGAAAAAGTCCTCTCAGATAAGACCCTGGAGGCCAGCAATGGTCATGATGGCACATGGGTTGCTCACCCTGGGCTCGCGGACATAGCCATGGACGTGTTCAATAAGCACATTCCTCAAGGCATGCCAAACCAAATGGATGTATCACGGACGGATGATCCTGAGTTCACCGCTGCTGATCTACTGGCTGTTCCCGAAGGTGAGCGAACTGAAGCCGGTTTGAGAACAAATATACGCGTATCCATTCAGTACATTGAAGGATGGATTTCAGGAACGGGTTGCGTTCCCATATATGGCCTTATGGAAGACGCTGCGACCGCAGAAATTTCAAGAGCATCTATCTGGCAGTGGATCCACAATAAAAAAACACTCTCCAACGGCAAACTTGTTACCAAAAACCTGTTTCGTGAAATATTGAAAGAAGAGCTTCAGGTAGTGCGCACTGAAGTCGGAGAAGAGCGTTTTGCAGATGGCAGATACTCTGAAGCCGTTACCATGATGGACAAAATTACTACCGGCGATGAAATGGTAGATTTTTTAACTTTGCCAGCATACGAGCACTTGTAACTCCAGAAAATCACGCAGTCTTTACGATGCCTCTAACAGATATTTTTGCAGTTCAGCGTAAGTGTTGGCTGCAGAAAACTGTGGAAATTCTTTCTGAATCTTTTCCGGCGCCATAAAGAAAAAACCTTTGTCTGCCTGATCGAGCATGGGAATGTCGTTGTAGGAATCACCTGCCGCCAGCACCTGGTATTTAAGTCCTTGGAATGCAGCAACGGAGTGTCGCTTTGGATCAGACTGCCGAATATTGTAGCCCACAATTCGATTATCTTTTATCGTCAGTTTGTGACAAAGCAACATTGGGTAATCTAACTGCGCCATTATGGGCAATGCGAACTCATAAAAAGTATCAGAAATAATTGCCACTTGAAAATGTCTTCGTGCCCATGCCAAAAATTCTTTTGCACCAGGCAGAGGCTCAAGCTCACCGATTACTTTTTGGATTAGATCAATGCCTATATCATGTTTTTCAATGATTTCGAGACGTTTATCCATGAGGTCTTCATAGACTGGAATATCCTGGGTTGTCAGAGTTAACTCCTCAATACCCGTGGCCTTGGCAACACCCACCCAAATTTCAGGTGCCAGCACCCCTTCCAGATCCAAACACAAAATATCCAAAAATAATCCTCACTGAATTTAAATAGTAAAAAGCGCAATGGAACTTACATTGCAGAAAATGTTTCACGGGAAACCCAATTATTGCACATTAATTTCCGCTGTCATCAGCGAATTCTCAATTTGAGCTTTGCCCCGTTTCGCAAATACTCTTTCAACAACCCCCTGAGTCAAATGAGGTGCTGTTAATTCGATAAAAGCATACATATATGTTCTGAGAAATAACTTCTTACTGGCACAAATGTATGTCATGCAAGCAGGCAATAATGACTTGAGACTTATCACCTCCAATGTTCCATGATTTGCGACTTCAACCGGCATAGCCGTGATAATACCAATACCAATTCCCTGCTCTACATAATTCCCGATCACCTGCGCATCGGTAGCAGTAAAAACAATATTTGCCTCATGTCCCTGCTTTTTAAAGGCTTTGGTGAGGTCTGAACCTCGCGGTGCATCAAAAGAATAGGTAATTAAGGGGTATTCAGACAATGCTTTGAGCGTCACGACTTCGATTTCTGTCAGGGGGTGTCCTTTTGGCAGTAATAATGCCCGCTGCCAGGAGGCACAGGGTATTCTGACCACATCAGGGGTAAATCCGATATCTTCATTGCTAATAGCTAGATCAACCTCACCATCGATCAACCACCCTTCAATCTCTGACGGCGTACCTTCGTAAAGTGACAAGACAACCTCCGGATATGCGACGCTGAAGCGCGCAATAAGGCCAGGCAAGGTGTCTCTATTCAGCTGGGCAGTACACGCAATACGTAGCTCACCTCGTTCTTCCTTATTATATTCCTGGGCGATACGTTTGATATTTGCTACCTGACCAAGAATCTCGCCGCTCAACTTAATAATCGCTTCGCCAGCTGGCGTTACATTAGTGAGATGTTTACCACTACGTGTAAATATTTCTATATCCAGCTCATCTTCCAACAATCGTATTTGTTTGCTTATCCCAGGTTGGGAGGTAAACAGGCTTTGTGCCGTTGCGGATACATTGAGATCATGATGAGCAACTTCCCAAATATAGCGTAACTGCTGCAATTTCATCGGCGCTTCCAAATATCCAGCTTGAATGTATTTGCGATCGTCACGAATTCATTACCCCATGTGGCACATGTCCCGCCGGCAAATGTTCTCGGGCGAGTTCAACATGGTGATCCTGATCATCAAAGTAGACATCTGCTGCAAATGCCCGTAAAAATTCAGTTTTATCCATTCCTCCCAAAAACAAGCATTCATTTAAATGGATATCCCAAGACCTTAGGGTACGAATGACGCGTTCATGTGCTGGTGCCGAACGGGCAGTGACTAAAGCCGTTTGAATGGGAGAATCTCCTTCATCAAATTCACGCTGCAATGCTTGTAACGCCGCTAAAAAATTTTTGAAGGGCCCACCAGCTAAGGGCTTATTTGCTGCAGCCTGCTCTATTCTTGCAAACTCGCTTAAACCTGCCGACTGATATACACGCTCTGATTCATCTGAAAACAGTACTGAATCACCGTCAAAGGCGATTTTAAGCTTATCCGATAGATTAGCTCTAGAGCGCGAAGCAATAAGCGTCGCTGCCGCAACTCCAGACTTTAAGGCATGCGCCACATCATTAGCGTGGGTCGATAAAAACAAATCACAGGCAAATGCCTGTACATAGCGATATGGGCTTGCCCCTCCACAAAAAGCAGCACGCACTATATCTAGGCCATGTGCTTGAATAGAGTTAAATATTCGTAAACCTGTATCAGCAGAATTTCGCGACAACAAAATGACTTCAACTTTGGGTTTGCCTAATAACTCATTGATATTCAATATTTTATTCACAAAACCAAAGGCTTCACCAGGCTCAAGTGGCATTTCCTCATGCTTAATTTGGAAATCCCGGTAGGCAGACAAACCGTGCTCCTCATAAACGCGGTTACTTTCGCGCATATCGAATAAAGCTCGAGAAGAAATTGCAATTGTTAGTTTGTTTTGAATTTCACTCATAATCGTCGCTTTATGATTATTTATCACGCATCCAGGTCGGGAATCAGTTCGCTTTCCAAGCGAGAAATCATATCCTTTAATCTAAGCTTCCGCTTCTTAAGCCTTTGAATTTTCATATAATCCACTTTAGGACGCTCCTGCATCTCTTTTATAATCTCATCGAGATCTCTGTGTTCGAGACGCAGCCCCTCCAGCCAATGGGTTATTTCCTTACTGTTTAAACGATTTTCCAAATTGAAACGCCATTACCTGCCATTATGACCGAATTGCTTACTGTAATTTGATCGCAACACAATCGCGCCAAATTACTCCCATGCCCAAAAATGCAGCCAGCATCACATCATACTCATCTGCTTTGCATTAGTATCGCTCTATGGTGTTTGCAGTATGCTCAATTGAACGACGCGCCTCCCTACGGGTTCAGGCTTCTGCTATAGTTGTGTGCGTGACTGCCAATGGACACCGCATTAAAATACCCCCGAAAGTTATCAATTTTAACCAGTACGGCATCGCGCTCCTTTGCAAACAACATTTGAATTGTTCACACTCTTTTCGCATATCTTTGAAATTCAAATCTATCGCCATAGGCCCGGTGGAGGCAGCTCTGCATAACTGCAGAAAACTAAAAAATGGCGAGTTTCGCTGCGGGATTCAATTTAGGCCCGATTCTCCATTTCAATTGGACACACACAGAATCAAAGCAGAGTTACATGCGCTGGAACAGCTAATGCTTGAAGCTGCGACCATGGAATAGGCACTGTTTATAAAGCCCCTGCTTATAAAGACACTACGAAGACATAAAATTGACGGCTTCCTGTTCAAGACTGATCAAGCGTTTTACCCAATTTTCCAACAATAAAAACTGTGCAGGCTCTATATTAAATATACGACTGAGCTCTTTTAATAAACACTCTTCCTCTATCTCGAATGCGCCGTCGGCATAACTGATTCTAAGCAAATTAAGGATCGCTATAACACGTGACTTGTAAGAGTCAAAAATCTTATCAATGCCCTTTAGATCAAGGTATTCCGACTGGATATAAGGCGACAACGCCATTTCGCGCTTAAATTCGTCTAGCATTCGCTCTTCGTTCGGATCTAATACACCGTCCGACACCACAACATCATGAGCCAGACCCAATAAGGCAACCTGCTGTTGCTCGTTCAGCGCTGATAGCCACACCTGTTTACTTAACCTGCCAGCATCAAAGTAGCCGTGTCATACATGCTGAATACCATCACCCACGCACACAACCAGCCAAAGCCTATAAATCCTTTCATGACTATATTTTGTTCAAAAAAATCTTCAATGAGGTACCACATATAATTATCCTGTAAAGTAATCTAAGCCGCAGTGTAAATTGATCAATTTTAACTGCGCCATTGCCCAAACATGTATGATAGCAGAGCAAATCCTTGAATCACACGCATCTTAAATCACAATACCTGAATGGTTTGATTAGATTTGATCGACGCTTATCAGATTTATGTGAACATTCTCTGGTACTAACGCCGAATAACCGGCTGGCAGAGGTTTTAAAGCAGGACTACGTTCGTTTCCAGATAGACCAGGAACGTTCAGCCTGGCCCACGCCGGAAATCCGCTCATACTCTGATCATCTGCTGAGCCAATTCGCACAGTTACAGCGATTTACGAACTCATCTCTTCACTTGTTGGATAAGGTACAGCAACACCTTGCCTGGTTAGGATGCGCACCTGACCTGATATCTGATAAGCACTCGCTGTCCAAACTTGCCGAAGACAGCTGGCATATAATTCACGAATGGGATATTGATTTATCTTCCAGAATGTTTGTTCTGAATGATACAACCGAAATATTCCAGAGCTGGGCTTATGCCTTCCAGAATCATATCAAGGAAAATCACTGGATTACCCAAAGCGAAATTCCAGAACTGATCATACAATCCCTGCCGCAGGACATTAGACTTGCCCCCTCGCAGATTTTGCTATTTGGCTTCGAAATAGAGAGTACCAAGCAATCACATTTATTTTCCACCTACCAAAAATTCGGTAGCACTATCGTTAAAGAGAGTATAAAAGCTAAAATCACCGACATACCAGCAGCTGAAACACAGCTTCCACCCAATATACTCGTTCTCGACAGTGCGGAAGACGAGTTACGCCATGTCGCCGAGTGGGCTCGAAAACAGATAAATACACCTTCAGAGCGCATTCCTTCCATAGGTATAATAGTTCCTGGCCTTGAAGTAGAACATGCCAGAGTAGTGCGCCATTTCGAAAACGTTTTTTCACCAAGCACTGCCGGTGGCGATCCTATGCTGCGCAGCTTTAATATTTCCGGCGGCATCGCCTTAACCAGAACCACAGTTTGTGGCGACGCTCTCGCTCTACTTTCATGGTTAAACAAAGCGCTGAAGCCGGCAGAAATATATACCCTCAGCAGCTCTCCGTACCTGGATATTCACGGACTGAGCAAGCTTAAGAACTTACGCAATCTGCCCTTAAGTCTTCCATATATGGAAAGAGTCAGCGAATCAGAGACGCTGCATAAAATAGTACAACTTGATGCAATAGCCCAAAAACAAAAAAAACCGCTATCGTTTTGGGCTACAAGTTTTAAACAAATACTCAAAATAGCCAACTGGCCCAAAATTGATGCGCTACAAAGTGTACATTTTCAGGCAGCCGAGCAGCTTATGCTAATTTTGGATGAGATGGAGAAAAGTATAGATGTTGTTGGAAAATGCGCACTCAATGAGGCGGTAAACTACTTTAGATCAATCGTTCGCGAAAAAAAATTCTCTCCACAATCATCAAGCGTACCAATCCAAATTATGACCGCCCTGGAATCAGATGGCTTAAGTTTCGATCACATGTGGCTAATGGGGTTCAATAATCGTGAGTGGCCCGCAAACCCCTCTCCTACCCCCTTTATCCCAATGCAATTGATGAAGGAAAATGGTGTGCCGCGGATAACATTGCAAAGCGAACTTGATTTTTCTGAGCGCTTTATCAACAACCTTATCGCTCGATCCAGGCATTCCTATTTTTCCTATGCGCGTTTCTCTGGTGATGAAGAAATCGAGATGAGCAGGCTACTCACCCATCATGCTGAGCCTGTTTCTATGGACCTGTATGCAGAGCAGCTGGTAGAACAACACATAAAGCCGCCCAACGATTATTTCCATCCATTAGCAAAAAGCAACGATGTCCAATTGGAGTATTACTCAGATTCTCAGGCGCCAGAACTCGACCCAGCATCGGTCTCCCGTGGAGGTGCTGGATTACTTACTGATCAATCTAATTGCCCCTTTCGTGCCTTCGCGAATCATCGTTTAAATGCGGACACAAAAACTCAAGCAGGCGCTTTTCCCGATGCCGGAGAGCGCGGTAGCATTATTCACAGTATTCTTGAAGACTTTTTTAGCCGGGTACGCGGCCAGAGCGAACTCGAGCAGATGAGTCCCGAAAACCGTAGTAAAAGCCTTGCTAGCATAATAACTGCCAATGTCGCACGAACTTATCAATATTATCCTGAGCCATTTCAGAGACGAGAAATCAGCCGGTTGCAAGAACTTGCCGAACAATGGCTGTTGGTGGAGCTCCAGCGTCCACCATTTTACGTTCTGAAAACAGAACAAGTACTCGACTGTCATATTGAGGGGCTGAACCTTAAAACCCGAATAGACCGGATCGATATCGATATTGAAACAAATGATCAAATAGTCATCGATTACAAAACAGGCACTGTAAATTTATATGACTGGAGTGGAGAAAGGCCCTCACAGCCGCAGCTACCTCTCTATGCTACTCAAACCAACAATACGACGACTTTGTTGTATGCCCAGGTTAAAAAGGACGAGTGTAAAATTACCGGACTATCCGGAATCTATGCAAGTGGTAAAACTGCCGACATTCGAATAGGTAAACTGGAAGACATGGGTACTCAATCCTGGCGCACACTGACTGAAAATTGGATGCAATCTATCAATAAACTAGCGAAGGAATTTCAATCAGGATATGCCGAGGTAAAGCCCACAGCTTTATCAAGCTGTGAGTATTGTGAACTGCAATCCTTATGCAGAGTTCAAACACAAAAAGTAAATGCTCTTGATGAACAAATTGAAAACAGCCCCTGATCAGCAACAACGTGATATTGCCCTAAATCCACAAGGCAGCTTTGTTGTTAGAGCACCCGCTGGATCAGGAAAAACTTCGCTACTGGTTTCCCGGTACTTGACCTTATTGAGTACGGTCAACCAACCAGAGGAAATACTCGCAATAACCTTTACACGTAAAGCAGCTGCAGAAATGCGCAGCCGTATAAGCAGTAGCCTCTCCCACGGACAAGACCGGCTAAGTCAAAAAGCGCGTAGCGCAAACCAGGCAAAAAAATGGAATATCCTGGAAAACCCAAACCGCTTAAAAATACAAACCATCGATAGTTTTAATGCAACCTTAGCCTCTAGCCTTCCTCTGCAAAGTGAACTATCTCCAAACCTGCAATTAAGCGATGACAGCGAGTTTTTGTACCAGGAAGCGGTCGAGCGTCTGTTCAGACATATAAACAAACCCTTGAACTCTGGCAAAGACTTTCAAGCGGAGTTGCTTGCAGATATGTTGGCCATGCTTGGAAACGACTATGCCAAAGCCAGCAGGCTCATTATCAGTATGCTGGCAAAACGTGATCAATGGCTTGAGCATACGGCACTAATACTAAAGGAAGTGCTTTCTGCAGAGGACAATCAAAACCTCGTAGTCAATCGCGTTTTTAAGCAGGCACTTAGCTCATTAAACCAAAAGGTGATCTCTGCTTTCCTGAATACGCTTACCGAAACGCAGTCAAACGAATTAGCAGTGCTTTTTGAGTATTCACAAGCATCATTGGGCACCGATGACATAACTGGACTTTCAATTCAACAAGGCGCGACAGAGCACCCGGATGAGAACCCAAATTCACGCTCAGAAACAACCTTTGCAGAAAGCCCGGAAATATGGCGCAAAGTAGGAGAATTACTAACAACGGCAACCGGTTCACTAAGAAAAACTGTAAATAAAAACCAGGGCTTTCCCGCCGGAGCCGGGAAAAATAAAGAGATGAAAGAGCGTATGCTTAGTTTTCTTTCTAGCCTGGCGAATGGACACCATGGCCTTAAGAATCTTCGACTAATACCTGATGCAAACTTTTCCGCCCTTGAAGCCCAAAACCTATTCACACTTTGTGCCGGTCTTTCGCTAGCTGCACTCGAATTACAACAGGTATTCAATGATGAGGGTGCAACTGACTACACTCAAATGGCCATAGCCGCCCTCCAGGCACTGGGTGATTCAGACCACGCAACTGACCTTGCACTCGCCCTGGATTACCGAATAAACCATTTGCTCATAGATGAGTATCAAGACACTTCCTGGATTCAAAATGCCCTGGTATTACGCTTAACCCGAGAGTGGCAAAACGACCAGGGCAGATCATTTTTTGCAGTGGGTGACCCCATGCAATCAATTTATCGGTTTCGCGATGCGGATGTCTCGCTGTTTATACGCAGCACTGATATGCAGTTTGGAACAATACAACCCAGAGCCATCACACTTTCGGCCAATTTCCGGTCATCACCCAAACTAGTGGACTGGTTCAATACTGTTTTTGCTTACAGCTTTGGTGAAAATGCTGATCCAAACCTTGGGCAAATACCTTATCAGTCTGCAGATGCCGCTCGCGCAGATCTGTTGAATAAAACAAACTCTGCTATAACGCTGGATTTGTTTTCCGGAACTAACGGTAAAGTGTTGGAAGCAAAATACATCGCCAAAAATATTTCCCAACTCCAAGAAAAAAATGCACAGGCCAGTATCGCCATTCTGGTAAGAAGCCGAGCGCACACAAAATGCATTGTACATGAGTTGGATGCTGCCAAGGTCCATTGGCAGGGTACAGAAATTGATTCATTGCAGGAGGAACCCGCAGTAATGGATTTGCTTACGCTGGTTAAATTGCTATGGCAACCAGACGATATTGTTTCCAGTTTAGCGCTATTAAGATCTCCCATGCTGGGTTTACAACTAGAAGATCTTTTAAAACTGGCGGTCTTTCTACGTTCACGCTCAGCACAGGGTAAGACACCACTAACAGCATTGCTTGAGTTAAAAGATACAGGATGTGGCGAAACTCTAAATAATCTAAACCTATCTCAGTTTGCAGCAAATGCTTTGGCGCGATGTTTACCATGCCTCTCACTCGCCTCCCAGCAGGTGGGTGGTGTTCTACCACGGCAAATCCTTGAACAGCTATGGATTCGCCTGGGCTGTGTAGATATTTACGTCGACTCTCGTGCTCAAAAAGCCGTTAGCAAGTTGCTACTACTCATCGAAAAACAAGCGCAATCAAGCAGCCTGTATTCCCTGGACCTCAGAAATCTGGAACAACAGCTAACCAAGCTCTATATCGAAAATACGCCTGTACCTGGTGCCGTGCAATTGATGACCATTCATAAGGCAAAAGGCTTACAATTTGATCACGTTTTTCTACCAGCCCTTGCACACCGTACAAAAAGTAGAAACAGAGAACTTCTCCGCTGGAGACTACACGAAGGTGCGCTGCTTATGGCCTCTTCGCTCAATAATGCTTCTGGCTCTTTATACAAATGGCTAGATACCGAAGACGCTGAGCGGGAACAAAATGAAACCCGCCGTTTATTGTATGTTGCTACCACCCGCGCGTGCCTATCCCTACACTTATCAGGTGTTCTCGATGCCGATTCGTCTCCCGTAAAATCCTCCCTTCTCGGCCCCATTTGGGATTGCGTAAAAGAAGATGCCAACTGGCACGAAGATGCGCCCGTGGCACCACCCCTCATCCAAAAGCAATCCATACAATACTCCCGTTTGCCCGCCAGCTATCAATGGCAAAATCCCACGCATTGCGATGACGACCTGTTTCTTGGTAAACGCTCAGAATCTGTTGACCCTGAACCACCGCACGCAGTTCAAAACAGTGCAGAAATTATTCTTGGGCTCGTCGTACATGAAATTATGTGTGAACTGAGCAAAAACCTGCCTGACAGTAGCCCAGAAGGTATAAGTACATATATTTCCGAAAAGCGTAATACCTGGCGCTCCATGCTACAAAGCAATCTCGTCAATTATCCTCACACGAACGCACAGGAAAATAGCCTTTTGGACCCTGAAATATCCCAGTATGTTGATCTGGATAGTCTGCTGACCACTATTGAGCAGCAAATCAAGGGGGTACTGAGGGATCCCGATGGTATATGGCTGCTCTCCACCGAGCGGCACGAACCATTCTCTGAAAAGGCCTTCACAGGCATCTACAATAAAAACCTGGTCAACGTCATTATTGACCGAACTTTTGTTGATGAGGACAACATTCGCTGGCTAATTGATTATAAATCCGCACAAATACCAGAACACATGAGTAAAGCCCAATTTGTAGAACAACAAGCCCACTGGCACCTCCCGCAACTGCAGAAATACGCAACACTTCTTACTGCATGGAAACCACACAAAGTAAGAAAAGCTATTTATTTTACATCCCTGCCACTTTTAAAAGTTATTGATGACGACTGTTGATTTTGACCCTCACAAACGTTACAACTACACATATGGATGAAAACGCCGAAAATTTACTTGTGCAAAATCTCGGAATAAATCACTTGGCGGTGACTAAGCCTTGGTTCACTAGTAGCTTAATAACCAAATGCATGGTGCCTGAGTGTTTGATAAACATACGCTTGACCAAAAATTGGTTTAAAAGCACGGGTATTGCTATGCCAGCTACGGCCCGAGCCAATATGCGCAAAAATGAGACAGAACAAAAACGCAAATTCAATCAGTGGCCACGCTATCGGCACTATTTTTTTATGTACTGACATACAGCTGTATTCATAATCAATGAAGGCAGCACAAGCTGCCTTTTAAAACCCCGGAAAGGCAGTCGTTTTTCGGGGTTTTTTTTTGAAATTTGGAAATACCTTTTTTGGAAAGACCATTATGAAAACAGATCAACACCAACATAAACCCACTGCAATATTAAACTGGAGGCCCTGATGACTCAGCAACTGGATAACCTAAATGTATTGGCCCAGGAAAAGCTCGATACCCCGGAAACTCTGACTCGGTTACTCCCCTTGCCTGACCAGTCGCGCCAATTTATTGCCCGCGCCCGCCAAGAGATACAACACATAATCGAAGCCAAAGACTCACGTATACTTGTCGTTGTCGGGCCCTGCTCAATTCACGATACAAAGGCCGCCGTGGAATATGCACAACGATTAAAAGCACTGTCTCTTAAGGTGGACTCCTCGTTACTGCTGATTATGCGCGCCTATTTTGAAAAACCGCGTACAACAACGGGCTGGAAAGGTCTTATAAACGACCCCTATCTGGATGACACTTTTAAAATACAGGATGGACTGAAAATAGCCAGGCAACTATTGCTGGATATTACTGAGATAAATTTGCCCCTCAGTACCGAGGCTCTGGACCCTATTTCCCCTCAGTACTTACAGGATCTTATTTCATGGTCCGCAATCGGGGCACGCACCACCGAGTCCCAGACCCACAGAGAACTGGCATCGGGTTTGTCCTGCCCTGTGGGATTTAAAAATGGTACTGATGGCGGGCTTACCGTGGCGCTAAACGCACTGAGGTCTGTGTCTAGCCCGCATAGATTTCTGGGCATTAATACCCAGGGCCAAGTAGCTATTTTCCATACCAGGGGAAACAGCCATGCACACATCGTATTGCGCGGGGGCGAGAAAGGGACCAACTACGATTCAAACAGCATAGCGCAATGTGAACAAGCACTCAGTGATGCAGAACTCGACCAAAATATCATGGTTGACTGCAGCCACGCCAACTCACTGAAAAACCACGATAATCAACTGAAGGTGCTGAAAGATATTGCTGCCCAGATCAATGACGGTAACCAGTCAATTATGGGGCTAATGCTGGAAAGTAACCTCCATGCAGGACAGCAAAAGATAACCGGAAATAAAGCTGAACTGCAATATGGTGTGTCGATTACAGATTCCTGTTTAGACTGGCAATCAACAGAAACAGCTCTACTGCAGTTTGCAGAGACAATAGCGGATAAACTCAAAGACAGAAAAACCCGGAATTGAGAATACAGAAATGCATATTAAGACATTACTCAAGGTAATGTCTTAATAATAAGCCTTATCCGTAATGGAGTGATCGGTGGCATCCTGAATAGAGCTCAGTTCAGAAATCTGCTCCAACAAGGTCTTCTCCACTCCATTTTTCAGGGTCATATCAACTGCAGCGCAACCCTGGCAACCACCCCCAAACTGCAAAACAGCAATTCCACCCTCAAGAATTTCTACCAGAGTCACCATACCGCCATGTGCTGCAAGACCAGGATTAATTTCGTTGTGCAGTACGTAGTTGACTTTATCTTCAAGCGGAGAGTTTTCATCGATATTCGGCAATCTGGAATTAGGTGCCTTTATGGTCAGCTGACCACCCATTTTATCTTCCTGGAAATCCACTTTCGCATCGACCAAAAATGATGCGCTACGTAACTCAAACCAGGCTGTAAAGCCAGGGTACTCTACCCGTTCGTCATCGGCTTGTTCCTCGCCAGGACGGCAGTAGGCAATACAGGTTTCTGCATGGGGTGTTCCAGGTTGTGAAACAAATATACGAATAGCCGTATCTGCGTGCTCCTGCTTTCCAAGTAATTCCGCTAAATATGACTGTGCTGCTTCAGAAATCTCGACCATTTTGAATTCCGAGTAAATTAGTCGGGTATTCTAGCGAATTTTTGATAACTATGTACAGAAACTCATTAATGCCCACTATCACCTCTCGTGCGCTGGCTATATGAGTGATATTCATGATTTATATAGAATTACTTGATTGAATTCATAGCATGAAATCAGGACAATCCGAATTTGCTATAATTAGCCTGACTATCTGTTATTCAAACGAAGATTTCTTTTCTACTCACTCTGCTGGACGCAAATGAAATATAAAAATTCAGGCCTACTAGATTATCTTAACTCGCGCATTCTCATTATTGACGGCGCCATGGGCACCATGATACAGCAGCATGATCTAAGCGAATCTGATTTTCGTGGCGAACAATTTAAGCATCATAATACCGCATTAAAAGGCAATGGTGATGTGCTCTCACTGACACAACCAGACATCATCAGTGGTATTCACACTGACTTTCTCGATGCGGGTGCAGATATTATATTCACGAATACTTTTTCCGGAACGACCATTGCTCAAGCTGATTACAACCTGGAGCAGGAAGTTCAGACGCTAAACAAACGATCTGCGGAACTTGCCAGAGTATGCGCTGATGCCAGCACTCAAAAAAACCCTGCCAAACCAAGGTTCGTCGCCGGTTCCATCGGCCCAACCAACCGCACCGCCAGCCTATCGCCAAAGGTTGATGACCCGGCATTTAGAAATGTCAGTTTCGATGAGTTGGTCATAGCTTATAAATCAGCCTGCCTGTCCCTTATGGAAGGTGGTGTAGATTTAATCGCGATAGAGACTATCTTCGATACGCTAAATGCAAAAGCTGCGATATTTGCCGTTGAGTCCGCCTTTGAAGAATTCGGGCAGCGTCTAGATTTACTCATTTCCGGAACAATTACTGATGCCAGTGGTAGAACGCTGTCTGGTCAGACGGTTGCTGCATTCTGGTACTCAATCGCCCATGCCAAACCGGCAATGATCGGATTTAATTGTGCATTAGGCGCATCCCAACTCAGGCCCCACGTTGAAGAGTTATCACAAATAGCAAACACACATGTCAGTGTCCACCCCAATGCCGGCTTGCCCAATGCCTTTGGGGAATATGATGAAAGCCCTGAAAAAATGGCCGACACGCTAAGAGAATTTGCTGAAAGTGGGTTTCTAAATGTGGTCGGCGGATGTTGCGGTACTCGACCCGAACATATCAAGGCAATTGCGGATGCCGTTGCAGGCCTTAAGCCTCGAAGTGTCCCCAAGTCTAAAAACCAGCTATCACTGGCTGGGCTCGAGCCTTTAACTGTGAATTCAGACTCGTTGTTTGTAAATATCGGAGAACGCACCAATATCACCGGGTCGGCACGCTTCAAAAAATTAATACTAAATGAGGATTACGACACTGCATTAGAAGTAGCACTACAACAAGTCGAAAATGGTGCTCAACTTATCGATGTCAATATGGATGAGGGTATGCTGGATGGCGTATTTGCCATGCAGCATTTTCTTAACCTCGTTGCGTCTGAACCCAACATCTCCCGCGTTCCCATTGTTATTGATTCCAGCAAATGGGAAGTTATCGAAGCCGGTCTTAAATGCGCCCAGGGCAAGTGCATTGTCAACTCTATCAGCATGAAGGAAGGCAAAAGCGACTTCATTAAGAAAGCACAGCTGTGCATGCGTTATGGGGCTGCAGTTATCGTTATGGCTTTCGATGAGCAGGGACAGGCTGACACGCTGTCAAGAAAACAGGAGATTTGCAAAAACTCCTATGACATCCTGATCAATGAAGTCGGTTTTGATGCCCACGATATTATTTTTGACCCCAACATTTTTGCCATTGGCACCGGTATAGATGAGCATGATAACTACGCAGTCTTTTTTATAGAAGCATGCCGCTGGATACGCGACAATCTGCCGGGTGCTTCCACATCCGGAGGAGTAAGTAACGTTTCGTTTTCTTTTCGCGGCCACAACGCTATCCGCGAAGCTATTCACTCGGTATTTCTCTTTCACGCCATTCAAGCTGGCCTCACCATGGGCATTGTAAATCCGGCGCAACTCGCTCTTTATGAAGACATTCCCGATGATCTAAAAAAACTGGTCGAGCAGCTGGTATTAAACCAAAGTAGTGAAGCCACCGACCGGCTGCTGGATATGGCAAGCACATTAGGTGACGAGAAAACTAAGAACAGTGGCCCAGACCTGTCCTGGAGGGAGTTACCCGTTGAAAAGCGCCTGGAACATGCTTTGGTAAAGGGTATTAATACCTATGTCATAGAAGATACTGAGGCCGCTCGATTAGCTGCTGAACTGCCTATACATGTTATTGAAGGCCCCTTAATGGATGGGATGAACTATGTAGGAGATCTTTTTGGTGCAGGAAAAATGTTTTTACCCCAGGTAGTAAAAAGTGCCCGTGTAATGAAACAAGCAGTTTCCCACCTGCTGCCTTTTATGGAAGATGACAGCTCGGATAAGGTGCAGCATAAAGGCAAAATAGTTATCGCTACTGTCAAAGGCGATGTTCATGATATTGGTAAAAATATTGTTGGTGTAGTTTTGCAATGTAACAATTTTGACATTGTCGATTTAGGAGTCATGGTTTCCTGCGAAGAAATTCTAAAGCGCGCCAAAGAAGAAAATGCCGATATTATCGGACTATCGGGCCTAATAACCCCTTCTTTAGATGAAATGGTACATATCGCCAGTGAGATGCAAAGACTGAACTTTAGTTGCCCATTAATGATAGGCGGTGCAACCACCTCCAAGGCACACACTGCGGTAATGATTGAACCAGAACTGCCTGGTAGTACAACAGTATATGTAACCGATGCTTCGCGCAGTGTGGGAGTAGCGAGTCAGCTGCTGTCTAAACAGGCCGAGCAATATAGCGAAGACATTCGTACCGAATATGCTGACATTCGAGAACGTACAGGCCGACGCAGAAAAAAAATGACACTCATGGGCTACTCCCAGGCAGTTGCCAATGCCTACCAAACTAACTGGTCCACTTACACGCCCCCTACCCCCCGGGAACTTGGCACACGCTTGCTAGAAAACTTCCCACTGGAAAAACTCGTTGAGTATATCGACTGGACACCATTTTTCATGACATGGGAACTGGCAGGCAAATACCCAAAAATCCTGGATGATGCAGTGATTGGTACCGCTGCCACGGAACTTTACGCAGATGCCCAAGAAATGCTATCCCGGCTGATCCGCGAAAAATGGTTAACAGCCCAGGCAGTCATCGGTATTTGGCCTGCAAACCGTTCAGGTGCAGACGATATAAGTGTATTTGAAACCAATGACAGAAAAAAAATTGCTGCCAGCCTATACCATTTACGCCAACAGTCGAAAAAGGGCGCAGAAGGGCCAAACTATTGTTTGGCTGACTTTATTGCACCAACTGGCACAGATGACTATATAGGGGGGTTTGCAGTAACCACTGGGATCGGGCTACCTAAAATAGTCGAGAAATTCGAATCCAAGCACGATGACTACCGTGCCATTATGGTGAAAGCATTAGCAGACCGGTTGGCAGAAGCTTTTGCCGAATACATGCATGAGTATATTAGAACAGAATACTGGGGATACAACAGCAACGAAAAGATTTCTGCTGAAGGTTTAATTAAGGAGGAATATACGGGTATTCGCCCCGCTCCAGGTTATCCTGCCTGCCCGGACCATACCGAAAAAGCCACTTTATTCCATTTATTGGATGTAGAATCACAAACCGGAATCCGCTTAACTGAGAACTTTGCCATGGACCCGGCAGCATCCGTATCGGGTTGGTATTTCTCTCACCCAGAATCTCGCTATTTTGGTGTTGGGAAAATCGGCGAAGATCAAGTTGAAAGTTATACCAGGCGCAAGAAAAACAATGTCCTGATTCAGCCCGATGACATTAATAAAAGGATCGTCGAAAAATGGTTGTCACCAAACTTAAACTACCGTCCGGACAAAACTGAATAAACGAGGAAGCAAATAATTAACAAGATAACCGCCGAGCAGAATAGCCGGCGGAGACTGGGAAAGATTAACCGCCAGAGATAAAGGTAGCTGCGATTGCTACCAGGCATAAAAGAACGACAACGGATGCGATACCATCCACCGCTTCGTCCGACATGCTACCGGCCGTGTTTACTTGCTCCGGATTCTCTACAGCTACATCGACAACACTATTTTCTTGATTACTCACAACTGATCTCCAAACATCTGATGGGGAATTCTAAACTACCAGGCTCTCGCACTCAATGCTCACTAAAGGAGTGAGCTATTATAAAACTATACACTTCGATGCTACTGCCCTTAAGTATAGCGCGAATGTTCGCTACTATAGCGAGAATCTTCACGACTGCTGTGATCTCGAAAGAGATATCAGACAAACTGTGATCTCACACAAAAAAACCTGGAGCCTAATACTACTACGATGAACTCAGGTATTATTGAATCATTTTTCCTGATCTTCTCCGGCGCTACCTGCCTGGCGACTATCGCTCTGTATACACGCCAACCACTATTGGTAGCCTATATCGCCATCGGCTGTCTGACGGGTCCGTATGGCCTGAGCCTAATCACAGATGCAAGCCTACTCAATGAGATTTCTGAAATAGGCATAATTTTTTTGTTGTTCCTGGTAGGGCTAGATCTGCAACCCAGCCAACTGAAAGACATGTTTACAAAATCTCTGCTCACAGCATTAGGTAGCTCCGTGGTCTTGTTTGCTGTGGGCTTCACCCTGCTATATTTATTGGGATACGAACGCAATGACGCCATTGTGGCCGGCATAGCAATAATTTTTTCAAGCACAATTATAGGCATCAAACTCCTGCCAACAACCGTTTTACATCACCGGCATGTTGGGCAGATGGTTGTAAGTCTCCTGCTTGTGCAAGACCTTATTGCCATAATCGTTTTAATATTTTTAGAAGGTTGGGGATCTGAAACGGACTTATTAACTCATCATATCGCTCAGGTTTTTCTTATCTTGCCATTGCTGGGTTTGTTCGCGTACGCAATCGTTCGCTTTATTCTTCTGCCTATTATTAGCAAATTTGATGTATTTCAAGAATTTATCTTTTTAGCCGCAATTGGTTGGTGCCTTGCGCTCGCCGTTATTGCTAGCGAAAGTGGCTTGTCCTACGAGATTGGCGCCTTTGTTGCGGGCGTATCCTTAGCTACCAGCTCCCTGTCAAAATACATAGCAGAAAGCCTAAAACCCC
This sequence comes from Pseudomonadales bacterium, assembly GCA_019090385.1. Taxonomy (GTDB): domain Bacteria; phylum Pseudomonadota; class Gammaproteobacteria; order Pseudomonadales; family Azotimanducaceae; genus DC-out156. Next base: position 420 of record JAHRWB010000012.1, on the reverse strand, counting down.
TACGGGATTTTTTTCTGGTTCTGTTTTTCTTCTCTGTCGGCGCTCAGATGAATTTATCGCTGATGCTAACACTGTTAATCCCAATATTTATCCTTGCAGGCGCGATCCTTACATTAAAACCCATCACCTTTAGATGGATATTACGTTGGCAAGGAGAAGAAAAGCAGGATGCGCGAGAAGTTGGAATGCGTCTTGGGCAAGCCAGCGAATTTTCTTTACTTATTGTTTACCTGGCTGGGAGCACAACACTACTAAGCAACGAAGGGGCTCTTATAATACAAGGAGCGACTGTGGCCACCATGCTGCTCTCCAGCTACCTGGTAATTTTCAGATATCCTAGCCCCATTGCTGTCAGTGCCCGCCTCAGGAAAAACTGACGCACTGACAAGCAACCCTATAGACCTATAGATAAACTTGCTC
>JAHRWB010000209.1 GCA_019090385.1 Pseudomonadales bacterium | reverse complement strand
CCGATGAGAGAAAAATCAGTAGTGGAATGATCAAACTTAGCCGATTCCCAATCACTTTGAGTATGGCAATCACCACACTTATCACCCAGCGCCCCTTGATGCAAATCATTAAGTTTATGGCATTGAATACACTCTGAAGGCGCCTCAAAATAGCCGTCACCAGAAATGTGACATGAATCGCATGTCAAGGTCTTGTGAGCACCTCGCAACTGAAAATCGGCAAAAGTGTGATCGAAAAGATCTGGTTGTAATCCCGTAATATCAGTTTCTCGACCTTTGTGATCTGTATGACACTGTTTGCACTGTAGAGTTTTGACATCGGGGTGCAAAAAATGAAAACCCTGAGATTTCGTTAGATCATTCGCTATTCTCTCGTGACATCCCAAACATAGCGCTTGTTGCGCGTCACGATCAAAAAGATCATGGCAGTCACTGCACGATTCTTCTAGTTCAGAATGACTGCTGACAAGTGGTCCCGGCATTATCAGGCTTTCAATGCTCGCACAATATGCAGAGCCCATTAATGCAAACATAATCAGAACGGCGAGTTTATGGATATACTGCATAGCCCCAACACTAGTATGCGTGCACAGCAAAAATATGCACCAGCGCGGCAAACACCATCACGAGGAACAAGGGAAAGTGGACAATATGCCACAATCCAAACAATCGTTCGCACCCGGTAAGTTGTGCCAGCTTTGTATATGAAGACAAACGCCGCACCAGGTATTGTCTAGCGGACTTGGTTAACCGTTCTTCATGCTGTGCAAGAACTTTAGATTTTTGAGCATACTTGTTGATCTCAGTATGAATATAGTCGTTCAACTTACGTTTTAGACCCAATGCAATCCATGGCGTGGTAAAAACACTCACTATCGAAAACAATGCATTATCGGCCCGAGCCAGCACTCTCTCCTCATAAGGCCGCAATTGTTCATTGATAGAGTCAACTATAGGCAAAATGTGCGTTGAAACAGAGGCTCGGCTAGAGGTGTCGCTACGCAAAGAGTTCAAGGTTGCGCGTTGCCCGTGCATCCCATAGTGAAATTTTGCGTATAGATACCGCCCAATCAGTCCACTAGATGCAACGATTAGCGTACAAAATAACGCAATTCGACCATTTAAGGAGCCCAAATTGAAATTGCTGTGAAACAGTACCATTACTGGACCCACAACACCGAATACCATATGCATCTGAAACCAGAATTTAATCGTACCCATTTTGTTGAGTAGTCGCATCCGCTTGCGCAATGGATAGATCAACAGTAATAGCATCAAAATAGAGCCGCATACACCAAGCCAGTAACCCAGCCCATCTGCAGCTCGTATAAGGTTTTGATCCCGTATGGACCACAAAATGAGAATAGACAGAATCACAGCAGCGTACCCGAGTAAAGTACCTGCCACAGGCAACCATCCATTTTTGAGGAAACTGATTTTCGGGACTATCGCATTCATATTCGACTTTCACCAAAATCGTACAATGTAATGCTAACACTATTTTTTAGTATAAATGGGATATATTTCCCAATATATAGGGTTAAATGCGCGCTTCTTCAAATAATTAATCATAATATGGGATATTATTGCCATATATTACTATCTCGATCACTAAAAATATTTATGCAAAATATTCAAGCAGCGCTGCCCGTCTGGTATTCAAGATAGCCCTTATGCTAGCGGACTACGGCATCTTTTTATTTTATGGATTGCCGCTGGCACTGATCTTTATTTGGGCTGTACGACGAAAAACTAATTTGGAATCAATAAGCAATGATGCCTGGAAGGAATCTGTTGATGCAGGCATGATTCATCCACCCTCACTACACCCTGTTGTTGACCCATTAAAATGTATCGGCTGCAAATCCTGCATTCATGCCTGCCCTGAATTTCCTGCCCATCAGGTATTGGGCATAATTAACAATAAAGCGACCCTTACCTCTCCGACAGATTGCATCGGACATGGAGCCTGCAAAAAAGCCTGCCCTGCGGACGCGATAACACTGGTCTTTGGTAGTGCGGAGCGAGGTATTGATATTCCGGATGTTAACCCGGATTTTTCTACCAATATCCCAGGTATATTCATCGCTGGGGAACTCGGTGGAATGGGCCTTATTCGCAATGCGATAGAACAAGGTTGTCAGGCTATTAATACCATAGCAAAATCGCTTGCAGAAACAGAGTTCGAGCCTGTTACTGATATTTTAGATGTACTTATTGTAGGCGCCGGACCGGCTGGACTAGCAGCAACTTTAGGCGCAAAGGAGCACGGACTAAGCTATATCACTCTAGAGCAAAGCAGCTTGGGTGGCACGGTGGCTAACTTCCCGAGAGGCAAGATTGTAATGACCTCACCCGTACACTTACCGTTAGTCGGAACCATGCCCTTACATGAAACGACCAAGGAAGCACTCATCGACTTCTGGATTAAAGTTAAAAATGATACCGGCATAGAAGTCCAGTATGGAGTTCGGTTTGCGGGGATTGAAGGCCACAGCAACGGTGTTTTTGAGATTACCACCAATAAAAAATCTTACCGCACAAGAAATTTACTGCTGGCACTGGGTCGACGAGGCACGCCAAGAAAATTAGACATTCCCGGTGAGGATTTGACGAAAGTTACCTACAACTTTGTCGATCCTCAACAATATCAAGGCCGGTCGGTGCTAGTAGTCGGCGGTGGGGATAGTGCCCTTGAAGCTGCTTGCACTATTGCTGAAGAAGAGAGTACGAATGTAACTCTATCCTATCGTGCGGGCGCGTTCTCAAGAGCAAAGAAAAAGAATCGCTCCCGGCTGGAACACTTGGACGCACAAGGGCAAATCCGGGTTCTATTGGAGTCAAATCTCACTACCATCGGCAAGGACCAGGTAGAACTTGAGTGCAAGGGTAAAAATATGACCATTACCAACGACGCAGCAATTATTTGTGCGGGAGGCATACCCCCCAACGAATTACTCAATGATCTAGGCATAACTGTGGAGACCAGATATGGCCAAGTGTAGATTATTTATTGCGCTCATCTTATTGCTAAGCTCGAATTCAACCTTCGCAAAGACGCCAGCACATATAAAGTTGGCCTTGGCCTCGGGAGATTACGAAGTAGCGACAACCTGGCTAATCAAACATGCCAACGAGCCCGGAGCTGCTTTTGAGTTGGGAAAGTTATATCGTCTCGGTAAAGGCGTCAAAAAAAATACACAACAGGCCGCAATATTATTCGAAGTGGCTGCCCAAACAGGCAACCCGGAAGCGCAATACTTACTGGCCAAACACTACCAGAAAACCAAGCCGGCACTATCTCAAAAATGGATGCAAAAAGCTTCAAATTCAGGCCACCGGCTTGCCAAAACCTTAGCGGCACCCGCTCAATCTAATCCAGTATCCTTTCAAGAAATCATGCGCTCCCACAAAAGACCTACAGATATTAAAAACCATGAGCTGCTAGGTATTATTGACAGTTTTATAATTTTAGTAAATCAGCTACAATTTTTTCGTTTTTCACTCAAATCGATCTTAGTTTGCAGTGAACT
>JAHRWB010000208.1 GCA_019090385.1 Pseudomonadales bacterium | reverse complement strand
GTTCCTATATTTTTTATATCATTCGGCTCTTCGATGACAGCTATCAAGTTTTTGCATTGATAGTCTTTGACTTCATCTGCTCGCTGTCTAATCGTGCTCTTTTGCTTGTCCATATCTCAATACTATTTTTGCGGCCTAACGCTTCAAGCAGGGGCGAGCGTTAGCGAGTCCCGGCGCGAAGTGCCCTTGCTGCCTTTATTTGTTATGTGTTGGACTGGACATCTTTTGAGCGTACGTCATACATAAAATACAAACTAGCAGCTAGGGCGCTAATTCCAATAAAACCAGCGAGAACAGGCCAGGGTAGCAACCAAAAAGGAGAAGGAACGTAATCTGGATGAGCAGCTACTAGCGTTGCAAAAGAATCGGCATGCGTGAGAACCGATACTATCCAAACAAAGCATGACAAGATGTACAAAATCGAAATCATTAGTACTTGGACCTTCGATAGCTTTGAGCCAACTATGTATGCTGCGGTGATAAAGCCAAACAAGTAAGTTATAAGCACAGAAAAACTGGTAATAGCATTACCAGCATGCAGATTTATGACCTCTAGAAATTCTGATTCACTCAACTAGATATTCCCCTTGCTCGCTGCTTAAATGACACATAACGCCGCAAGCAACTGCAGCTGTAACGGAATTTCTGTATGTGCGAATATTTTTTCGCACGTACAGAAATGGAGAGTAAGCTGTCAGATTGCCTTGCTTTGTTATGCATTTACAAAAACACACCCATACTAAGGCGATCTTCAACCGAAAAACCGAGCGACTCATAGAATGCAGCTACTTGTGTATTTGTGGATCGTATCTGTAGGTTGATTTTCACGCACCCAATACCCTTTAAGTAGCTCATTGCATGCTTTACCAGCTGGGTTCCTAAGCCGCATCTTTTTTCAGAGCTTAAGACTGCAACTGAATAAAGCCAACCGCGATGGCCATCATAACCAGCCATGCATGACCCGATGATATTCCCATCTTTCTCCGCAACAAATATTAAATCATCAACTTTAAGTTTTGAATCAATAACAATGGACGGTTTATTGTGAGGTGGATCGTCTGGAAATTCATTTTCCCAAAGCGATATCAAGCCCGTCCGATCAGCGGCTGTATATTTACGAATATTGATAGATACCTCCATGTGCACTTTTATTTTTCCTATCCTCTCAACAGGTAGCGAAGTAGTTTTTCATCGGGGCGAGTGACAGCTTTTGAGGAAGCGGATGTTCAGCGAGCTACACGGCGGGCGTTCGAAAAGTGCCCAAAGCGACCCCTTAATGTCCGCCTCCTTCCAATGACAAACATCGGCTGTCCTAATATTGGCAATCTAGGATACAGGTCCGTATTATCAGGAGTGCTCAAACGTCAAAAATAGGCAGCTCCTTAATGAGAACAGTGGATTATACACCAAAGTTAACGAGCCGCGATCCTGGATATACGGACATACCGCGTCCGTATATCCCTAGTAAGGTGAACGGCATCAAATGCTAGAAACTATCGAATCAGAGCTGTTGGTCCCGAAGGCATCTGCAGCTGACGCGGAAGGTGTGGTTCCATCAAGTAGTGGATACTACGCAATATTCATAGCAGATAACGCTCTGCTACCTAGCTGGATGCTCAATCGCATCGATTCGAATGGGATCCTATACATTGGAATCGCAACAAGATCCCTCTTGACCAGACTTTGTAGACAGGAACTCCGACACAAGAGTCCTGCCACATTCTTCAGGGGGCTCGGGGCAGTGTTAGGATTTAGCCCTCCAATGGGCTCGCTTCGGAATAAGAAGAATCAGAAAAACTACCGATTCTCCGAAACTGATACTGCGGAAATCATCCAGTGGATAAACTCCAATCTCGCAATTTCTTGGGTATGCTCAGATACGCCAGAGAGGAGTGTGGAAAAGAAACTGATTGGGATGCACGTTCCGCCTATGAACACAGCTAACAATCCCAACTCATTGCCTCAACTATCTACGCTTAGAGCCAAGTGTAGGGAAGTCGCATGTCGAGAGAGCTGAGGCTGTTAGGTGACTTTCTATACAAGCTGAAGATGGATGAGGATTTGTATAGAAAGTCACCTAACAGCCAATGCAAATAGTCGGGGTACAATTTGATAGTAGTCTCGCTGAGTGTCCTGTATCTCTTGTGAGCAAGGGTTTCGCGAACCGATTTGTTATTTTTGCTAAGGAATACATTCTCGAAAAGCTGTCCTTCAAAATTTATATCGATTTCTTCAAATTGGTAATTATCTAGTTGTAGTGTCATCAACAATGCTCAATGATTTGCGCGCGTGCAAATGGGCGGTATCGTTTGGCCAGCTCACGCTTCACATCGGCAACAAACTGCACCTCCTGGACGACTTCATTCAGATCAACCTCATGCCACATATCATTGAATTCGGGTGTTGAGCGGAATATGTGTTCACCATTACAGAACGTACTTAAGACCTTGGTTCTCGAGTGTTCATCCACTCAAATTAGGTTTGCAACTGGGTCAATTCGGGCAATAAGGGACATAGAAGCTATGTTTGGGTGTTACCCACAGCCAAACGTAGCTTTTTGAAAATCCGCCCGTCACTGACGGATGGATGGGCAACTTTGGCGAAGCGCCACATTTTTTCCGCTAGCTTAAAATTAGATGCAAACAGGGTAAGGCTAGTATCGATATCTTCCAGGTAATCTTCACCTATAATTCCAGAATCGGCAGCAGCTTGTATAGCTGCGTGTATGCCCACTGCGCGGGCGACGATAAAATCGATTTGGACATCTTCGTGAGCCTCTAAAGAGTCGCCGCGTTGGACCTTGACTAGTAGTTTTGCAATATCAGGATTGCTACTAAACATCTCCATAACATCTGACTGACCTTTTTGAAGGTTGTAGATCGTGTCTGCATTCGCCTGTTTAGAGCTGGAGCGAATTTGTGTTGCAAGATAAATCAGCGAAAAAACAACACCCGCTGCCCCAATAACCTCGCCGATAGCTCCAATAGCGTTCCAGTCCAATTCCCACCTCCAATTCGAAAACCTCAAGCTTAACGTTTAACAAAGGGTCTGCTAAGGGCACTTTTCTGCCTGTTTTCGGTTCACTAGGGACCGTCGGCTATCAACTTTTATGCGATCCAAATTAACAAAATATTGGATTTTTCGAAAGCCGACGTTCAAATTAGGTTTGCAACTGGCTCAATTCGCCCAACTGCGGACGTAGCGCGTCCTGCAAAGACCTCTAGCTAGTCTCAACGGCAGCGCACCAAGCCGAGGTTTCGGGCCTTGGGCCGGAAGTGGCTGATTCGTTCAGTTGTCAGTTTCTCGTTCCCGTTCTCCCGCGCTCAGATATCTCGACCAACAAGGTGCAATTCGAATTCCTCAACAAAATCAGGATCGAAAGCATCTTTATCGATCGCCCACCACTTTTGCGCAGGCTTACTTATAAGAACGTTAAGATAGAGACGTTTCGCATGGGGCCAACTCTGTTCCGGTATCCTTCCGGTTCGGATCATTCGCCACAGTTGCAAAACTACAAATCCTCCTTCGCTGTATAAGTGCTCTAGCTGGATTTCTTCTGTACTTGAAAGTTCTTCTGGATTTATCGAGGCTTTCTCCAAGAGATTCGCAACACCTGGATTCGCATATACCGACTGCCTATAGTTCGAGAACGCTCCGAACACGTCGCGAAATGCTCCTTGTCTTAGCTCTCCCGTGTTTTGTCGGATTTGATAGCCCAGGTACACCAGGGTAACAATAACGCCAACGGCGCCGATTAATTCTCCGATAGCAGCAATCGCATCCCAGTTCATCTACTTCCCCAAATGGCCACAGTATGAATCAATCGAGAGAACGCAGCTATGGGCAGTACTTTAGCGTCCGTCAAAGCGTGATTATGAGTCTCGTCTTTCCAGATAGCGGACCTATCCAAAAGGCCAGGCAACCCGTTTTTTCGGCCAGAAGCGGTCATTCACTCAACTAGGGGAACAAGTCTCGGAACATGCTCAGCACAATTGGGGACTACCTGCTCAACCTCAACCAGAATTACTCGTGGATGGTCAGGAAACAATTCCTTGATTACACCATTGTCATGGACTGATGCCCGACCGTTAATACGCAATCGGCCACCATCATTAAAATCAATAAGCAGTATTCCCACATGAGGGTTTTCTTAAATATTTCCAACACTCATGAATGCCCCATTGCCTTCATAGTCCGGAAAAGCAAGCCGGGAATTGTCAATGATTTGAATAATGCCAGGGCCGCCACCCTTAAAAGAGCCGTCACAAGATCCATTGTTATCGCTAGTGGCCAGGAAAAAGAAGGGAATATAAGGCTCAGCCAACACCGCCCTCAACAGAACCCGATGAACTCCTCGCCCCGCTTTCCTGGGCAGAGAGACTCAAACGAGTTTTCAAACTGGATATTGAGCTGTGTGGCAGGTTGCGAGTGATAGCAACAATCACTCAGCCGGACGTCATCCGCAAGATCCTCGATCACGTCCATCAGCAGCAGGCGCCTCCTCTGCACCCGCCGAGTGTCGGCGAACACCCGCCGGTAAAAGTAGGCGGAACCATCTCCTCTGGGATTCAAATAGACGCGTCATTAGAGCCGTCAACGTGATGCCCTGGGTCGTCAATAACCCGCTTGCGCGATTGCATTACAACCTCGCGAGACTTTGACCCGCTATTGCTGGTGATTCTGCTGCCTCCACGCAAATTCAGTGAACAACCCACCCGAATAACTCAAGATATCTCAATTCCGATACCCGGCCATTTTCTTGAATAGTACTTTAATCTGTCCTATCTTCGGTGACCTTTGCTTTGAGTTCAGCTGAGTATTGTCTTCTCTTCGCCATGTCGATTACCTCCTCAGGCTAATCGACCACACCTTAAGTCATTGTTCAAATACCGGGGTCCACTTCTGTCCATCGCACAACATTTATAGCTTTCTCCTTTAATAATTCACATTTGTATTGAGATGATCTGTTTGTGGCGTCGAATGTGTATTTTCAAATGGCTTGAAAACAAAAATCTTGCCCCCAATCACTATTCGAACACGACGCGCGGGTAGGATTAATCGCGTGCGATAAGTACGCATCCGGGACCACTCTCCACTTGGACGAGTGCGCTCAGATAATTTTCAGTGGACGGTGCAAATCACCCCAGAGGAAAAACGCATTGCCGGTGAGTCGGATGGCGGTTTCGATCAAGGTACGGTGGCGGGCTCAGCTCCGGGAGAGGGCCGGGTGCGACGAGTCGAACACCACGTGTTCGTTTAACATGGCATGAAGCCAGAACCGGTAATGGCTGATCCGACCGTCGACGATATCGAAGAAGCTGAAAACGGTCCCCGCGATCTCCTGACCGGTCGGGGTGTGGCCGAGCCACGGACCAACGTGGTTGCCCATAAAGGACCACCACGCCATTACCTCGTTGGTGCCAGCGATGATCCTGTCGATGGTGAGGTGGAGATTATCGACGTTGCGCCGGAAGCCCAAAACGTGGGCCACTAGACCGTCGCGCCCAGGCGGTCCACCGAACGCCTCGTTGGCCTCGTCAACCATGTCGGGCAGAGCTAGCTCTTCGATGAGTTCGAGCCGGCCTCTCAGGACGACCTCCAACAGGTAGGTCTCCATCAACTGGTTGGGCGCCATATTCATTGTGCTAACGATAACTTCCTGACCACCCCATAGCAAGGCTCAGAGATGTTCGAAACGACCGACTAAGATGTACGCTGCAGAAGGTTTGCGAACGCGATGGGATATTGATTAAAGAAACTGAACAGCCCTACCTCGATCTAGCTCAGGCTGACCTTCAGGATTCCTTCAATGCCGCCTCGGTGCGCTACCGCATCGCAATCGGACCCAACAGCGGTAAGAAAACCTGGACGCTTCGCTCTGAGTCCCTCAATCGCACTACTACCCAGCCCAAGCTCTTCACCGTCAGTAGAGACGGATTCTCGCTAAATGCCGCCGTCTCCTGCCAACCTCATCAACGGGATCGTTTGGAACGACTATGCCATTACATTACCCGACCACCTCTCGCCCTGGATCGATTGACCACCCAGGAAACGGGACAGGTGGTGTATGAACTTAAACGCCCTTTCAGCAACGGCACCACCCACTTCGTCTTCGAGACGCTTTCGTTCCTCGCCAAGCTTATGTATAAAAAACACCACAAGCAGCCTCAACCAGACCTCTTCTAACTGATCCTGTTTTTAATATTGAATTATGTCGATTTAACGTAATCATGGTTTAGCATCGCTCACATGGGCTCAAGTACACGGTACGTCACCAAGATTAGGCGATTTTGAGTTTTCACACACCCTGGGCACGAAGCACGCGTTCCTGAATACCCTTCGCTACGTCCGATTAGCCACGAGGCTTGAAGTAGATCACAAAATACCAGGGTTGCTCCATAGCCGACGTTACAAAGGCAACCGGTTACTTCTGTTTGCGGCTAACTGGAAACGTTCAAACCCGAAAGAATCTAGTCTAATCTTCAACGATTTTGACTAACTCTGACCTAAAACTGCGTGTAAGAGGTAAGTTCATTCTGAGAATTGCCAGTCCGTAAGTCCGGCACAACGGCACGCCAACATCCTTGTAGAACTCCTCAGAAATGAATCCTTTCTTGTATTGGTCGTATGTGTTCTCGAGGTTCGCTCTGATTGGAGAGAGGATTAGTGTCGCTCTCATTCGCTGCATATCGTTCATTTGAGCCGCATCAAAATCATTAGCGAAAAGCTCTGTTAAAAACGACAAGCCTGTATCAGAAATATCCAAACCAGCGATCATTTGAATTACCGAATCTGCTCGCTGTTGATGAATTTGAGCTTTAGCAACTTCATTTTGATTGCGCAGCTGCAACGACAAATATACTAGAGTCACGATAACAGCAGTCGCACCGATGGCTTCAGCGATAGCTCCTAGTGCATCCCAATCCATTCTTGGTACTCCAAAGTAGGTGCACTAGCTTAAATTACGAAAGCGGAAATGTCGCCTTAGGGCACTTTTCTGCCTGTTTTCGGTTCGCTAGGGACCGTCTGCTATCAACTTTTATGCGATCCAAATTAACAAAATATTGGATTTTTCGAAAGCCGACGTTCAAATTAGGTTTGCAACTGGCTCAATTCGGCCAACAGCAGACCACCTAGGTAACCTGTTTTTCTGCGGCCAGCGCTATCCAGTGAGGAATTGCCTCACTAGCGGGTGGGGGTAATCCCTCAGGGTGATCAAACCGATCTGCTATGTACCTTCTCACCTCCGGGACCGCCAATGTTGTTTCTTTGTACCATTCCTCACCACCAGGCATGAGCACACACAAGATCATCTGATTGCCAAAATGGTCGAGAGTTTTTGAATCCAAGAAGCCGTCTTCCATTTGAAGAATCGCCTTCTGCAGATTAGATAAATAACGGCCCATGATATTATCGAACTGGGTCTTTTCCATGTTGGAAAGGCTTGGCCAGTTCACGATGCCATCAGCAACGATCCGCAGAAATTCCGGCTTGAAGCTCATTTCCCATCCGAGACCCGCAAAGGTGTCAATTAAGTCTTGCCTGGCCTGGGATTTCGCATCCTTATTGCTTTGGCGAACCTGAATCCCCACATATAGTAGGGATACGATCACCAGCCCAACGCCAATCAAACCTGCAATTGCACCAACGGCTTCCCAATTCATCGCGAACACCCATCATGTGGAACGATCACATTACCACAGGGCCGAGAACTAGTGGAGGTCAGCTAAGGGCACGCTACCGCCCCCCAAGAATCCTGAATGAGCGTCCGCTCTCGGATTTTATTTTGATACTAACCGGCAATGAGTTTCCCCACTATCTCAAGGAAGCAACTATGTACGGCATGTTCAAATACATCGACGAAGAGGAGCCCAGGCGAGCAGCTCGTTAGCCATGGAATAAAGGTCAACTGATTGGGCAGGTGTCTCAGGTCCACCCTATCGCCACCAGTACAGTGTGATCTGTAGGACAAGGATCTAAATAGGTGTGAGGAAAAACTAAAAAATATTTGAGAATTTGCAAAAATATATTTGAAAACCGACTTTGTGTGAGAGATGGGTAGTATCCACTACACGGGTCCTGGGACTCTTTTTGGGTTTGTGTTTGAGGGGCTTTGGGTGGGACCCATTTAGAAAAGAAGGACCGGGGAGTATTTACTATTAGTAATCTTTACAAATATTGGCAGGAGTGGACTTTGAAAGCAGAAACTTGCTCCGGGAGTTGCACATGGGTTGCACAAACCGGAAATGGGTTTGGGTTTAACCGCCTAAGTCATTGATTTATATGGTAGCTACGGGTGGACTTGAACCACCGACCCCAGCATTATGAATGCTGTGCTCTAACCAGCTGAGCTACGTAGCCACGACTAAAAAACCGGGTCGCGAATTTTGATCATAAGCCCGTGCCTTGTCAAGACACCTTCGAGATTTACACCAGTACCATTATTCTTTGGCCTCAATTAATCAGCTTATCAAAAATATTAACGGCGTCCTTACTCAGGCTAAACGTTAAATCGGAAATGCATCACATCGCCGTCCTGAACAATATATTCTTTACCTTCCAGGCGCCATTTTCCGGCTTCTTTTGCACCAGACTCGCCATTGTGTTCAATAAAGTCGTCATAAGCGATCACTTCTGCGCGAATAAAGCCTTTTTCAAAGTCAGTATGGATCGCCGCAGCGGCTCTGGGGGCGTTGTCACCCACTGATATGGTCCAGGCACGTACTTCCTGTACTCCAGCAGTAAAATAGCTTTGTAGGTTTAGCAGCTGGTATCCAGCGCGAATTACGCGGTTGAGCCCAGGCTCCTGCATACCAATATCAGCCAGAAACTCCAGTTTTTCTTCTTCTTCCAGCTCGGAAATTTCTGCTTCAATTTTATTACACACCGCCACGACAACAGCCTGCTCTTTTTCTGCAATCATCCGCACTTGGTCTAACATAGGGTTATCCTCAAACCCCGACTCATCAACGTTGGCAATGTACATAACCGGTTTGAGCGTAATCAGATGATAGTCCCTGAGCAGCAAAGTTGCTTCATCATCCAGGCCCATGGATCGGACTGAACCCCCCTCGTTCAAGGTGGTGCTAACCCGGGTCAGTAGCTCAAGCAGCACTTTTGCATCTTTGTCGCCTGAATTCGCTAATTTTTGATTGCGTGTAATCGCCCGATCTATCGATTCCAAATCGGCCAGAGCAAGTTCAGTTTCTATTACTTCAATATCGTCAAGCGGAGATACTTTATCCGAGACATGAACGATATTGGGATCTTCAAAGCAACGTACCACGTGGGCAATGGCATGGGTTTCCCGGATATGTGCGAGAAATTTATTACCAAGCCCCTCACCTGTAGACGCACCTTTTACCAAACCGGCAATATCCACAAACTCCATGGAGGAGGATAATGTGCGCTCCGGCTGTACAATGTCTGACAATGCCTTTAAACGCTCATCGGGCACAGGCACAACGCCAACGTTAGGCTCTATTGTACAGAATGGAAAATTTTCCGCCCCGATACCCGCTTCGGTAAGCGCATTAAACAGCGTAGACTTACCTACGTTGGGCAGGCCAACAATGCCGCATTTAAAACCCATGATTACTCTTACCCACCATATTGCCCATCATTTTGTTTATCTTTCTATTTATCGCCGGATAGTACCGGAGCAGCATGCAATTTGTTCATAGCTTTTTGTATATTACCGGAAATCATATCGCTCAGTATGCTGCTATCAATATCCCATGCACTCTCTATTAGCTCTCTTTCTGCTTGTGGAATGCTGCGGCTGGTAAGATAAGCAGTCACTGCGTTAGCATTACCTGGATGACCCACACCAATTCGGAAGCGAAAAAAATTAGCATTGCCTGCTAGCGAACCAACTATGTCGCGCAAGCCATTATGCCCATTTACACCACCGGCCTTCTTAAGGCGCAACACACCCGGATCAAAAGCCATCTCGTCGTGCGCAACCAGAATTTCCTCCGGCGCAATCTTATAAAAATGCGCAACACTGCCAACAGCCTTGCCACTTAAATTCATATAAGTATCGGGAATCAAAAGTCTGACGTCATTTCCGCAGATATTGCCCCGGCCGAGGCGCCCACTGAACTTATTTTCAGTTTTTAGATCAATAGAAAAACGCTGGGCTAAATAAGCCAGGAACATTCCACCCACATTGTGTCGGGTATTGGCATATTGTGGGCCTGGATTTTCCAGGCCCACAATCAACTTAATAGCCATGCATAACACACACACCAAGTGCGGTGCTAGTCCTCTGACTCACCTTCACTGTCTTCGGCTTCACCAGCTTCGCCTTCAGACTCAGCCGCTTCGTCAATTGTCTCTTCTTCCACTATCGCACGTGGAGCATGAACGCTCACCACCGCCGTATCATGAGAATCATCACCATGCAAAAAGGCAACCAGATCAACGCCTTCGGGTAGTTTTAGTTCCGACAACTGAATAGATTCACCCAAACCCAGCTCGATTAGATCTATCTCGATAAATTGCGGGATATCTGCAGGCAAACAACTGATTTCTACTTCATTCAGAATATGTGAAATTATGCCACCTTCAGTTTTAACACCCACACAAGCTTCTTCATTAAGAAAGTGCAAGGGTATAGAAACATGAATGGTTTTAGTGGCGTCAATTCGCAAGAAATCTACATGCGTAACGATATTCGTAGCAGGGTGACGCTGTAAGTCTCTGACCACTACATCCTGCTCTTTACCCTCAGCGTTTAAAGCCAAGACCTGGGAGTAAAATGTCTCATTTTTCATGATCTGAACCAGCTCATTATATTCCAATGTAAGTGGAACAGAATCCTGGCCCGCCCCATATAAGATGGAAGGGACTTTATTTGCGAGTCGACGCAGGCGGCGGCTCGCACCTTTCCCCAGGTCAGTTCGTGTTTCTGCGGTTATCTTAAGTTTCTGTGACATCATGTACCTCCTAAGTCACGTTAATACACAGATATTTGTGCGACCGAAATATCTGCATGCGTTTACCATGTTTAATTAGCCATCAAACATAGCACTGATAGATTCTTCGTTGCTTACACGGCGAATAGCCTCAGCAAACAACCCGCCTAAGCTCAATTGTTTAATTTTATTACTTTTTCTCGCTTCCTCACTGAGAGGAATGGTGTCGGTAACAACCAGCTCGTCCATTTCGGAGCTCTCTATGCGTTTAACCGCCTCACCTGATAATACGGCGTGGGTTATATATGACACGACCCTGATAGCCCCGCGCGCCTTTAATTCAGCAGCCGCGGCACACAATGTGCCTGCGGTATCCACCATATCATCGACAATGATGCAGGTTCGACCGTCTACATCACCGATGACATGCATTACCTCGGACTTATTCGCCTCGGGCCGACGTTTATCAATGATAGCAAGCTCGGAGTCATCAATTAATTTGGCTATCGCCCTGGCACGCACAACACCGCCGACATCCGGTGATACGACCATAGGGTTTTCATAACGTTGTGCCAAAACATGCTCAACTAACACCGGGCTACTGTACAAATTTTCAACCGGGATCTTAAAAAAGCCCTGAATTTGGTCAGCGTGTAAATCAAAAGTCATGAGCCGGTCTATACCCACCCCCGATATCATGTCCGCTACCACTTTAGCGCTAATCGCTACTCGGCTACTGCGCGGACGACGATCTTGGCGCGCATATCCGAAGTAAGGTACTACAGCAGTAATTCGCTGAGCCGCAGCGCGTTTTAGTGCGTCCGCCATAATCATCATTTCCATGAGATTATCGTTGGTCGGTGCGCAGGTCGATTGCAGAAGAAACACGTCCTTGCCCCGGGCATTTTCCTGTATTTCTACACGCACTTCACCATCACTGAACTGGCCCACAGCAATCTTGCCCATTTTAATACGCAGCTCGATTGCAATCCGTCGAAATAAGTTAGGATTGGAGTTGCCTGGAAATAGGATAAGGTTCGCCACGCTATGAATTTCCCTGATTTAGGTTGTAGTGTGAATTGCTTCGGTTTTTTACCGTGACGTAACTAGACGCCTTTTTGCGAATATGGCTGGGGTGGCAGGACTCGAACCTGCGAATGCCGAGATCAAAACCCGGTGCCTTACCACTTGGCGACACCCCATAAAAACAATAAAGTGCTTTAATTCAGTTAGTTACGTATCCAACACCCGAAGTAATTATTTCAATTTAACCCTGAGCCACGCCTAAATTCCTGAACTGCTCAACCACTTTTAAACTACCTTGGCGCGGGAGGCGGCTATTCTGATGCCGGCTTAAGCAGCTGTCAAGCTGACACCCACCTCACCCAGCCTGGCTTTCTTGATTAACAGGGTAATCCGGAAGCCGTCTTTCATCACAATGGTCTTCATGGGCAAGCTCACCCCCTGTATATCTATATACCTGGACGGCGTGATAAGCCAGCCCAGCTGTCTAAATGATCCAGACAAAATATCAGGCATATCCTGATAATCCGCCCTCTGTTCATGGGGGCTGGCATAACCCTGAATCCAGTACCTCAGCACGTCCAGCGGCACCCCCCAACCCAACCACTCCTGCATTAGCATTTCGGGCTGGTTATCGCGGTGAATTTCCCCATCGGCTGTGGTTATTTCGACATAGGAGGAATTCCCCTTTATCAGTGTTCGACCTTGACCAAAGGTTCCCCACAATTCTACAGAATAATACGTACCTACCTGTACCCACTTAAAACTAGCACTAAATCCCTCTTTTGCCTGTTTCACGGCAAGGCGACCCTGCAAAACAAACTGTTCTGCAGCTTGTTGGCTCTTTTGAGCCTCGCTTCCTGGTTTGCTCGAACCATAGGGTGATGAAGCGCAACCTGACAATAACGCCAATAAAGACCAGAACACAGTCAAATGGAGGCGACTCCCATGCTGAGTGCAGGACCTATCCGGGTATTCTTGCATCATCTCAATGCTCGCATCACATTAGTATAAGACACTTATAAATTAACCTCCGTAAATTAACCTCCGTTTAGGTGCGCTGATTTTGCTATTATTGCCTAATAGCAACCGTTCGAGATAGCGCTATGCCGATATTGGCATATGGAATCAGTTTTAGAACCGCACCCATTGAGCTTAGGGAGCGCATTGCTTTGCCTGCAGATGATCTGGAAGAGATCTTAAAGCAACTTATCGGCAGTATGCCGAGCGTGCGGGAATCTGCAATTCTATCTACCTGTAATCGGGTAGAAATATACTGTGCCATGGAGTCTCCCGAGCACTTACCCATACAGGAGTGGCTCTCTCAGCACCGATCTGTTCCGGAGCACGAAATTCAGCCGGTGGCCTACTTTCATTGGGATCAGGATGCTGCAGTACATATGATGCGCGTTGCATCCGGTCTGGATTCCCAGGCATTAGGGGAGCCTCAGATAATGGGGCAGATCAAAAACGCTTATCAACTTGCGCAACAAGCCGGCACTCTGGGGCCGGAACTGAGCCTGCTCAGCCAATTTACCCTCAATACGGCAAAAAAAGTACGTACGGATACCGATATTGGCAAGAAGCCTATTTCAGTCGCTTATGCTGCGGTAGCCTTGGCGCGACAAATCTTTTCAGACTTGGCAAACAAAAAAGCCCTATTGATTGGCGCCGGAGAGACTATTGAGCTGGTTGTCCAACACCTTAAAACCCAGGGCATGTATCAATTGAGCATTGCCAACCGCACCAGGGCGAACGCTGAACAGCTAGCCAATACCTACCAGACCCAGGTGTTAACCCTGGATGAGATTCCTGATGCACTGGATCAATTCGACATTGTCATCAGTTCTACCGGAAGCGCTAACATCGTGCTTGATAAGCAGTCAATAACTGCAGCTATTCAAAAGCGCAAACACAAGCCCATCTTTATGGTAGATATTGCGGTACCCCGAGATATTGACCCTACAGCGAGTGAGCTTGACGATGTGTTTTTATACGGCATTGATGATCTGACAGAAATTATCGAAGAGAATATGTCCGGCAGACGTCTGGCTGCAGAAGCTGCAGAGATTTTGGTGCAGGAGGGTGCAGAACAGTTTTTGCAGCACCGCGCTATCCGCGACAGTAAAGAAACCCTCATGGCTTTCAGATCCTCCGCAGAGGCCGTACAAAAAGAAGCCCTGACACAAGCCCTTAAACAAGTAGAAAAAGGTGACGACCCCGTTAAGGTGATAAAGAACCTGGCCAGAACACTGACCAACAAACTTATACACAGTCCAACCCTTGCCATACGAAAAGCAAGCGCCAATGGCGAATCCGACGTTATTGAAACAGTGCGAAAATTGTACGGCCTAACGGACGACAAAGTATCTACTGCAAATGACATAATATCCAACAATAACAATACGTCTACATCAGATTCCGGGAAGAGTACTACCACCCAATGAGTTTATCAGCATCAATTATCAACAAATTATCGAATCTGTCCGATCGACACGAAGAGCTCTCGGCGCTACTATCCGACACCGAGGTTATGAACAATCGCGACCGCTTTACAAGCTTGTCTAAGGAGTATGCCGAACTACAAGGTGTCACTCAGCAATATCAAATATATGAAAACATGCAACAGGAACGCACAGATGCCGAGTCCCTGCTGAATGATGAAGATGCTGAAATGCGTGCTATGGCCAAGGATGACGTTCATGACCTGGACGGCCAACTTAAGGATACCGAGGACAAGCTTAAACTCCTGCTTTTGCCAAAAGATCCCGATGATGCATCAGATGTGTTTCTTGAAATCCGGGCAGGTACCGGTGGCGATGAAGCCGCTATTTTTTCTGGCGATCTATTTCGAATGTATACCCGATATGCAGAAGGCCGGGGTTGGCGTATAAATATTGTTAGTAAGCGCAACGGGGACCATGGCGGCTTCAAGGAGCTGATAGCACGTATAGAAGGCACAAACGTCTACCAGCAGCTAAAGTTCGAATCTGGCGCTCACAGGGTTCAGCGGGTACCTGAAACTGAATCACAGGGCCGCATCCATACTTCTGCCTGTACTGTGGCAGTACTGCCAGAAGTTAGCGAAATTGGTGAAATCACCATCAATAAGGCTGATTTACGCCGGGATACCTATCGTGCATCCGGGGCAGGCGGTCAACATGTAAATAAAACAGATTCTGCTGTACGGCTTACCCACCTGCCAACAGGCATGGTAGTAGAGTGCCAGGATGAGCGCTCACAGCACAAAAACCTGGCGCGCGCTATGTCTTTGTTACAAGCGAAGCTACTGGATTCAGCGCGCCAGGAACAGCAACAGGAACAAGCTGACACAAGGCGCTCCCTGGTTGGCTCCGGAGACCGCTCAGAACGCATTCGTACCTATAACTTTCCTCAAGGCCGTGTCACAGACCACCGAATCAATCTTACCCTGTACAAACTCGGCGAAATAATGGAAGGCGCCCTTGAAGAAGTTATTCAACCCCTTATCCAGGAGCATCAGGCCGGTTTATGGGAATCCATAGGCGAGGATGAATGACACGCATTTCCGATGTGTTAAGCAATATCAGTACATCGATAGAGCGCCGGGATGCAGAACTGCTGTTGGCTTTTGTACTAGAGAAATCTGACGCCTTTATTTATGCCCACAGCGAACATAAACTCACGCAAACTCAAATAGAAGAACTTGATATACTTGTTAGGCGTCGCGCAAAGCAAGAACCCATAGCATACCTGTTGGGAGAGAAAGGCTTTTTCAATTTGGACCTTAACGTGTCTGAACATGTGCTTATTCCGCGTCCTGAAACTGAGCTACTGGTTGAGTATGCTCTGGAACACGTCGGTAGTTCAGGTTCTATATTAGACCTTGGTACAGGTTCAGGTGCCATTGCACTGGCTCTGGCCTCGCATGCTGAAAGCACCTACCAGGTTAGCGCATCAGACGTATGCCACAAAGCATTAAAAGTAGCAAAACGTAACGCCTCTCTTCATCAACTAACGGTAACTTTTATCTTGAGCGACTGGTTCGATGCCATTGATTCAAGGTATTCTGCCATCCTGTGCAATCCACCCTATATCGCCGAATCCGATACCGAGGTCGAGCAATCAGTATTTGACTACGAGCCCCACCGCGCCCTTTTTGCAGGGGCAGACGGTCTTGACGCTATTCGTCAGATAATAGGTCAGGCACCCCAATATTTATTAGCCAAGGGCGTACTTGCCCTGGAGCACGGCTGGCAACAGGCTACACAGGTGAGCCAACTGTTCCTGGATAACGGCTATACCGATATAATCACACTGAACGATCTTGCCGGCATCCAACGCGTCACACTTGCCCGAGCCGGAGTTTAAAATGAATGATGAGCAACTTTTAAGGTATAGTCGGCACATTATGCTACCTGAAGTGGATATTGACGGGCAGCAGAAACTCCTGAATGCCAGCGTACTCATTGCAGGTATTGGTGGCCTGGGATCTCCTATAGCACTTTATCTGGCTGCGGCAGGTGTCGGGCATTTGATTTTGGCGGACCATGACCAGGTAGAGCTATCCAACTTGCAACGTCAGATTATTCATGACACAAACAGCATATCGTTAACCAAGGTAGAATCTGCAACCCGTCGCCTAAAAGCCCTGAACCCCGACACAAGGCTAACTTGCATAGGTGAAAAATTAACCACGCAAAGCTTGCATGCGATCAGCCAGGATATCGATATTGTCGTTGATGCAACTGACAACTTCTCAGTGCGTTACACCATCAACGACTATTGTTTTGAGAAAGGCATACCTCTGGTTTCCGGTGCGGCCATACGCTTTGAAGGACAAGTGAGTGTGTTTGATCCCCGGCAACCAGAATCCCCCTGTTATCGCTGCCTGTACCCCGAAACCAAAGGCGCAGATACTGCACTTAATTGCGCTGAAAGTGGTGTTGCAGCCCCGATGGTAGGTATTATCGGATGTATACAGGCAATGGAAGTTATGAAACTCATTACTGGCACTGGCGAAGCCCTGACTGGGTGGGTCCAATACCTGGATGCCAGTATTATGGACTGGAGAAAACTCCGCCTAACCCGGCGCAAGGATTGCCTAATCTGCTCGCACCGAGCGACAGCCTGAATATCCCAATTGCTGCACCAGCTGGTCGACCACAAGCAAAGCCACCCTGGATAAATCGTCAGGCCCTCCCAGATCTTTTAACTGGGTTACTGACAATCCCTGTATTCCACAGGGATTAATACGCTCAAAGGGTTCCAGATCCATACTGATGTTAAAGCTCAAACCATGATAAGAGCACATTTTTCGAATGCGTAAACCCAGCGCTGCGATTTTGGCACCGGCAACGTACACCCCCGGGGCATCCGATCGATTCTCAGCAGGAATACCCAAGTCAGCAAGCACCTGGATAATGCTCTTTTCAATGCCGCAAACCAGATCACGAACGAATAGCTTTTGACGCTTTATGTTAATGAGCAAATAAATAATCAGTTGCCCGGGGCCATGATAGGTGACCTGCCCGCCACGGTCACTTTGCACAACAGGGATATCTCCGGGGAACAGTAAATGCTCCGACTTACCAGCCTGACCTAAGGTAAACACAGGATTGTGCTGAGTAATCCATAACTCATCATTTGTAGATGGAGTACGCTCGTTAGTAAATTTTTGCATAGCAGCAAGTACAGCGCCATAGTCGGTCAGGCCCAACTGACGCACCAGTAAATGCATCAGATAACCATCTTTACCATGTCATGTGACATCAGCGCTTTATGCAGGCGTTTGAGTTGTGCTTCTCCAGTAGCAGTAATAGTGATCTTGACAGAACAGTAATTACCCTTGCCACTCATGCGAATGGCAACATTTTTTTCCGTAAAGCCAGGTGCATGCGCGGTAGTTAAATCGCAGACGACCTCTTTGAACTGCTCGTGATATACGCCAATAATCTTGATTGGATAATCACAGGGAAATTCAATACGGTGTGAATCATCTGAGTCCATAGTTAACTATCTCAATCTAGAAGCTCGCTAAACAGTAAATAGACCCCGTGCCCAATGCTTTTAAAAAAACCGGCTTCAGCTATGGAACTAGTCGCTACCAGGGGAGCACGAAAAACAACTTCTTCATCCAGGGTTATACGCAACTCGCCATATTCATCCCCTTCAGAGACCGGCGCTTTTATTATCCTGGTAACATCTGTCTCTGCTTTAAGGTCATCGTATCTGCCGCGAGGCAAGGTCAAAGTAACCGGCGAGAGCAGACCCAGATTAAGCATTTCAGCTTCGCCATACCAGACTTCTGCGGTTTTAAGCGTTACATCTTTATCATAAATTTTTTGGGTCTGAAAATATCTGAAACCGTAGGAAAGCAGTTTCTGGCTTTCCCGCATACGTGCTTCATCGCTGTCTGTACCTAAAACAACAGATATAAGACGCATGTCATCGCGTAAAGCAGAGGCAACCAAACAATAACCTGCATTTTTGGTAAATCCTGTTTTTATCCCATCAACGGTGCGATCACGCCACAACAGACGGTTTCGGTTCGGCTGATCAATGTCGTTGTACTTAAATGAGCGTTCTGAATATAATTTATAGTGCTCGGGGAAATTCTTAATCAGCGCCTGGCTGAGAATTGCCAGATCCTTGGCAGTAGTGTAATGCTCCTCATTGGGCAAGCCGGTAGCATTCATGAAGTGACTGGCTTGCATCCCCAGTATTTGCGCATGCTCGTTCATCATATCGGCAAATGCCCCTTCACTTCCCGCAAGATGCTCGGCAATAGCAACACTCGCATCATTCCCGGACTGGATGATTAGGCCTTTTAACAAGTCAGCTAGAGATACTTTAGTACCTTCGCGAATAAACATTTTTGAACCCGGTGTTCGCCAGGCTTTCACACTAATATCTACCATCTCATCCAAACCAAACCGCCCTGCAGCGATTTCGGCTGCCGCAACATAACTGGTCATCATTTTTGTAAGACTTGCGGGGGCCAGTGAGGTTTCTACGTTTTCGCCAGACAAAACACGAAAAGTTGTCGCATCAATCAGAATATGCCCGGACGCGGCAATTTCCGGAGCACGGGGAATGCCTACACCAAAGACAGATGTGCTAATCAGAGCGACAAAAAAAGTAAGTGAGCAATAAAGTGAGTATCTGTACCGCATGTTTTTGAGCAGACTCCTAAAGTGAGTTGGTGCAAGGCATTCTAGCATTTATCTACCTGTAATTATCCGCGCGAAGCATTTATCTGTGCAGTATAAGTGGACGTGAAAAATCAGCGCTCTCCATCAACGACTGAATTCGCTCAGCTTCCCGTAAATGCTCCAGGGGGCCAATATTTACTCGGAATAAACCGTCTGCACTATCCGCAACCTGAACAATACTTCCCAATAGTTGCTCTAGGCGATTTTGAATTGCAGAAGCCGATTTGATTTCGCTGAAAGCGCCTGCTTGCAGATAAATGCTGTCTGCGGTGCGGACATTTTGCATGGGTTTTTTTGACGTATATTGGCCGGGCGCGCTATGCGACACAGCCCGCGTACCAAATGCGGTTCCATTTTTAGCTACAATTTTTGTTTTCTGCGTATTCCCGGTATACGCAACGGGTTTGCTGTACTGCTTACGTTTAACACTGGCTATTAAAGCAGGCGTAACCACTTCTACCTTTACATTTGCCGTACCTTTACTGGCATAGCCAAGCTTAATGGCCGCGGCATAGGATAGGTCAATAATGCGATCAGAGTGAAATGGCCCACGGTCATTCACCCGCACAACGGTACTCTTTCCATTATCGAGATTGGTCACTCTCGCGAAACAGGGGATAGGTAACCTTTTATGTGCTGCGGTGAGGGTATACATGTTGTAGCGCTCCCCACTGGAGGTCAATCGACCATGAAATTTTGCCCCATACCAGGAGGCCTTGCCACGCGCGCGGTAACCCTCCGAGCGGGGTAAAAGTGTGTAGCTCTTGCCCAGCACTGTGTACGGCGAGCGATTACCACTTTTACTGCGCGGTAGCTCTCTTACGACAGGGTCCGGTAAACGGTCCAGATAGGCGGGCGTCCGACTGGGCGCACGATCCTGAACACTCGGGCTTGAACATGCAGTAGCAATGCATACCAGCAAGAAACTACATACCCGCGACACACTCAACTGTTTGGTATTTATCCCTGTCATTTTCCAGCTACCTCTGTTGCATGGGCTTTTTCTATGCCATGAGCTTTGGCAATTTCCATGGCCAATTGATAGACGGCCAGTGCATATAAGCGGCTGTGATTGTAACGTGTTATCACGTAAAAATTATGCAGGCCCAACCAGTATTGAACTTCTTCAGCAGCCTGCATGCGAAACAGGGCCGCAGGTGTATTGTCCTCCAAATCAACGCTCATACCCCCCTTTTGCTTCCATTGCCCGATAGACAATGAAGGTTTCAGCTTGGCATTTGCCAAAGATTTGAATTTTTTATCATCAACCTTGTCCGCCAGCACCACGATGGGCTCACCCCGCTTCCATCCGTGTCGGTGCAGGTAATTCCCAATACTGCCAATAGCGTCTTCGGGGTTATCCCAGATATCGCGCCGGCCATCTCCGTCGAAATCTACTGCATAGGCACGAAAGCTCGATGGCATAAACTGCCCGTAGCCCATAGCTCCGGCGTAGGAGCCTAAAAGCTCCCGAGGATTTCTGCCCTCCTCTCGCGCCAGCAACAAATACTCTTTTAATTCGTTTCTAAAGAATTTTTTTCGGGGCGGATAATCCAGGCCCAGTGTACTCAGCGCATCCAGCACTTTGTAACTGCCAGCCCTTTTTCCATATAACGTTTCTACACCCGCAATGGCCACTATAATTTCGACTGGCACCGCATATTTTGACTGTGCCTTTTCCAAAACTTCAGCATGCCTACGCCAAAATGTTACACCTCCGTCAATGCGCTGCTGCCCCAAAAAAATATTTCGATACTCAAACCACTGTTTGGTTTTTTCAGCAGGCCGGGAAATAGCCTTAATAATACCTGCATGGTGCTGTGCATCGGCAAAGACCAAGCGCAATTCCTCGCGATCAAAATCGTGTTCTGCCACCATTTCATCGATAAACCGATCAACATCCACCCTGCCGGAATAATCCGCAAACAGGTGAGACGAGCACATCAATAGAGCGAATACCGCGCAATTCCATTTAAGCACTAAACTTCTCCGCATTATAAAATTAACAAAAGATCATCAGCCACATAACACTCTTTGACACCAAAACCGTCCATTCGATCACCGGCGCCGGTGAGTATAAATCGACATGATTATACCGAAGCTGGCAAGCAGGGTAATGACAGATGTGCCACCGTAACTGATTAGCGGCAGCGGTACACCTACTACCGGCAGCAACCCAATGACCATAGCTATATTAACAAACAAATAGACAAAAAATGTTAAGGTCAGACCACCTATAACCAGGCGTCCAAAGGTATCCTGCATCTGGCTCGACATATACAGACAGCGCACAATCACGCAAAGATAAAGTAGCAATAGAGCCGCGATACCAAAAAATCCCAGCTCCTCTCCAATCACAGCAATAATGAAATCAGTGTGGCTTTCCGGAAGAAATTCCAGGTGCGATTGTGTCCCTGCAAACAAACCTTTGCCATAGAGCCCGCCGGAGCCTATAGCCGTTTTGGATTGAATGATATTCCATCCAGCACCCAGAGGGTCTCGCTCCGGATCAAACAAAGTGAGTACTCGCTCTTTCTGATAGCCTTGCATTACGAACCATAAAGCTGGCAGAGACAATGCCACTGCCAGTGAGGCATAGCCCAACCAGCGCCAGTAAATACCTGATAAAAAGATAACGCCTAAACCCGCCGTGATAATCAAAATTGCGGTTCCCAAATCCGGCTGTAAGCCCACCAAAACTGCCGGCACTAAAATCATTAATAGTGCCCAGGCCAAATGCCTTAAACGTGGCGGCAGTGGTCTGTCGTTCAGGAACCAGGCTACCATCAGCGGCACTGCAACCTTCATCATTTCCGATGGTTGGAAACGCGGCAATCCCGGTAAGTTGAGCCAGCGCTGGGAACCTTTTGCAGTAACACCAACAAACAAAACCGCCACCAGCATCAACAGCACTATAGCGTACAGAAATGGCGACCAGCGAAAATAATATCTCGGGGGCACATGGGCGATGATAAACAGTATGGCAAAACCTGCACCAACTCTTAACAGCTGGGCCGTAAACAGGACGGGGTTCTTATCCACCGCGCTGTATAACATGATTAGCCCAAAGCTCACCACCAAACCCAAGGCAAGCAACAGCCACAAATCAATGTGTATTCTATAAATGGGCTGATTTCTAACCAGACCTTGCCCCAGGGGCATGCTGCGTACGAAATCCCCACCACTCACAAATTTGCTCCAGCCAGTTCTGGCAGCAAGTATGCATCCATTATTTCTCTTGCAACAGGTGCCGCCACAGAGCTGCCTCCGCCACCATTTTCAATCAACACGACAAGCGCCAATTGAGGATTATCTGCCGGAGCAAAGGCCAGAAACCAGGCATGTTTACGCTGGTATTCATCAAGTATGCTCTCGTCATATTCTTCACCTTGTTGAATGCCCACCACCTGGGCGGTGCCAGACTTACCCGCCATGCGATAACCGATATCCCTACCAATATATGCCCATGCGGTGCCATTTTGTCGAAAACCTTTATTTCCCCGGTGCACAACATCTTCCATTGAATCTACAATTCGTTCCCAATCTTCGGCGTTCACTCCCTGAATGTCCTGCATGGGCACACCGGCATCCACCTCAACCAGATCTACCCCGCTGGACAATAAATTTCTTGGCCGCATCCAGTGCCCACGATTTGCTATCACCATGGCCGTGCTGGCAACCTGTAAGGGTGTTGCCAATACGTCGCCCTGACCAATGCCCACATTTACCGTGTCGCCAGGATACCAACGTTCGCCCTTGGCACCATGTTTCCATAGGGGATCGGGCATCAGGCCTTTCTTTCTTTGCAGAACATCTATTGCCGTAGCCTGCCCATAGCCAAACTGTCTTGCCATATTGCCCAATGCATCTATGCCCATCCGGTGGGCCAGATCATAAAAAAATACGTTGGAGGAACGGTAGATTGCTTGCCGTAAACTGACCACCCCCTGGCCACCAGAATTGTTTTTCTTCCAGCTCCAGTCACGCCATATTCTGGGTTGGCCTTCTATGCGAAACGACCCATAATCATTAATTGTGTCTTCCCAACTTAAAGTACCGGCCGCCAAACCCGCCAGCCCAACAACGGGTTTAAAGGTAGAACCCGGCGCATACTGCCCATCAACCGCACGATTAAACAAAGGCAGGTCCCGAGATGTCATCAGTTCCTTATATTGCCCAGCCGTCATACCCGTTATAAACAGATTTGGGTCGTAGCTCGGCGTACTGACCATAGCCAGTATCCCGCCAGTTTTGGGCTCTATGGCAACAACCGCGCCGCGCTGATCACCTAAGGCTTTAGCTACCGCGATCTGCAAGCGTGTATCAAGGTGCACGGTAACACTTTCGCCAGTGAGCGGCGGGCTGATTTCCAGCACTTTGTGCACCCGGCCTCTGGCGTCTATTTCAACATTCTGATAACCCACTACACCGTGCAGAGAGGTCTCATAAAATTGTTCAATACCTCGCTTGCCGACAAACTGTGTCGCGCTGTAGTTTACGGAGTCCAGCACGCGAAGATCTTCTTCCGTCACGCGGCGCACAGAACCCACCGCATGCGCAAACAAATCACCATGGGGGTAATAACGCAACAACTGTGCCTGAACCTCCACGCCGTCCAGTCGGTGTCGATTAACTGACAATATTGAAATATGCGCTTCAGACAGAGCCAGTCGCAATGCAACCGCCTCAAAAGGCCGCTTACGACGGGCCCGACGTTTTTTAAAATCCTCTATTTCTGCCTGGGTCAGGCTCACCAGGGTTTCCAGTTCTTTGAACAATGCCGGTAAATCTGGAATGCGCTCCGTAACAAGCGCAAGAGTGAATACCGCACGGTTCTCTGCAAGCACTACGCCATGCCGGTCCAGAATTCGACCGCGAGGTGGCGCAAGGGCCTGCACCTGAATTCTATTGTCATCAGAACGAGTAACATAGTCTTCGTGTTCCACTACCTGCAGCTGAACCAGGCGAACAACTAAAATTGTTAGACATACAAAGACCAGAAAGAGTACTGCAATGGTGCGACCA
Organism: Pseudomonadales bacterium; assembly: GCA_019090385.1. Lineage (GTDB taxonomy): Bacteria > Pseudomonadota > Gammaproteobacteria > Pseudomonadales > Azotimanducaceae > DC-out156. The sequence continues at coordinate 25,934 of JAHRWB010000208.1, read as the reverse complement.
GAAAAACTACGTCGCTCCGAATCTGAATCCTTCAGATGCATTGGCTCTGACATAAACTACTTCCTGATCATGCTCGATGATATGGACGATTGTTATTCAAACTCCAGGCCCGATATATTTGCTCTGCAATCATCACTCTCACTAATCCATGGGGCAGTGTCGCCCTTGATAAAGACCAACTGCCACTGGCCAATTTTTTACAATGCTCGGATAAGCCATCTGGACCACCTACCAACAAAGCAATATTACAACCACTGTTGCGCCACTTATTCATTTGTCCGGCCAAATCCTTGCTACTCCAGCTTTGACCCGATTCATCTAACGCTATTACAAGGTCTCTCTGATTAATTTTCGCAAGCAAGCGTTTCTCTTCGTGCAACTGCTGAACTGCAATACTATCTGAGCCTCTTTTTCGTAGCGGCAACTCCACTAACTCAAGCGCATTGTCTTTGGGAAGTCGACGCGCGTATTCAGCATAACCTTGCTGCATCCAGCTGGGCATTTTGGTACCAATGCTCAACATGCGTATGACCATTAATTCTCGCCACCAAAATTAGTCCATAGTCCTTCAAGGTTATAGAACTCGCGTGCATCTGGATGCATCACATGCACCAGAACATCGCCCAAATCTACCAGCACCCACTCAAGATCCTCCTTGCCCTCGATACCTATGGGCTTCATGCCCAGCTCTTTTGCCTTGTCCAGTACGGCATTGGCCAAAGCTTTCACATGCCGGTTTGAAGTACCGCTGACTATCAGCATAAAGTCCGTAATATCAGTCATTTCACTAACATCCAAAACAACAATATCATTGCCCTTCATATCTTCCAGGGCCTGCTTGACCTGATCACACAATTTTTGTGCAACATTACTGGCATCTTCAGCCACTGACCTACCGTCAGTCATTCGCTATCTCCTGTGAGGTAAAGCTTATTGTCCATAATATAGGACCAGACGCGAGCCGGGATCATATCCTCTACACTCAAGCCCGCTTGTAAGCGCTTTCTAATTTTTGTCGATGAAATATCTAGCATAGACGCAGAAACAAAATAAAGCTTTCCCGCCGGGCTCGATAAGAGTTCCTGCTTTTTATCTGTACCATGCAAATCCGTGAAACCCTGCATTTGATTGTTCACAACACACGGTCCCGGCCTTGAAAGCACCAAAATATGTGCCAGGGAAATAAGTTCAATACCCCGGTACCAATCATTCAGCACTGCAAATTGATCATAACCGATTATCCAAAACAACGGCAGACTAGGGCCATGCAGATGACGCAATTTGCTCAAAGTATTAAAGCTAAAAGAACGCGTTTCCGAATCCGCAATCTCTATGTCATCCGCTTGCATTTGCGCTTGCTCATCCAGCGCAAGCTCAAGCATCGCCCATCGCTGGGAAATACTCCGCCCGGAAATATTTTTGTGCACAGGTCGCGCAGTGAGCACAAATCGTAACTCCGTCAGGGCAAAGCTATCTAATACGGCGCGCGCGGCATGTATATGTCCATTGTGAATGGGATCAAAACCCCCACCATAGTAGCCAATCAAAGCTGCTTACCTGATTCGGACTTCACCTTGCCCCATAACCACATATTTTCTGGTTGTCATCCCTTCCAGGCCTACCGGGCCCCGCACATGGAGTTTATCGGTGGAAATGCCTATTTCAGCACCCAGCCCATACTCAAAACCATCCGCAAATTGCGTTGAGACGTTTACCAATACCGAGGACGAGTCCACTTCGGTTATAAAACGCCTTGTATTCACATAGTCATTCGAGACTATGCAATCCGTATGTTGCGAACCATAACTGGCAATGTGGTCGATTGCCTGCGCAAGGCCTCCCACAACTTTAACCGCCAGGATCGGGCCCAGATATTCTGTTTCCCAATCTTCATCGCTTGCTGCCACTGCATTAGGCAAAAATGTACGGCTGCGCTCACAGGCCCGTAATTCTACGCCCGCTTGCTCATAACGTGCTGCAGCCAGCGGCAAAAAAGATGAGGCCATTGATTCTGCAACCAGCAAGGTTTCTACGGCATTACATACGGCATATTTTTCAGTTTTTGAATTCACAGCTATATTCACAGCCATTTCCACGTCGGCATCATCATCCACATACACATGACAAATACCATCCAGATGCTTTATCACCGGCATAGTCGCTTCAGCAGAAACACGCTCAATCAAGCTCTTTCCACCGCGAGGAATCAAAACATCAACATACTCACTCATTTTAAGTAATTCCCCTACCGCCGCCCGGTCAGTTGTACCGATGACCTGGACAACTTCCGGTGGCAAACCGGCTTGCAAGAGCCCGGTTTTAATACAGCCTGCAATGGCAGTATTAGAGTGGATGGCTTCAGAGCCACCACGCAATATACAGGCATTTCCCGCTTTCAAGCACAAACTCGCCGCATCAACCGTTACGTTTGGCCGGGATTCATAAATTATCCCGATCACCCCTAACGGCACCCGCATTTGCCCCACCTGGATACCACTGGGCATATATTGCATATCACTGATGACACCTACAGGATCACCAAGCGACTCCACCTGCAGCACACCAGCCACCATTTGCTCGATGCCCTTGTCATCCAGAACCAGGCGGTCAATGAGTGGTTGCGCCAGTCCATTTTTCGCCGCCGCTTCAAGATCCAGCTTATTGCTTGCCAGTAACTCAGCGCGGCTGCTCAACATTGCTTCAGCGATAGCTTTGAGTGCAGTGGATTTAACCTGGGTGTCTGCCGCCGCAATTATGCGAGAAGCAACACGGGCACGCTGGCCCATTTCCAGCATATTAGATTGCATGGTCATCACGGATATTCCGATTAATCTGAACAGCAATTATACATGGCTGTGTGTGAAATTCACGAGCCGCGCTAGCGCAGAATCCACAGGTATTTAGTTGAGTTCCTCAAGCATCCGCGCTATTTCAAGCAGACGTTGATTGGGCTGATCCAGCGCTAGCAATTTTTGCTTAGATAAGGGATCCAGCGGCAATAACTCAGAGAGCCTTAAGCTGACCGAAACGGCATCTTCAAAATCGATATCCATATGCATCTGCTTATGGAGTTTAATCACCATGGGGTGCTTCACAAGCTCTCTTAGAATATCCACCATCGACTGATGATTCGGATCTAGAGCCGTTTGAGGCTCATCCGGAAAAATCTCTGCTTCGCACATCAGCAGATGATCATCAGCCTCATAAGTTCTTAATACTTGTAGCTTGTGTGAACCTTTAGCAATAATTCCCAGCAAGCCATCATCCAGGGCATTAAAATCAATAATTTCAGCATAGGTACCAATATCAAAAATATCAGGCTGCTGCTTATCTACTACCCGAGAATCTGAACCACTGCGGATAAGCACGATGCCAAATCCCTCAGATTTTTTCAGACAGCGAGTGACCATTCCGACATAGCGTGGTTCAAATATCCTCATGGGCATCCGACCACCGGGAAACAACACCGTATTTAAGGGAAACAACGGTATTTCCACGTGTTTGGGCACTGGGTTTGTATTGCTCATTATTTTAATCCACCGAACGCTTGGTACTATTATCTACCCAAAACCACTGTATGTGAATCTCACTGGCTTTTCATGGGTAGCAGGGTAAAATTATGCCTGTTCTAATGACTACAATAAACAAAGCGATCAACTGTGGATCTACTGCAAATAATTTTTCTAGCGCTGATCCAGGGTATAACTGAGTTCCTCCCAGTTTCCAGCTCTGCTCACCTGATTATCCCCAATCAAATTTGGGGTTGGCCTGACCAGGGTCTGGCTTTTGATATTGCTGTCCATGTCGGCTCACTTATGGCCGTGCTGGCGTATTTTCGCAGCGACATACAAAACTTCGCCCAAAGTGGACTACGTTTGCTCACCGGCAGCAAGCCAGATGAACACTGCATTTTGTTATTCAAAATTATCATTGCCACACTGCCACTAATCGTTGCCGGCTGGTTTTTCAAAGATCTGATTGAAACCGAAATGCGCCTTACATTGATCATCGCATGTTCATCCATAGTATTTGGCGCTATTCTCTGGTTCGCTGAGAAACATAACGATCATTCAAGCCAAAGCAATATAACCTGGAAGGCGGTGGTGCTTATTGGTCTGGCCCAGACCCTGGCAATTATCCCAGGAACTTCCCGGTCTGGGGTCACAATGACCGCGGCACTTTTTTTGAAACTATCACCCGAAACCGCTGCGAGGTTTTCGTTTTTGCTGTCTATCCCAGCAATTTTAGGCGCCGCAACGCTAGCTATGGTCGATCTGCTGCAAGCAGATATCACCGTAAATTGGGCTGAACTTGCCACGGGAACGATACTGAGTGGGTTTAGCGCATTTTTATGCATTCACCTGTTTATCAAGCTCTTGCAACGCACAGGCATGACGCCTTACGTGATTTACCGAATTGCTTTGGGCATCGTCCTGCTAACTCTGGTTTGATTTTACTGCTTTATTTTAAGAGCCACAGCTGCTCATTTTAGCCGCGCGCCATAAGCTACAGTAGCTGTGCGGCTAAGGAACTGAACGATCCCCCAGGCGGCGACATTGGCACTTCTTATCAGAGAGCACTGTTAAACCGCCGCAACAATCCTGAAAGTGGTAAACCTAAAACGGGATATCGTCATCAAAATCAGGAAGAGCATCTGCCACATTGTGTACAGGCTCCATCTGATTATCCATGACCGGAGCGCCACCATTCGGTGCTGCACCACGGCTATCCAGCATTTGCAGATTGCTGGCGATTACTTCAGTTTTGTAATGCTTTTGCCCGTCTTTTTCCCAATTACTAGTGCGTAGTGAGCCCTCAATGTAAACCTTGGACCCCCGCTTCAGATACTCACCAGCGATTTCCGCCAAGCGTGAAAAACATACAACATTATGCCATTCTGTACGATCTTGCTGCTGGCCTGTCGATTTATCTTTCCACGCCTCAGAGGTAGCTACGCTGAAATTGGTAACCGGTGCACCACCCTGGGTGTATCTGGTTTCCGGATCTCTACCCAGGTTGCCTATCAGTATTACTTTATTAACCCCTCGTGCCATGTGCCTTCTCTTAGTTAGCCTACTATTAATTAGCCCTTCAACTTAATGCTTCAATTTAGCCCTCTGATTAGGACTCGAACCCAGGCTGAAATGGGATTTACCCGCCTGGTTAGCAGATCATTCAGTTGATGAAGTCAGTGTATATTAAGTCCAAAAAATTACTACCGTCATCCACCATAGCCAATGTGAGAATACGCAAGATATGCAAAATAGCGATAATGGGAGTTGCTAGATAGGCCCATAAACGGTATTTTGCCTGGTTTTATCTGAAGCCTTATCTGTGGATACAATATCAATTCAGGGTGCTCGAACCCACAATCTTAAAAACATAAATCTGGACCTGCCCAGGGACAAACTTATTGTTATTACTGGCCTGTCCGGCTCTGGTAAATCATCGCTAGCCTTTGACACATTATATGCAGAGGGACAGCGCCGCTATGTAGAATCATTGTCAGCCTATGCGCGGCAATTTCTATCTATGATGGAAAAGCCTGATATCGATCATATTGAAGGGCTTTCGCCGGCCATTTCGATTGAACAAAAATCAACTTCACATAATCCACGCTCTACCGTCGGAACCATTACTGAAATATATGATTACCTGCGATTGCTGTATGCACGTGTCGGGGAACCCTATTGTCCCACACACAACAAAAAGCTGGATGCACAAACCATTAGCCAGATGGTCGATCAGGTTCTAGCTCTGCCCAAAGACACTCGGATAATGATACTCGCCCCCATAGTCGTAGACCGGAAGGGAGAACATTTACATCTGTTTCGGGAACTAATTTCTAACGGCTTTATTCGCGCGCGCGTCGACGGCATTGTCGTTGATCTGGACCATCCTCCAGAACTGGATAAGAAAAAGAAACATAGTATCCAGGCTGTTGTGGACAGGTTAAAGGTTAGTCCCGACATCCAGCAACGTCTGGCAGAATCATTTGAAACTGCGATTGGCCTTGCTGATGGAGTTGCAGCTGTTTCCTTTATGGATACGGGCGATGAAAAAACTCCCCAGGATGACCTGGTATTCTCCGCACGCTTTGCCTGTCCGGATTGCGGTTATAGTATCAGCGAACTCGAACCCAGATCCTTCTCATTCAACAATCCAGCAGGTGCCTGCTCTGATTGTGATGGTCTGGGCGTAAAGCAGTTTTTTGATATTGACCTGGTGATTCATGACGATGAGCTTAGCTTATCCGAGGGGGCTATACGTGGCTGGGATCGACGTAATGTATATTATTTCCACATGCTCTCTTCATTGGCTGATCACTACGGATTTGATATAGATTCGCCACTAAACACAATCGGTGAGGAACATCTAAACTGCCTACTCTATGGCAGCGGCAAAGAAAAAATTGAATTCAGCTATGCTAACGATCGTGGTGATGTAGTAAAACGCACCCATAAGTTTGAGGGAATAATCCCAAATATGGATCGACGCTATCACGAATCCGATTCCACAATGGTACGCGACAACCTACAAAAATTCCTAACAGTCCAAACTTGCCCGAATTGTAATGGCGCTCGTCTAAAAGAGTCATCGCGCCATGTACTAATAAGCGGGGCAGACCTTCCTAGCACTACCTCTCGCTCCATCGAGGAAGCAATGGCCCACTTTAGTGCTCTCAATCTTACCGGGCGCCGGGGTGCAATTGCAGAAAAAATTCTCAAAGAAATTAATGCGCGCTTACAATTTCTTGTCGACGTCGGGCTGAATTACCTTACCCTGAACAGAAGTGCTGAAACATTGTCCGGTGGAGAAGCCCAGCGCATTCGACTAGCCAGCCAAATTGGCGCTGGTCTGGTGGGCGTAATGTACATATTGGATGAACCTTCCATAGGATTGCACCAGCGCGACAATGAACGCCTGCTAGGAACGCTGGTGCGCTTGCGTGACCTGGGAAATACTGTGATTGTTGTCGAACACGATGAAGATGCCATTCGGGCAGCAGATTACGTTGTGGATATTGGCCCAGGTGCGGGAATTCACGGTGGTGAAGTAGTTGCCCAGGGTGGCATAGACGATCTTATTAATTGTGAACAGTCCATCACCGGACAATTTCTATCTGGAAAAGCCAGTATAGCTATCCCCAAAAAGCGCTTTGCTTTTGATCCGGAAAAGCTTATCCAGATTAAAAATGCTTCATCCAATAACCTACAGAATTTGTCAGTCGATATACCCATTGGCCTATTTACCTGTGTAACCGGTGTTTCAGGCTCTGGAAAATCTACCCTCATAAACCATACACTTTATCCAGTTGCCGCCAAAGTACTGAACAAAGCAACGACGCTCAAAGCCGCCGCACACGATGAAATTCGCGGCCTGGAACATCTGGACAAAGTAGTCGACATAGACCAAAGCCCAATAGGGCGAACCCCTCGTTCAAATCCGGCAACATACACCGGCTTGTTCACACCAATACGAGAATTGTTTGCACAGACACAGGAAGCGCGCACGCGTGGGTACAAGCCCGGCCGCTTCAGCTTCAATGTCAAAGGTGGCCGCTGCGAACTATGCCAGGGTGACGGTCTCATCAAAGTAGAAATGCACTTTTTGCCGGATATTTATGTTTCCTGTGACTCCTGTAAGGGCAAACGCTACAACAGAGAAACACTCGACATAAAATATAAAGGTAAAAACATCCACGAAATTCTGGATATGACAATAGAGGACGCCCGATCATTCTTTGACGCCATACCCATGTTACAGCGAAAGCTTCAAACCTTGATGGACGTCGGGCTATCATATATTCGTCTTGGCCAGAGCGCGACGACGTTATCGGGGGGTGAAGCGCAACGCATAAAACTGTCACGTGAACTTTCCAAGCGGGATACTGGCAATACCCTGTATATTCTGGATGAACCAACCACTGGCCTTCACTTCCAGGATATCAAACAACTCATGGAAGTACTGCATAAACTCAGAAACCAAGGCAATACAGTCATTGTTATTGAACACAACCTGGATGTTATTAAGACCGCTGACTGGATAATGGATATGGGCCCAGAGGGCGGTTCAGGCGGAGGTACCCTGGTGGCAGCCGGTACGCCGGAAGAACTGATAAAGTGCAGGAACTCCCATACCGGGAATTTTTTAGCACCGCTACTGATTCCCAAGACAGACAAAGCCGTTAGTCAAAAAAAAATCAGAAAACCCCGTAAAACCAAAAATTCCGGCACCTAGAAGACATTGAATGGGGCAATTAAAGGGGCCTTTTAAACGAGGCCCTTAAAGAAGGCCAGTAAAGATAACTACGGTGAAAACAAGTCAAATGGCAGCAGCCTTAATGGTCAGCGAATATCCATACGCAAAGCTATGCCGCCATAAATATTTAGTGGCGGACCGGGTTCAAACAAGCGACCGCCAAAGCCATTTATTCTAACATTACTGTTATAACGCTCATCAAAAACGTTATTAATGCCTAGAAACGGCTCTATCTTCCAGTTCCCCAGCATTCGGGAGTATCCGGCACGAATGTTGGTAACCACGGATGCTTTATTGGCGAAGGTATTTGCATTATTCACATATAGTTTGTCCACATACAAAACATCACCCACAAGGTAGACCCCTGAGTCATGCTGATATTCCAACTCAATATATGCCTGATTCTCTGGCAAGCCCGGTAAATAATTTCCTTCGAATTGTTCATTCGATGAAAATTTATCAAATTTGAAGTCCGAAAAAGTATAGGCAAAACTGAGCATGAGCTCAGTTGTTAACTCAGCAACAGCATATACCTCCAAACCTTGCCTGTCGGTATCGGCGTTATCAAAGAAGGCCCGGTCACCAATATTAATGACATTGGTAATTTCATCGTCGACCTGCATGGAAAAGGCCGCTATATCCAGGTAAATTCTTTCTCCCAGAAAGCTTCCCTTAAGGCCAATCTCCATCCCTTTGGCCTGTTGAGCAACAACATTCGTAAATCCTCCCAGACTAACATCCAGGTTACGTGGGGGGCTGGCCAGCTCAGTGAAAGTAGGGGTTTCAAAAGCAGTGGAGTAATTCGCATAAAAACTAAGATTTTCGCGTGCTTCCCATACAAAACCCACGGTAGGGCTGAGTTCTTCAAAATCCAGATTGCTGGACTGATCTCCATTGTTTCCAAATTTGTCTGATACTGACAATTTAACTGAGTCGTAACGTATACCTAGCACAAAATCAACTGCATCGCTTAAAGCGTACTCGTTACGTATATAGAGCCCCAGTATTTCTGCTTTTTCTATCTGATCAAAACTCAGCTGTCCCCGAACCCCTGCTTCATTCAGAAAACGAAGCCTGTCATCCTTTTGTACATCAGCATCGATACCCAAAATGGTCTCATAGGGTTTGCCAAATAGTTCACCAGAAAAACTATATTGAATACCACCACCATAAAAAAATCGATCGAACGAAACAACACCATCGTCTGGCACAAAATTGATATGCGTTCCAATGGGCAAAAATGTAGAAAAATCTCGCCATAAATAGTAATTACGTACAGTCAGCTCTTGATGTTCACCGATATTTTTATGGTATACAAAGCCTAGCTTTTGCTGATCAAATTTTTCTCCCGCGTTGGAGCTTATGTTTCTTTGCTGGGCCTGCCTCGGGTCTTCCCTAACCTGGGTGCTGGTAATAGCGCCCGAATCCTGCGCACTGGGAGAATCCACCAAATTTAAAATTACAGTGAAATCCGAGTCACTATTAAAATCGTAGCGAAACCTGGTATTCAGCAAGCTTGATTCGACTGATGATAAATCTCTGTATCCTTCATATTTGAAATGTGAAATATTCGCCAGATAATTCAACTTACCAGATTGTCCTCCGGTTTTTATCTGGTAGTTTTGCATGCCATATTCACCCAGAGTCACCCGTGCTTCGATGAAGGGAATCTCGGGACCCTCTTCACTATACAGGTTGATTACTCCGCCAGAGGATGCTCCGTACAGCGAAGATGAGGGCCCACGAATAACTTCGATTCGCTCTGTAGAACCCAGATCAATATCGTCTACACCGCTCTGACCATCAGCTAATGTGGCAGGAATACCGTCTGAATAGATACGAATACCGCGGATTCCAAAATTGGCCCGGGCCCCAAATCCCCGAATCGCGATGCGTAAGTCCTGCGCGTAGTTATACCTGTTTTGAGAAAATACGCCCGGTACTGCATTGAGTGATTCATCCAACCCGAGTTGCTGGCGACCGCGCTGGATACTGTTTTTATCGATAACAGAAATCGCTGCGGGTACCTCTCGTAAATATTTCTTCCCACGGGTGGAGTAAACGGTGAGTTCTTCAATAGTGGTCGAACTAGAGGTGGGTTTATTAGAGGCGGCGTCAGGCGATGTTACATCAGATGGCTGCCCCAGAACGGACAACGCTCCCATAAGGAGCGCTGCAATAAATAGCCGAGAAATGCTATTCCAATTTCGTGTCGAGCTTAAAGCACAAACATATAGATGCTTATTCTGCCGATTCTTCACTGCTTTCGCTGACATCCAGATCTTCGTCTTCCGGAATGGGTCGATCAACCAATTCAACATAAGCCATTGGTGCCGCATCACCAGTACGGAAACCGCACTTTAATATACGAGTATAACCACCTGGGCGCGACTGATACCGAGGGCCTAATTCAGTGAATAATTTTCCAACTGCCATATCGCTACGTGTGCGTGCAAATGCCAACCTGCGATTTTCAACTGAATCTTGCTTCGACAAGGTGATCAAAGGTTCAGCAACACGCCGTAATTCTTTTGCCTTAGGCACGGTGGTTTTTATGAGTTCGTGCTCAATCAAGGACACTGCCATATTACGAAACATCGCTTTACGATGTGAACTGTTTCTATTTAACTGTCGTCCGCTTTTACGATGACGCATAACAAATTCCTTCGACTAAATACTGACTGATTAGGCTCCGACTCGCAAACTGGCAGGTGGCCAGTTTTCAAGTCGCATGCCAAGCGACAAACCGCGGGATGCTAAAACATCTTTAATCTCTGTCAGAGACTTCTTACCCAAATTTGGAGTTTTCAGCAATTCTACTTCCGTACGCTGAATCAGGTCTCCGATGTAATATATATTTTCTGCCTTCAGACAATTAGCCGAACGCACAGTCAATTCCAGATCATCCACTGGACGAAGAAGAATCGGATCAATTTCGTCTTCCTTCTCCTCAGGTACTGGTTCAACTTCATTCTCAAGGTCAACAAACACTGCCAATTGCTGCTGCAATATCGTCGCTGCCTTTTTAATCGCTTCTTCTGGATCAATGGTACCGTTGGTCTCCAGATCCAAAATTAGTTTGTCCAAGTCCGTACGCTGCTCAACACGCGCACTTTCAACGGTATAAGACACTCGGCGCATGGGACTATAGGTAGCATCGAGACGTAATACGCCAATTGGGCGCGTTTCTTCCTCATCAGCATAGCGTGCATCGGAAGTTTCATAACCTCGTCCACGGGTAATTTTGACTTCCATTTTGATACTACCCTGGCTATTCAGAGTACATAGCAAATGCTCAGGATTCACTATTTCAATATCCTGTGAAAGCTGAAAGTCACCCGCAGTTACCGTTCCGGGCCCAGTTTTACTCAATCCAATAATGGCTTCATCATTATTATGCATAATAACGGACATGCCTTTAAGATTGAGTAGGATATCAATTACGTCTTCCTGTACACCTTCCATGGCGCTGTATTCATGCAACACGCCATCAATTTGCACTTCAGTAATGGCACAGCCAGGCATAGACGATAGTAAAATACGTCTTAGCGTATTTCCCAGGGTATGCCCAAAACCGCGCTCTAAAGGTTCGAGTGTTACTCGAGCCCTGGTTGCACTTACGTCCTGTACATCGATGTGTCTTGGCGTCAGAAATTCATTAACCGACTGTCCCATATGATCCACTCTCCTACTTGTTTTGTGAGCAACATCCAAAAAAGAATGCCACTTACTTGGAGTAAAGCTCCACAATAAAATTTTCGTTTATTTCTGCGGGCAATTCTTCCCGATCAGGATGGCGCTTATATACACCTTCAAACTTCTCCGTGTCCACATCAATCCATTCAATCGCCCCACGCTGAGATGCGAGCGCCAGTGCGGCTTTGATACGCAGCTGAGGTTTGGACTTTTCACGAATACTAATTACGTCGTCAGGCTGTATGTGAAACGACGGAATATTGACAGGCTTGCCATTCACAAGCACAGCTTTATGTGAAATGAGTTGTCTGGATTCCGCACGGGTACTACCAAAACCGATGCGATAAGCTACGTTGTCCAACCTAGTTTCGAGCAAGACCAACAGGTTTTCACCCGTCGCACCTTTCTGTTTATCAGCTTTTTTGTAATAGTTACGGAATTGCTTTTCCAGCACACCATAAATTCTTCTAACTTTTTGCTTTTCACGCAATTGAACGGCATAGTCAGATAAACGTCCACGACGTGCTCCATGCTGGCCGGGTACAGTATCGGCCTTACATTTAGAGTCCAGGGGACGAACACCGCTCTTCAGAAACAGATCAGTTCCTTCGCGCCGTGCTAACTTACATGTGGGTCCTAAATAACGGGCCATAATACAAGCCTCTCCTTAAAATACGTTATATATGCGCTTAAACACGACGCTTCTTGGGTGGACGACATCCGTTGTGTGGAACGGGTGTTATGTCGGCAATGGAATTGATTCTTAAACCAGCAGCATTCAATGCTCGTACTGCCGATTCACGACCGGGTCCAGGGCCTTTAACGTAGACATCTACGCTCTGCAAACCGTATTCTTCAGCCGCGGCCGCTGCACGTTCTGCAGCAACCTGGGCAGCAAACGGCGTACTTTTTCGTGAACCTCTAAAGCCCGATCCGCCGGCCGTCGCCCAGCACAGCGCATTGCCCTGGCGGTCTGAAATTGTGATAATTGTGTTATTAAAGGAAGCGTGAATATGCGCTACTCCATCAATAACGGTTCTTTTATCTTTTTTACGGCTTGATTCGGCCATTTCAGTTCTTACTCCGGACCCGCATATGCTGAGTCGATTTTCCTAACTTCTAATTTAAAACAATGCATTCAATGCTATTTACGAATAGGCCGCTTGGGTCCTTTTCGCGTCCGGGCATTGGTACGTGTACGTTGGCCACGAACAGGCATGCCCCGGCGATGCCGAATGCCACGATAACAGCCCAAATCCATCAGGCGCTTAATGTTCATGGAGGTTTCTCGCCGCAAATCGCCTTCAACCGAGAACTTACCCACCTCAGTACGCAGACTATCCAACTCTGCTTCTGTCAGATCCAAAATTTGCGCATCAGGCTTAATACCGGCTACAACGCATATCTGCTTGGCTCGGGTTCTGCCAATCCCAAAAATATAGGTTAATGAAATAACCGCATGTTTTTTGTCTGGTATGTTAATTCCGGCAATTCGCGCCATGTACCGCTCCGTTTCTAATCTTTAATTATTGACTGCGCTATGCATTGATAACGACCGTTTTTACTATTAAGTGTCAGACTCTAAATGAGACGGCACTATCAAAAACAGCGGCACCTAAAAAAAGGTGCGAAAGCTTAGCCCTTGCAATAGTTCTATTCAAGTAATAACTACCCACTAACCCTGGCGTTGCTTATGCCGAGGCTCCGCACTGCAAATTACCCGCAGTACGCCTTTTCTTTTTACGATTTTGCAATTTCTGCACAGTTTTTTTACTGATGCTCTGACTTTCATTTTTATTCCACCCTTAAGTAACTACTACCGGTAAAGCTAACTGTATTCAGCGCCGGCCACCGTAGTTCTTGAGATTAGACTTCTCCATTAATTTTGAATACTGACTGGACATCAGATGTGACTGGACCTGAGAAATAAAGTCCATGGCAACCACTACTACAATAAGTAAAGCTGTGCCTCCCAACTGAAAAGTAACGTTAAAGAACACCACCATAAACTCAGGCAATAAACACACCAGCGTTACATACAATGCTCCAAACAACGTCAATCGTGTTATCACGCCGTCAATATACCGTGCAGTATGTTGTCCTGGCCTTATCCCCGGCACATAAGCCCCCTGCCGCTTAAGATTATCGGCGACCTCTTTGGGGTCAAAAGTCAGTGCAGTATAAAAGAAACTAAAAAACATAATGCCTGCTGCAAATAATAGGATGTAAAGCGGCTGCCCTGGCGAAAGCAATAAGGCAATCTGCTGAAACCACTCAAATCCAGGCGTCTGGCCAAACCATTGCGCCATGGAAGCGGGTGCCAACAACATGCTCGATGCAAAAATTGCCGGGATAACGCCCGCCATGTTTACCTTGAGTGGCAAATGGCTACTTTGGGCCTGATAAACTTTGCGGCCTTGCTGACGCTTGGCATAATTCACGGTTATACGCCGCTGCCCTCGCTCAATAAAAACGACGAAGCCGACGATCACTACCGCAAACATTGCGATAGCAAGTAAAGCGACTATATTAATATCACCCTGTCTGGCAGCCTCAAAAGATCTGCCTATGGCGGAAGGAAAGCCCGACACAATACCCGAAAAAATGAGCAATGAGATGCCGTTACCCACCCCTCGTTCGGTAATTTGCTCGCCTAACCACATCATAAATATTGCGCCTGTCACCAACGTTATAGCAGCAACAAAATAGAAGCCAAAACTCGGAGCAAAAGCCAAGCCCTGATTGGCCAGATTTATTGATAACACGCTGCCCTGGACGACAGAAAGCAACAATGTGCCATAACGCGTGTACTGGGTTATTTTTCTACGTCCCGACTCGCCTTCCTTACGCAACTGCATTAAGGGCGGATGCATCATAGACAAAAGGTTCATTACGATGCTTGAAGTAATATACGGCACAACACCCAGAGATAAGATGCTCATACGTTCCAGAGCACCTCCGGAAAACATATTGAACAGATCTAAAATTCCACCCTGATTCTGATCAAATAGCTGGCGTAGCCTTTCAGGATTAATGCCTGGTACAGGAATATGGGTACCTACCCGATAAATCAAAAGCGCGAACAGGACAAACAGCAGTCTGTTACGGAGTTCCGCAAGACCGGCCTGATTTCCAGCTAATGTCGGATTACTGGCCATTAATCTTCTACCTTGCCTCCGGCCTTTTCGATTGCAGCACGGGCACCATTACTGACTCTTATGCCTTTTACTGTCACTGCTCGATCTATTTCTCCAGAAAGCATAATACGTGCGCGCTTAATATTACGCGACACCACATTTACTGCCTTCAAAGCATCAAGATCGATTTGCTCTCCCTCAATTTTGGCCAATTCACTCAGCCGGACTTCAGCCGTAACAAGACCTATTCGAGAACGAAAACCAAACTTGGGCAAGCGCATTTGCAAAGGCATCTGACCACCTTCAAACCCAGGTTTAATACTACCACCTGAACGGGCTTTCTGGCCTTTTTGCCCACGGGATGAGGTTTTACCACAACCCGAACTCATTCCTCTGCCAACACGTTTTTTCGGACGCTTACTACCAGGCGCCGGATGTAAATTATTGAGATGCATGATCTACTCGCCTTCCACGCGTAGCATATAGCTAACTTTATTAATCATTCCCCGGTTTGACGGAGTATCCAGTACTTCTACAGTGTGCCCAATACGACGCAAGCCTAAACCCGCAACACAGGCTTTATGCCGCTTAAGACGCCCAGAAACGCTCTTCATTTGCGTTACCCGGACTGTTTTGCCGGCGACGGCTTTTTTATCAGTCTTTTTATCAGTCATTGTTGCGCTCATATCAACACCTTCTCGAAAACGCTATGCGTTTTCTTTCTAATAAACATCTTCCACACTCTTGCGGCGCCTATCAGCCACCTGCTGGGGAGATTGCATTTTACTCAAGGCTTTAAACGTTGCCCGAACCACATTTACGGGGTTGGTAGAGCCATAACATTTGGCTAATACGTTCTGCACGCCCGCGGCTTCAAGCAACGCACGCATGGCACCACCAGCAATAACGCCGGTACCATCAGATGCTGGTTGCATGTATACCGTTGATGCGCCATGGCGCTCTGTAATCGGATACCACAGGGTAGTGCCATTCAGCTCCACCTCGATCATATTACGCCGGGCTGATTCCATCGCCTTTTGTATAGCAAGCGGAACCTCACACGCTTTACCACGACCAAAACCAATCTTACCTTCGCCATCACCAACCACGCTCAACGCGGTAAAACCGAATATGCGTCCGCCTTTTACAACTTTAGCCACCCGGTTCACCTGAACCAGTTTTTCTACGAGACCTTCTTCTTTAATTTGTTCTGTATATGCCATGGTTCACCTATTAAAAATCCAATCCGCCTTTACGAGCAGCATCAGCTAACGCCTTGACCCGACCATGATACTTGTAACCAGAGCGATCAAAGGCAACCTTCACAACACCCGCAGCCTTTGCCCGGTCTGCGATCAAACTGCCTACACCTTCGGCGGCTTTCACGTTGCCGGTTGCACCCGTACGCAAAGTTGCATCAAGTGTAGATGCGCTCGCTAGCACGCGATCACCATCCGGCGCGATAATTTGCGCGTAGATATGCGTTGATGTGCGATGCACACTCAATCGAGTGGCACCCTGCTCCCTCATCGTCATACGACTTCGACGGGCTCTTCTTAAGCGAGAATCTCTCTTATTCATTTCTTGACCTATTTCTTCTTGGCTTCTTTACGTCGTACGCGCTCATCTGCGTATCTGACACCCTTGCCCTTGTAGGGTTCAGGTGGTCTGAAGCTTCGGATTTCTGCCGCAACCTGGCCAACTACCTGTTTATCAATGCCCTGGACTATAATTTCTGTCTGGCTAGGCGTCTGTATTTCAATGCCATTTGGCAAGTCATACTCTATGGGGTGAGAAAATCCCAATTGCAGGTTCAGTTTTTTACCCTTGGCAGACGCACGATAACCAACACCCAGCAAAGTGAGCTTTTTCTCAAAACCCTCAGTAACGCCTTGTACCATGTTGTTCAATAGTGAACGTGTTGTGCCGGCCATAGCATTTGCGAACTTGTCTTTGGAATTGGCTTTGAAAGTAAGCTGACCATCAGCTTCCGCCATACTAACGGCGTCGTTCAAAATCAGTTCCAATTGCCCTTTAGCGCCTTTAACGCTGACCTTATTCTGGGCAATTTTAACCTCAACCCCGGAGGGCAACTTGACTGGACTATTTGCTACTCGTGACATAACGCGCCTCTAAAATACGGTACACAAGACTTCGCCGCCAACACCGGCCGCCTTTGCAGCCTGGCCTGTAACCACGCCATTACACGTGCTTACAATAGCAACTCCTAAACCACCCTCTACAACAGGCAGATCTTCACAACCTTTGTAAATTCTTAATCCCGGGCGACTAACCCGATCAATCTTTTGTATTACAGCGCCACCATTGTGATAGCGTAAAACTATTGTCAGTACAGGCTTAGACTGTCCATCACTGGAAAAAGAATCGATATAACCTTCATTTTCAAGCACTTTACATATGGCCAGTTTGGTGACAGAACAAGGCATTGATACATCCGTATGCCGAGCATTCTGCGCGTTTCTAAGGCGTGTTAACATGTCTGAAATAGGATCTTGCATACTCATAATTATTCTCCTACCAGCTCGCTTTTACTAAACCAGGCACGTCACCGCGCATAGCTGCTTCACGCAATTTATTACGGCCCAAACCAAACTTGCTATATACGCCATGAGGCCGGCCTGTTAGCCCACATCGGTTACGCATTCTGGCAGGACATGCATCTCTGGGCTGCTTTTGCAATTTGATCTGAGCATCCCATCTATCGTCATCTGACGTTTGCGGATTAGCAATAATCGCCTTCAGCTCAGCCCGCTTTTTAGCGAACTTCGCTACTGTTTTTATGCGCTTTCTTTCACGCTGCAACATTGATGTCTTTGCCATAGTGCTAGCTCACATCCTTAAATGGAAAATTAAAACCCCGTAACAGTGCCAATGCTTCTTCGTTGGAATTGGCAGAAGTAGTTACACAAATGTCCAAGCCCCGAATTTTATCAATTTTATCGTAGTCAATTTCGGCAAAAATTATCTGTTCCGTAACGCCCATGGAAAAATTTCCACGGCCATCAAAGGACTTGGCATTCAAACCACGAAAGTCCCGGGTTCTGGGAATAGCTATACTAACCAGACGCTCTATAAACTCATACATGCGCTTTCTACGCAGAGTTACCTTGCAACCAATTGGCATGCCGTCACGAATTTTGAAGCCCGCGATGGATTTTCGAGCAATTCTTACATCTGGCTTTTGACCGGTGATTAAAGTCATATCCGACACAGCATGTTCCATAACTTTTTTGTCAGCCACTGCATCGCCAACGCCCATATTCAGCGTTACTTTCTCAATCCGCGGTATCTGCAAAACATTTTTATACCCAAACTGCTCTTGCAGTGCGGGAGAGATAGTATCTCGGTAATGTTGATATAAATCTGCCATTTCTTTCTCTAGTGGTCTTTCTCTGATGTTCTCTTTTAAAAATCTTTAGCTGTTAATCTTCCAGCGTTTTCCCGGTTGACTTAAAAAAGCGAACTTTCTTACCGTCTTCCTCACGAAAACCAATACGATCCGCTTTCTCACTCTCATCATTAAAAATAGCTACGTTAGAAGCTTGAATAGGTGCCTCTTGTTCTACTATTCCGCCTTGTATGCCCGCCTGGGGATTCGGCTTGGTATGCTTCTTGACCATGTTTATGCCAGATACCATCAATCTGCCATCGGCCATTACTCGCTGCACGTCACCGCGCTTACCCTTGTCGCGACCAGCGATAACGATTACTTCGTCATCCCGTTTGATTTTTAACATATCCTGTCTCTCTCCGGCCTAAACAAATATTCTCTACTACACAAAAATTACAGGTTACTGCTTACAAAACTTCCGGCGCTAGTGAAATAATGCGCATGAATTTTTCCGTTCTTAACTCTCTTGTAACCGGGCCAAAAATACGTGTCCCAATGGGCTGCAATTGTGCGTTAAGTAACACCGCTGCATTTTGATCAAAGCGAATAATCGACCCATCGTTCCTGCGCACGCCTTTCCTCGTACGCACAACTACGGCATCCATCACCTGGCCCTTTTTAACCCGACCCCGAGGAATCGCTTCCTTAACGGTAACTTTGATAACATCGCCAACGCCGGCATAACGCCTATGCGAGCCACCCAGTACTTTTATGCACTGAACTCGTCGAGCACCGCTGTTATCAGCTATATCCAGCATTGTTTCTGTTTGTATCATGGCAGTACCCTTAAAACCCTACACACCAAACTATTAAACTGTAGAAGACTTCTCATCGATACTCAGCAGCACCCATGACTTTAATTTTGAGATAGGTCTGGAAACTTGTACCGTGACCCTATCGCCAATATTGCATTCATTTTTTTCATCATGCGCATGCAACTTTGAAGAACGCCTTATGTACTTACCGTACACAGGATGTTTTACCTGGCGCTCGACTTTTACAGTGATTGTCTTGTCCATCTTATCGCTTACCACAACGCCTGATACGGTTCTTACGATCTTTTCAACAACTGCATCATTCATGGTTGAGCTTCTCCGTTAGCACCGTTTTCAACCGTGCTATATTTCTTCTCGTATCTTTCATTAAATGTGGCTGCCCCAACTGTCCACTTGCACTTTGCATGCGTAAAGCAAATTGCTCTTTGCGTAGCTTTAAGAGCTCTTCATTTAACTGATCTACCTGCATGTCTTTATATTCACTGACTTTCATTACATTACCGACCGTTTAACAAAGGTGGTTTCAAAAGGCAATTTAGCAGCTGCCAATTGAAATGCTCTGCGCGCGACGTCTTCGGTCACGCCCTCCATTTCATATAACATACGACCTGGCTGCACCTGGGCTACCCAATATTCAACTGAGCCTTTACCTTTACCCTGCCGAACCTCCAAAGGTTTTTTAGTGATGGGTTTGTCCGGGAAAACACGAATCCAAATTTTACCACCACGTTTGACGTACCGAGTCATTGCTCGCCGTGCAGCTTCAATTTGACGCGCTGTCAACCTGCCTCTACCCACAGCCTTAAGGCCGTACTCACCAAAGCTGACCTTACTGCCACGGATCGCCAGGCCTCGGTTTCGACCTTTCATCATCTTGCGAAATTTTGTTCGCTTTGGTTGTAACATCTTTAAATACCTTACTTAGAGCCAAATAAAACGGCTTTAAATCTTCAGAATACTTTTACCTACATTAACTAGAATCTATCCAGATCAAGTGCTCGGCGTGGCTTTTTCAGCGCCAATAACTTCACCCTTAAATATCCACACTTTAACGCCAATGATGCCGTAGGTAGTGGCAGCCTCGGCTGTTGCATAATCTATATCAGCACGTAAGGTATGCAGCGGCACACGCCCTTCGTGATACACTTCGGCACGCGCTATTTCAGCACCACCAAGGCGGCCAGCAACACGTACTTTTATGCCCTTGGCTCCCAAACGCATGGTATTTTGAATAACCCTGCGCATAGCCCGTCGAAACTGCACACGACGTTCCAACTGCTGAGCAACGTTTTGGGCACAAAGCAGCGCATCCAGCTCTGGCTTTCTAATTTCCTCGACATTCACATGCACTGGCACACCCATGCGCCGGCTCAGCTCTTGCCTCAATCGCTCGACATCCTCGCCTTTTTTGCCAATCACAATACCAGGACGAGCAGTATGGATGGTAATTCGAGCAGTCTGAG
Organism: Pseudomonadales bacterium; assembly: GCA_019090385.1. Classification (GTDB taxonomy): domain Bacteria; phylum Pseudomonadota; class Gammaproteobacteria; order Pseudomonadales; family Azotimanducaceae; genus DC-out156. The sequence goes on along the minus strand of JAHRWB010000208.1, from coordinate 5,188 downwards.
CGGGTCGCTCAATATCTATTCGGCTGATTGATGCTTGAGCCAGGCTCTTACGCAAATAATCTCTTATTGCCAAATCGTTCAGCAAATATTCTGCGTAAGTTTTTTTATCGGCATACCAGGTCGAGGTATGCTCTTTGACGATACCTAGACGCATTCCAATGGGATGTACTTTTTGACCCATACTTTCTCCGCTTAATCTGCTTACTTACTCATCCGTCACTTTGACGGTGATATGGCTTGAACGTTTAATTATTCGATCAGCGCGACCCTTAGCCCTTGGCTTGATACGCTTCATCGTCATACCTGCATTGACGTAAATTTCACAAATCCGAAGCTCATCCACATCAGCTCCTTCATTATTTTCAGCATTTGCAATTGCTGACTCCAATACTTTGCGAATAAGAACCGCGCCCTTTCTTGTACTGAAGTTCAAGATCTCCAGCGCATCGCTTACCTGCTTGCCACGAACCTGGTCAGCTACCAACCGCGCCTTTTGCGGTGATATTCTTACCTTATTGGCGATCGCCTTTACTTCCATCGTTGTGCTCCGTTAAAACGCCGACTAGCGCTTTGCCTTCTTATCTGCGGCATGCCCGCGATAGGTGCGTGTCGGTGCAAACTCACCCAACTTATGCCCGACCATGTTTTCATTAATAAAAATCGGTACGTGCTGACGCCCATTGTGAATGCCAATGGTCAGACCAACCATATCCGGACTTACCATTGAACGTCGCGACCAGGTTTTAACTGGACGCTTATCACTATTCGCAACTGCCTTTTCTACTTTCTTCAACAAATGAAGATCAATAAAAGGACCCTTTTTTAACGACCGTGGCACTATTTATCTCCTGCCTGATGCGAAAGTCATCGTATTCAGACCTAACGCTTGTTACGACGACGCACAATAAGCCTGTCTGTACGCTTGTTCTTTCGAGTTTTATAGCCCTTAGCAGGCGTTCCCCAAGGTGATACCGGATGACGGCCACCAGAGGTCTTACCCTCACCACCACCATGGGGGTGATCAACCGGGTTCATCGCTACACCACGCACCGTTGGCTTGATACCGCGCCACCGACTTGCGCCAGCTTTACCCAGCGACCTCAGATTATGTTCGGAGTTACTGACTTCCCCGAGCGTCGCACGACAATCCGTCAATACGCGCCGCATTTCACCAGAGCGCAGGCGTAATGTCGCATAGGCCCCTTCACGGGCCACAAGCTGGGCCGAACCACCCGCACTGCGAACCATCTGAGCGCCTTTCCCAGGCTTAAGCTCTACACAATGTATGACACTACCTACGGGCACGTTGCGCAAATCCATCGCATTACCCGACCGAATAGGTGAAGTCGGCCCGGACATCAATTCATCACCCGCGCTGACACCCCGAGGAGCGATAATATAGCGGCGCTCACCATCGGCATATTTCAACAAAGCAATATTGGCCGTTCGATTTGGGTCATACTCGAGACGCTCAACGACACATGGAATACCATCTTTGTCGCGCCGCTTGAAATCAATTATTCGGTAATGCTGTTTGTGACCCCCGCCACGATGGCGAGTAGTAATCCGACCTTTGTTATTTCGACCGCCAGATTTTGACTGGGCTTCGAGCAAAGGCCTGTACGGTTCACCCTTATGCAAATCAGGGTGGACAACTTTGACGACAAAGCGGCGACCAGGAGATGTCGGTTTTGACTTAATTACTGGCATTTGGCCTTCCTATTCTTCCTGTGGGGCGTCTAATCACTTTACTCAACACCTTCAAAATCTATTTCCTGGCCTTCAGCAATGCGAACATACGCCTTTTTCCAGTGATTCTTGCGAGTAATTCCGCGCTGTGTACGCTTTGTTTTACCTTTCACGTTTAGCGTGGTAACACCTTCTACCTTAACGCTAAACAGAGACTCCACCGCAGACTTGATCTCGGCTTTAGTTGCATCGCGAGAAACCTTAAAAGCATATTGATTGGATTTTTCACCTGCCAGCGATGCCTTTTCCGAGAAATGCGGCTCCCGCAAAACCAGATATTCGCGCTCTGTCGTCATACCAATTTCTCCTCGAGCTGTTTAAGCGCCGAAACAGTCATCAGTACTTTGTCATGGCTTACTAGTGTTACCGGATCTATTCCCGCGATATCCAGCACATCTACGCGCTTAACGTTACGTGCTGAGAGATATAAATTTTCGTCAGGACTCTCAGTAACAATCAACACGTTTTGAAGATCAAGACTTTGCAGTTTATTCAAAAGCTCTTTGGTTTTTGGCGCATCAACATCAAATGTCTGAGTAACTACCAGGCGATCCTGGCGAATAAGCTCTGACATAATGCAGCGCAAAGCCCCTCGATACATTTGGCGATTAACTTTTTGCGAGTGATCCTGAGGCTTTGCTGCGAAGGTCTGCCCGCCACTACGCCATATAGGGCTTCTTATGGTGCCGGCCCTAGCCCGCCCAGTACCCTTTTGACGCCAAGGCTTCCTGCCACCACCACGGACTTCCGATCGCGTTTTTTGCGCCCGGGTTCCTTGTCGACCACCGGACATATACGCGGTGACAACCTGATGAACCAACGCCTCATTGAACTCGCGCCCGAACGCCGTCTCTGAAACCTCTACGGTTCCTGTAGAACCATCGGGTGCTGCCAAGCTCAAATCCATATCTTTATAACCTCCGTTCCACTGTTCCGCTCAAGCATTACGCTTTCACAGACGGGCGAATATATACATCACCACCCGCTGGTCCTGGAACTGCGCCCTTAATGAGCATTAGTTGCCGTTCGGCATCTACTCTTACGATTTCCAAGTTCTGGGTCGTTACCCGCACATTACCCATACGACCTGACATCTTTTTGCCTTTAAAAACCCGACCTGGTGTCTGACACTGGCCAATTGACCCAGGCACTCTGTGCGAAATAGAGTTGCCGTGCGTTGCATCCTGACCACGAAAATTCCATCGCTTAATCGTACCAGCAAAACCCTTACCTTTAGACGTTGCTGTCACATCCAGTTTTTGCCCTGCTTCAAACTGATCCAATGCCAAAACAGACCCGGCTTCCAGGCCCTCTGCATCTGATGCTTCAACCGTAAATTCCCACAGGCCGGTCCCGGCCTCAGAGCTCGCCTTTGCATAATGACCCGCCATTGACTTGGTCACACGACTCGCCCTTCTCTTCCCAGTAGTTACCTGCACTGAAGCGTAGCCATCATTCTCAACGGTTTTAATCTGGGTAATCCGGTTCGGCGCCACCTCTACAACCGTTACAGGGATCGATGCACCATCCTCGGTGAATACCCGAGTCATACCGCTCTTTTTCCCTACAATTCCAATGGCCATATTCGCCTCTTATAAACCTTTTACTTATATTTTCAGATTCTCAGACTACAAAAACGAGACCCTGACCTAGTCACCTAAACAGCAGGCTTCGGATACAAAAACCGCTTATCGGTCTCTACGCTGGGCGATGACAGATAAACGGTTCTGTTAAAAACTACGACTCCCTATTGGAGTCTTTTTGTACCGGCCAATACTGCCGGCTTCCATAACTGGTCTGATTACTAATTCAAGCTAATCTGCACTTCCACTCCAGCCGCAAGATCAAGCTTCATAAGCGCATCAACTGTTTTTTCAGTTGGCTCTAAAATATCCATCATGCGCTTGTGTGTACGTATCTCATATTGATCCCGCGCATCTTTATCTACGTGAGGAGAAGTAAGCACAGTAAAACGTTCTTTTTTCGTAGGCAGCGGTATAGGGCCGCGCACTATAGCTCCAGTACGTTTTGCTGTTTCAACAATTTCTTCAGTTGAGACATCAATCAACTTATGATCAAAAGCCTTCAACCGTATGCGAATACGCTGATTCTGCATTGACAAACTAAATTCTCCCCAGACCTTGCATTTCGGGCAAGCAAACAACGATGCTTTATAGCCCCGAAAAACGGAAGCGGAATATTATAGATGCTTCACTATCCAGTCAATAGATAATTAGCGAAAACGAAAATCGATGAAGCCATACCTGGTTGTTATGCCAAACAATTAGATATGGCAGCTAAATCATCACGTATTAAGCGCAACTAAAATTATAAACTATTCAATAATTTTAGTTACTACGCCTGCACCTACTGTACGGCCACCTTCACGAATAGCGAAGCGTAAACCATCTTCCATCGCGACCGGTCCTATCAAGGTAACACTCATCTTGATATTGTCTCCAGGCATTACCATCTCAACGCCCTCGGGCAACTCAACTGCACCGGTAATATCTGTCGTCCGGAAGTAAAACTGTGGACGGTAGCCTTTAAAAAAGGGCGTATGACGACCACCTTCATCCTTCGATAATACGTAAACTTCTGCTTCAAACTGTGTATGCGGGTTGATCGTACCAGGCTTTGACAATACCTGACCACGCTCAACATCCTCACGCTTAATGCCTCGCAACAAAACACCAACGTTCTCTCCTGCTCGACCTTCGTCAAGCAACTTACGGAACATCTCAACGCCTGTACAGGTTGTTGTTACCGTCTCTTTTATACCCACGATTTCAATTTCTTCACCCACTGTCACGATACCACGGTCTATTCGACCCGTAACAACCGTGCCTCGACCAGATATTGAGAAAACATCTTCGATCGGCATCAAAAACGGCAGATCAATCGCTCGCTCTGGTTCCGGTATATAAGTGTCCAGCGCCTCAACCAGCTTAACAACAGCAGGCATGCCTATATCACTGGTATCGCCTTCCAACGCCTTTAGCGCACTACCAATGATCAGTGGTGTATCATCACCAGGAAATTCGTACTGGTCCAAAAGCTCTCTGACTTCCATCTCAACCAGTTCAAGCAGCTCTTCATCGTCAACCATGTCTGCTTTGTTCATAAATACCACAATACGCGGTACGCCCACCTGACGTGACAATACAATGTGCTCACGGGTTTGTGGCATAGGGCCGTCAGCTGCACTCACAACCAGGATAGCGCCATCCATCTGAGCAGCACCTGTGATCATGTTCTTCACATAATCCGCGTGCCCAGGACAGTCTACGTGCGCGTAATGACGAATATCGGATTCGTACTCAACATGAGACGTCGCGATGGTGATGCCACGCTCTCTTTCTTCCGGTGCATTATCAATCTGGTCGAAATCCTTAAACTCACCTGAACCATATGTTTCAGCACATACGCGTGTTAACGC
>JAHRWB010000207.1 GCA_019090385.1 Pseudomonadales bacterium | reverse complement strand
CTGAACATGGTAATTCATTTGGACCGCGGTGATCGTGTGGATCAGCGCTATTTGCTGGTACGTTTGGCTGAGTTGCAATATAACCGCAATGATGTGGCGTTTCAGCGTGGCAGCTATCGTGTTCGGGGTGATGTGATTGATATTTTTCCTGCGGAGTCTGAGCGCGAGGCAGTGCGGGTCGAATTATTTGACGATGAAATAGAAAATATTTCGACCTTTGATCCCCTGACCGGGGAAGTGCTGCAACGTTTGCCGCGTTATACTATTTACCCCAAATCACATTATGTGACACCTCGGGACCGCCTGATGGGTGTGCTGGATGATATCAAGGATGAGCTGGCGGATCGTTTGATTGAGCTTACCGAGAACCATAAACTGGTAGAGGCGCAGCGGCTGGGTCAACGTACACGTTTTGATCTGGAGATGATCCGTGAGCTGGGTTATTGCAGCGGTATTGAAAATTATTCCAGATATCTTTCCGGTCGAGAAGCAGGTGACCCGCCGCCAACGCTGTTTGATTATTTACCTCCGGATGCCTTACTAATCATTGATGAGTCCCATGTTTCTGTACCGCAGATTGGTGGCATGTACAAGGGTGATCGCGCCAGAAAAGAAACGTTGGTAAACTTTGGCTTTCGCTTGCCCTCTGCGCTGGACAATAGGCCGCTGCAATTTGCTGAGTGGGAGCAATTAAGCCCACAGACTATTTTTGTATCAGCTACCCCTGGAAATTATGAGGCTGAGCATGCAGGGCAGATTGCAGAGCAAGTGGTACGCCCAACGGGTTTGGTTGACCCGGAAATCACTGTACGCCCGGCATCAAACCAGGTGGATGATCTGTTGGGTCTGATTAGAGAAACCACTGCTGTGGGAGAGCGGGTATTGGTAACAACACTCACTAAGCGAATGGCGGAGGATCTGACTGACTATCTGGATGAACATCAGGTACGGGTACGGTATCTGCATTCAGATATTGATACCGTTGAGCGAATGGAGATCATTCGGGATTTACGTAAGGGGTTGTTTGATGTGCTGGTAGGTATTAATTTGCTACGCGAGGGCCTGGATATGCCGGAAGTCTCCCTGGTAGCGATATTGGATGCTGATAAGGAAGGGTTTTTGCGATCAGATCGGTCGTTGATTCAGACCATGGGGCGCGCGGCAAGAAATATTAATGGCCGGGCTATTCTTTATGCGGATGTCATTACCGGATCCATGCGGCGAGCGATGGATGAAGTCGAACGCAGGCGTGCAAAACAGATAGCCCATAATAAAAAGCACAACATTACGCCCAAAGGTATACAAAAAGCCATTGTGGATGTGATGGAAGGTGCGCGTGAGGACGATTCTGGACATCATGTGGCTTATGGCAAAGTCGCGAGCAAAACCTTGGACTATCAGACCATACCCGATACCCCCAAGGCGCTGGGTAAACTTCTGAAAAATCTGGAAAGCAAGATGTTGGATCATGCTAAAAATCTGGAGTTTGAAGAGGCAGCAAGAGTGCGGGATGAACTACAAACCTTAAGGGAGTCCACTCTTTTAAAGTAGCATTGTTGAAATAAAAAAAGGCGCCCAGAGGGCGCCTTTTTCCATCGACTACAGAGGCCAGTTATTGGCTCTGATAGTTGATTTTACTTACAGGTCAATACGGATTCGACCATAGAAGTAACCACCGTTAAAGCCTGTTGGTGATGCTTCTGGGTATCTGTAACCCAGGCTATCAACACGAGGCTCTTTGTCCGGATACTCATTCAACAGGTTTCTGGCACCCAGTGACAGAGTGTACTTCTCTTGAATGGTGTAGCTTACTTCTGCATCTACTATGAATTCATCACCAAAAGTAATGTCTCCAGCAGGGCCGCTCTCACCTGGGTCTGTCCATTCATCATAGTAGCTAACACGTAACAACATGCGTAGATCGCCAAGCAAATGGGTACCCGTCAAAGTCCAGCGAGTTTCTGGCAAGGAACGTTCCAACTCACCTTCACGCTCATAGTCGATTACGTCACTGGCCTTATCCAATTTGGTTTCGGTCCAGTTGTAGGCTAGATTCACATCAGTTACACCCGAATCCCATTCATGGGACCATGTACCTACAACGTCGATACCTTGGGTAGTGGTATCAAAATCATTGGTGTAAAAGCGGAATTCGTTCAGATCGCCCGCTCCAGTGATACCCGCGTTAACCAGCTCTTGTACCTCTTCAGGAGTCAGTTGCTTGGTAGCAGATTGGGTAATACGGTCTTTGAGTTCTATGTTGAAATAATCAACGGTCAGATTAAGACTGTCTGTTGCATCCCAAACGAAACCGGCGCTGAAGCTGGTAGAGTCTTCAGAATCCAGAGGCTTACCACCTTTGGAAATCGCGACTGGGTTAGTTGAGGGAATAGTACCGCGTTGTACAAGTACGCCATCATCCTGGGAAGTTGTGGTTACGTTTTGAACGTTAGACTGCCCGGGTGTTGGAGCACGGAAACCCGTGCTGACGGTTGCGCGGAACGCAATTATTTCGTTAGGAGCAAAACGCGCTGATAACTTACCATTTACGGTGTCGCCGAAATCGTCAAAGTGCTCATAACGCAAAGCAGCACCTAGCAATAGCTGGTCAGTGATATCCGTTTCCAGATCTACATAAGCAGCAGCGTTGCCACGGTCAAATTTGCCCGCGATGCTGGGGTTAAACCCACCAAAACCGTTGGAGCCAATGCCGAATCCTTGCTTGAAGAATGGGCCAGCCTCCCAGCTTGCGGTATCTCCAGCAGTGATTTCGAATTGCTCTTCTCGGTATTCAAAACCGAAAGCTACGTTCAAAGGAGAGGCAAATGCATCTATATTTACAGGGTAAGAGAAGTCAGCATTGATGTTTTTCTCTAGCTGTGTGTAATCACCAGGACGAAACACGGTAGGCGTAGCTAAACCCAAAGAAGGGTTGATGGTGTTTTTGATCAGAAACTCAGCTGAGCTTGAACCAACTCCAATGCTAACATCCCACAACAGGCCATTGGCTGCTTCACCAGAGACGCCCGCAACTGCGCTGTAGTCATACACGGTACCACCGAAGTTCGGTGTGAAACCACCGGGGAACTGGCTGTTAAAAACGAAACATCCAGGTGTGTTCATCAGGTTTGCCAATACTGTATCGCTGGCAGAGCCGGCACCAGTGGCGGGCACTGTTCTATCCAGATCAGCGGCACAGTCGAGGCCGTCAGGTGCGCCAAGCCGATCATCAAAGAAAGCGGGGTTATCCGGGTTTAGATCACCTACAAGATAATTTGTACCCTCATCTAAAGAGAAGATACCGCCTCTATTGGTTGGGTTACGGAAGAAAAACCCGCCCAGTACTTTCTTCTCGGCGTAATTACCAAACAGATAGGCATGAGTTGTATCGTTTAAATCCAGGCCAATATTGCCCATGAATTTCCAGCTGTCATCGATATCCGGATTACCCCAAATTTGTGCAGGGTCTGCAACAGCAGTGTTGCCACCGGCTATCAGTGCTGCGGCATCCGCACGCTGATCACTACGGCTGGTAGCGTCACTTTTGGAATACTCCAAACTGAAGTTTGCAAAGCCGTTATCAGTGAAAGGTAAACCAACGTTAGCTGCGATGGAAGTTTGTGCACCGTCACCTTTGTAGGTTTCGCCTGTTTTGGCTTCAAAGGAGAGCCCCTCAGCTGAATCTTTAGGCACAAAATTAATTACACCGGCAATGGCATCAGAACCATATTGCGCCGCTGCGCCATCACGTAATACTTCTACTTGCTTCAGACCAATGGCTGGGAAAACAGAAATATCTGGACCTTGGGCGCCATCGGACAGGCCACCGCCAAGAAATGATATTACTGCACCGCGATGGTGACGCTTGCCGTTCACCAATACCAGAGTGTTATCGGGTGGAAGGCCGCGCAGGTTAGCAGGCCGAACTAAGGTTGCGGCATCGCTGATAGGTTGGGCATTTACATTGTATGAAGGCACTAGTGTGCGCAAAAGGTCCAGTAAATCGGTCCCACCTTGATTTTCAAAATCCTCACCACCAATTACATCAATAGGTGCGGGTGAGTCGCCAACAGAACGAGCTTGCCGGCGTGTACCAACAACAACGACCTCTTCTATAGCTATAGCGGCGCCGGATTCTTCCGCTATTGTGACCGGCGTTATAAATGGCGCGCATAACAATGCAGCAGCACATTTTAAAAATTGGTTTGGATGTTTAACCATCTCAGAAACCCCCTAAAAGTTAGATTATTAAAAGCTGCAAAAATATCCATGAAGGCTCATATTTGTCTCCACGATTTCTCCATTTTTGCGAATTACGCTAAGGCTACAGGAGTAGCGGTAAAAATGAAACAAATTGATACAAACTATAAATCGTAGTGGGATTGATGAGAAACGAAGAGGGACTAAGAAATACTATTGAAGTGTCGCTTTTGGTGAGAGGCCAGCTTTACCTAGCTTGGGTGTATATTTGTTTAGTCTATAAGCCAGCCGTAAAACGCTTGAAGTAGAGCGAAAAGTTACTTAAGTTGTTGATTTTATTGGTAGGCGCGAAGGAATTCGAATCCCCGACCCCCACCATGTCAAGGTGGTGCTCTAACCAACTGAGCTACGCGCCTGTAGATCTGATACACAGATGCGCAGGGTACAGCAGAAATTGTCGCTTGTCTAAAAGACTCTACGCCAGTAGAATCCGCGCCTCAACTTATTTGGGCGTGTACCATTTGAGTTCATATTGAGTAGGGTCGGGTCATCTTGGCGTAAGCTAGGTGAATTGGCCCTGTTGTCGTGGTCCCAGATTAGGGACCCTGAATTGGAGAACTAGTCTATTAAGAGAGCAGTACCGAAGGCGCGAACTCATCGCTCGTTAATGAATGATGAGATCCAGGTGTCCCAAGTACGATTGATCGGAGCGGACGGTGAGCAAGTTGGCATCGTAGCACGTGATGTTGCCCAGGGGCGCGCGAGCGGATTGGGTTTGGATTTGGTGCTGATTGCACCGGATGCTGAACCGCCAGTCTGTAAAATAATGGATTATGGGAAGCATTTGTTTGAGCAGAAGAAGGTGAAAGCTGCTCAGAAGAAAAAGCAAAAGCAAACCCAGGTAAAGGAAATGAAATTCCGCCCAGGTACAGAGGAAGGCGATTATCAGGTAAAACTACGCAACCTGACTCGATTCCTCTCTGAAGGAGATAAAGCCAAAGTTTCACTGCGCTTTAGAGGCCGGGAAATGGTACATCCGGAAATTGGCATGAGACTCATGCGGCGGATTACTGAAGATCTAGAGCCCTATGGCACCGTTGAGAACGAGCCCAAGTTTGAAGGGCGGCAGGTAATTATGGTTTTAGCACCTAAGCGTAAATCCAAATAGATAATAGACTTTACCCCTTAGCAGGGATGAATGCGGAGCAGATATTAAAATGCCAAAAATGAAAACTAAAAGCGGTGCAGCCAAGCGGTTCAGGAGAACAGCAAACGGCTTTAAGCATCGACAAGCGTTCAGGAGCCACATCCTGACCAAAAAAACTAATAAGCAAAAACGTCAACTGAGAGGCTTGGAAGACGTTGCCAAGGCAGATGTGAAAGCGATTATTCGCATGTTGCCTGGCAAAACAAAAGCGCGCTAGGGGAGAACGATATGCCACGCGTAAAACGTAGTGTAGCGTCCAGAGCACGCCGCAAAAAAGTATTAGACGAAGCCAAAGGTTATTATGGTGCGCGCAGTCGTACATTTAAGGTAGCCAAGCAGGCGGTTATCAAAGCGGGCCAATATGCCTATCGAGATAGACGCCAGAAAAAACGCCAGTTTAGAGCCTTGTGGATTGTAAGAATCAATGCCCAGGCGAGACTTCATGAATTGTCCTATTCCAGGTTTATCGCTGGCCTCAAAAAGGCATCGATAGAAGTGGATCGCCGTGTATTGGCAGATTTGGCTGTAAATGAAAAGGAAGCATTTGGCGTTTTGGCGGAACAGGCCAAAGCAGCGCTGGCTGCCTGATTAACTCAGTCGTGTCTTTGTGGCACACACAATAAATATCATTGTCTTTTTGGGGCCTTACCAGACCTTCCCAAATTAACGAGTGATGTAAAAAGGGGAGGCAACTCCCTTTTTTTATGTGTGATGTTTATCAACAGCAAATAACGAGAGAGAAAATTCCATGCAGGAACTGGAGCAAATTACCGATAGTGCGCGTTTAGCCATAGCTGAAGCCGCTGATCCGCGTGCGCTGGACGATGTGCGTGTAAAGTTTCTTGGTAAAAAGGGCCTGCTGACAGCGCAACTGAAATCGCTGGGAAAATTGAGCAAGGATGAGCGTCCCAAAGCGGGTGCTGCTATTAACCAGGCTAAGCAACAATTGCAGGGATTAATGGAGGTTCGCCAGGGTGAGCTGAATAAGGCCAGTTTGCGTGATCAACTGGCTGGTGAAACCCTGGATATTACGTTGCCAGGTAGAAAACGCAGCCAGGGTGGCTTGCATCCTGTCACACAAACTCTCGACCGAATTACAGATATTTTTAGCGGTGCCGGTTATGAAGTTGTGGACGGTCCTGAAATAGAGGACGACTACCACAATTTTGAAGCACTGAATATTCCGGCACACCATCCTGCGCGGGCCATGCATGATACTTTTTATCTGAATACGGGTTATCTGTTGCGTACGCATACCTCTCCGGTACAGGTGCGGGTAATGGAGTCTCGTCAGCCGCCATTGCGCTTGATCTGCCCAGGCCGTGTATATCGGCGAGATTCGGATATTACCCACAGTGCCATGTTTCATCAGGTGGAAGGACTGGTGGTAGATGAGGGCATCAGTTTTGCCGATCTGAAAGGCACAATTACTGAGTTTATTCAGAAATTCTTTGAAAAAGAGCTGAAGGTGCGTTTTCGCCCATCTTATTTTCCCTTTACTGAACCGTCCGCAGAGGTTGATGTTCAGTGCGTCCATTGTCTGGGCAAAGGTTGCCGTGTCTGCAGCCGGACTGGCTGGTTGGAGATAATGGGTAGTGGCATGGTGCATCCGAAGGTATTGGAAATGTCTGGGATTGACTCCGAAAAATACCAGGGCTTTGCTTTTGGTGTTGGAGGGGATCGCCTGGCAACCCTGATTTACCAGATACAGGATTTACGCATGTTGTTTGAGAATGATGTGCGCTTTTTGTCCCAGTTTAACTGAGTTTGTTGCGCCAGGGTAAAGCCGATGGTTGTTGTCCAATTTATTACTTCCAACCTAGTCCCAAGCCCCAAAAGAGGAAACCTGAATGAAATTTAGTGAGGCCTGGTTACGAGAATATGTTAGCCCGGATGTGGATACTCAAACACTTGCCGAGCAACTCACTATGGCAGGGCTTGAAGTTGATTCAATCGAACCTGTTGCTGCGCAATTTAGTGGTATTGTTGTTGCT
>JAHRWB010000206.1 GCA_019090385.1 Pseudomonadales bacterium | reverse complement strand
TTTCCTTAGTCATCTAACTTCAAGCCGTAATCTTTCTGCCAGTAGTTAGAACCAGGCGCTGAATGCGATCGTGTTTTTGTATAAACATGTTCTCCATTACGATCCAGGCTGGTTCAATCATTTCACACGCGCCAAACGTCGTCTGACGCTGCCTGTCGTGCTCGCCGAGAACGAGGTCGCAAAAGTCTTTAACCACATGCACGGCACGACAAAGCTCATCGCACAATTGATTTACAGCGCTGGATTACGCGTCAATGAATGTACTCAGTTGCGCGTTCAGCCAGCCCACTCGACAGGCTCTACTTGTAGACAAATGAACGCGTTGTTGTATCCGTGAGGGGCGCACCGTGCGTTGTTGGGTAGGCACAAAATTGTGCGCGTGTAACTCAATCTGTTACCCAGCGCTAAGTCGTGTTAATAGCTACTTACGGGGAAGGGCATTTGACCAACCCGGCACATAGGTTACAGATTATATCTGGTACTTAAATTAGAAAATTCACCTACCGCTTCTCTTTCTTGTTGGGCTTGAGAACCGATACATTCGTGGGTTTGCGGCGATATATCCTTCTTGTGGTTGAGACTTGTCGGTGGCCTAGCCTATTAGACGCTTCCTCATCACTTTTGCTATCAGATGATACTTTTGCGCGCAAATCGTGTTCGGTAAAATGGGCTCCACCGTTCTTCAAATGCTTGGCCATCGCATACTGCCAGAGCTTGGCAAACCCACTGGTTGTGTAGGGTGTACCGTTGCGCGTAGAGAAGATATACATTCCTCGCAATGCTCTGCCTTTGCGAACCTGGATCGCCTCCTGAATGGCCTCAGCTAAGCCCTCACCGTGGTAATTGACCGCTTTGCCGCCTTTATGTTTCGGTGTGCTCAATATTTTTCCGTCCCAGTCCGAGCGTTTCAGATCGAGAAGTACTCTTTGTCGTAAACCAGTGAGCATTTTTAGCTGGACGTAGGTCTTCATAAACTCTGTGCAGCAATCCATAAATGCAGCCAGTTCTTCGTCAGTGACGTATCTATCGCGAGGTACTTCTGGATTCCGCTTTACCTGTCCCAATATCTGATTGACTCGTATGGCACCCCACCGAACGCATTGTGAGAGAATTGCGCTAAGGACGGCTTTATCCCGATTGGCCTGCTTGGGGCTGGGCATAATATCCATGTACTTGTATACATGCAGTGGCTCGATACTGGTCAAGCGCATATCGCCAAATGCGATACGCAAGCGAGCGATTGACAGCCCATAGCTGACCTGGGTATTCGGCGCTTTCGTGGGAAGTACTTCAACGCAGTACCTATCAGCGGCTTCTGAAAAGGTGACTACCGTAGCCGCTGGGATCTTGAGCATGCTGTACCAGGTCTTCCACGCTTCAGGCATAGTCTTGCCTAAGGGATACCACGATTTTCCCTCGTAGTGATCGCGTAGGTCTTCTGGGACAATATAGAAAATTGTTCCATGATTTTTAACCCACCGAAGCCCGGAGGGCAGCGAAGTTTGGTTCTTCCGCTTTCTTCCCATTGCTTAAAAACTCCTGTTCATGAACTCGGGGCCAACCATCTTTAGCTACGAAAAACTTTACACCACTATTGCACAGCCATTCAACTTGACCCTTTCGGGTGTGGCAGCCACTCACCTCGCCAAGTTCTGTTTTTTTCAGGAACATAATGTATTCTGCGAACTTTGCCTGCTTTCACGCTGGTATTTTTTAGCACGAGCAGACATGCTTAGAAGAGAACAAGCCCGTTCCTGGCGTACCCATCCACTTAAAGAGATGGGAGTATCTCCTTTCCTATTCTGATGATAATTCATCGACCTAACCCGCAATCGCTGTGTTCTGGTGAGAAATTTAGCACGTAGATCGGAGTAATGTACTACCTTGGTTCATGCAAGTGGGGACGTCGCTACTATGTCCCTGGGGCTGTGTTAGCGGATTTTGTCTGGACTATTGCGTGCTTGTTTGATCGTTATTTTTGAATAAGGCGTTGAATACGCTTTTTGAGGGGTTCGATGTACTTGTCAGGGCTGGAATTGCGATCAATTTTAACGCCCGCTCGAATGAGCGGCTCATACATTTCTATGAATTCTAGTATCGTATGTTTGGAAGTCTTTTCCGTCCTGTTTTTGATGAACTGTGCCAGCGCTTCGTTCACAAGCTCTGATTTATTGTCGGATGGGTCTGATTTTTTAGCGGGTTTTCTTGGTTGCCGTGCCTGGGCAAGCCCAAGAGCCTCCTGTGCCGCATTAATCAGCCTATCTGCACGTAGAGTTTGATTGTTTGCAGGAGTCAATTCCATTGCCTGGTTACACAGAGCCAGTGTAAGTGCTGCATACACTTCGGATTGTGATATGCGGTTACCCTGATTTAATCTGGGTAGCTGCATGTGGTGCAATCCAGATTGCACCATTTGAGCAGGACTGATGATTGAGGTGGTGTCTGTCGTACCAGGAAGATTCTGGTAACCCAGCGCAAGGGCTTTCTCCAGTTGCTCTCCCAGACTTTGTATGCGGGCCTCAATAGTGAAACGTTCGAGAATTGGGGAAAGTTGCTCGGTCAGGTATTTTACAGATAGGGGCAGTGCCCTATTATGATCACCCCGGAGGTAGTTCAACCCCGCAATAAAAGATGCCTTATAGGGGGCGGGCGTAAGCTCACGAGAATCTCTTTTCGCGAGTTGACCGATTAGATCCAGTACTTCTTCTTCCGTCGACATTGCTGCACCCGCTAGGAGACAAAGCAATACTATATACTCAAACTCAGTAATTCATCGATAGCCCAACTAGAGAGATTACTCTGTCATGGTCTTAAATTCCAATATGCTGCTTCAGAGCGATTGAGCACGCACTGGTATCGGAATAAATCGAGGGTACACGCGGGTGCATATCCTTGATTTCTGATGAAAGCACCAGGCACTCACCAGGAAATCACCACGATTCCATCACGAACGCACCATGAAAGAGCCACAATCACACCACAATTGGTGTAGAGGGTTAGGGGAACCATCGCGATTTGATTTCGTCAGCAGAATCGGTGCCGCAATCGATACTAGTAGAGCTTGCGCCATATCAGCAGACAGGTGGCCGAAATGGTCTCGGCGAGTGACTATTTTATAACTACTTTAGGGATTA
>JAHRWB010000205.1 GCA_019090385.1 Pseudomonadales bacterium | reverse complement strand
TAATCAATCAGGATTTCGCTTCGTACATAAAATTTGCAAACCAGTTTTTTTGAGGAAAACCGAACATGCCGCGTGACAAATTACCTAACGGCATTTTAATTAGCAATAGATAGCTGGTTTTCGAATATAAGGTAAATTGTCAGGACTTCCATTTTGCCTGCCACCAGCAATAAAGATCACATATCAATCCCAGTTTTAAAAGCAGGTCGTGCCTCAAGCCTGTTTATATAAGCATTTAAATGAACCATGTCGTCGCCGACACAACCCAGGCGTCGGCCCATGAAACAGGCGTGTCCGAGCATAATGTCAGCTGCTGAAAACTCGCCAATTAAATATTCCTTGCCTTCCAGTGCTTCGTTAACAGGACTTAGTGCTTTACTGAGTAGACGCTGGGCCTGAGCTAATACCTCATTATCCCGCCGTTCAGGGGGTAATAATATGGTTTGTACTACGATAGTATTGACCGGTGGCATGATCATCCCTTCACAATAGTGAAACCACTGTAAATATAGAGGAAACAGGGGGGAGTCAACAGCTGGTTTTAGAGCTCCGTCGGAATGCCGAGCGATGATATATTCGACAATAGCTCCGGATTCGTAAAGGGTGACGTCACCGTCTTCCAAAACTGGAACTCGTCCCAAAGGATGTCTGGCCCGGTGTTGGTCAGATTTGAGACCTTTCGGGTTGAAGGCCATCTTGTTGATGTCGTACTCAAGGCCTAGTTCTTCAAGTAACCAAACGATGCGTCCAGCTCGGGAGTTTGGCGCGTGATGGAGTTTTAACATGTTGTTCTCCGTCGGTTGAAAGATTTACCTGGCAGAAATATTCAGTTTGAGATTCTATCGTGAAATCAATCAGCTGCATAATAATACCTTGTGGCTAAATTAAAAAAATGAAGCATAAAAGCTTTAACCCTATTAGGCTGTGAGGGTTCGGATAGCTCAAATCCATAAAGTCGCTGACTGATCGAGACCCTGACGGTGGACATATAAATCCTGAACAAGTGAGCCAGGCAGGGTTCCGAATATAGGCTAAAGAGAGAATGTTAACTGACGGTATACGTTCTAAAGAAAAGGTAGACCAGGATGACTAAACCCATTGTTTTTATCGCAGGTGCTGGCGACTACATAGGTAGTGAAGTGGCGCGGAGGTTTGCGCAGGATGGCTATTTAGTATGTATGGCACGTCGCAACGGCGAGAAGCTGGAGCCGCTCGTGGCAGAAATAGAGCAGGGAGGTGGCGAGGCGTATGGGTATTCTATGGACGCTCGGGATGAAGAGGCCGTTATTGAACGTTTTGCACAAATTGAAAATGATCTTGGTCCTATCAGCTTAGTGCTTCACAACATTGGCGGTAACGTAAATTTCCCGATAAGAGAAACCACGTCGCGAGTATTTCGAAAAGTATGGGAAATGGCTTGTCTGTCAGGCTTTCTTGTCGGAAGAGAGGCGGCGAAATATATGGTGCCCCGTGGTAAAGGATCGATCTTCTTTACTGGTGCTACGGCAAGTCTACGAGGTGGCAGTGGTTATGCTGCATTTGCGGCAGGTAAATTTGGCTTGCGTGCATTAGCCCAAAGCATGGCCCGCGAGCTTGGCCCTGAAAACATCCATGTTGCACATCTGATCATCGACGCAGGTGTCGATACGGCCTTTGTCAGAGACAGAATTGCGGCCGCAGGGGGCGATCCCAATGCCTTACCCGCTGATACCCTGATGAAGCCATCTTCTATTGGCGAGACCTATTTTCACCTACATAATCAGGCCAGGGATGCATGGACATTTGAACTTGATTTAAGGCCTTTCGGTGAAAAATTTTAAGCATCGGTGATTAATACCGTCTGTTCATCAAAAAAGTTATCTCGAAATTGAAGCGCCAATACACTTCGGAAAAGTATGAAACAGAGAACTATGAATCCGAGAACCAAGAAACAGAGGGCCAGGAAATGACCACCTATGTGCACTATCAATTAGAAGACGGCATCGCGAGTTTAACCATGGACGACGGCAAGGCCAATGCACTGAATGTATCTATGAGCAAAGCCTTGTCGGACAACCTGGATCGCGCTAGCGAAGAAGCTGAGGTTGTCATTATTAAAGGGCGACCAGGATTGTTATGCGCGGGTTTCGACCTGAAGGTCATCAATGGTACGCTCGCAGATCAAGCGGCGATGGTCAATGGCGGAGGTCGAATGCTGTTAAAGACCTATCTGTATCCCCTACCTGTAGTTATAGCTTGTTCCGGCCATGCCATAGCGGCAGGCGCTTTGCTGATGCTAACAGGGGATTACCGAATTGGCGCTTCAGGCGATTTCCGGATTGGCTTGAATGAAACGTCAATCGGTCTGGGACTACCGGTCTTTGGCCAGGAGCTGGCTCGCGATCGGATAGACAATCGTCATCTCACTCAAGCAACCATGAATGCGACCTTATATACCCCAGAAGATGCTGTGAATGCGGGCTTTCTTGACGAGACTGTTGATCCAGATGCTCTGAACGAAAGGGCTATGGAACAGGCTAAGCGATTGCAAAAACTGGATGCCAAAGCTTTTGCGGAAGTTAAAGCCGCCATGCGAAAAGCAACCGGAGAAACCATACTCAAGTCGCTTGGCGAATAAACCTGGAAAACTAACAGGCAGGCAGTCTTTAACAAATAGCCTTTTGAAGCGCGTCTTCCGTAAGTGAAAATGCTTTATACACCACTCATAACATATTGACTAATAACTATTATTAATCATAAATCAAGCTGCTGACATGCCTCCGTCTACCGATAAAGCCACACCAGTCAGGTACGAAGCCTGATCAGAGCACAGCCATACAGCTGCGTTGCCTATTTCCCCTGGCTCGCCAAAGCGGCGGAGAAGAGTCATTTTTTCCGTGGGTGCATGCCATATCGTTTTCCCCTATGGCGGATTGCAGCAAAGCGGTGCCAACAGGACCGGGGCAGACGGCGTTAACCCGGATATTCGAGATCCCCTTCCCACCACTTGCCACTTTGTCCACACACCACTTGCGAGCCTTCTGCATCCAGCCAATTTTCAACAATATCCAGCCCGGTAAATCCAGAAGCTTCGATTCCAGTACTCAGACAATTTCTCCAAGAGCACTTTAATAGTTCCTATCCTCGGAAGGCTGCGTGAACAAATGAGAGACACTTATAGCACTGTCCAACTATAGGGGTACACTTCACTATCGCGATGCGATCCCTTGCGCGCTACTCTGTATTTTTTTGTGCCGGAAAATCTCAAAGGTCAGGCAGAAAGCGCAGAATTTAACATATATGTACACCAACCCTTGTAATCATTGCGGCACAACTGTGATACCCCTCAGGGGAACATGTATTCTAGGCTAAAGAGTAAGCTCTATTTAGCCAATACCTGGCACCGGGTAGGAACGACAAAAGTCAAGAACCTCGCGTTTAATCGAAGCGATAGACGATCTATCGCTGTGACAACGAAGTGCGGCTACTGTCCATTTTGCAATCCTCTCCATGTCATCGTTGTTCATACCCCTGCTCGTGGCGGCGGGAGTACCAATGCGAACACCACTGGGCCTGAATGGGGGTAGCGGGTCGTCTGGAATAACTTGTTTGTTCGTTGTAATTCCTACTTCATCCAACAAATTCTGCGTATCTCGACCGTCTAGCCCAAAACTATCAATAGTATCCAATACCAACAGATGATTACTTGTGCCTCCAGTAACCAATGTTATACCCTCTACTTTAAGTGTTCGCGCTAGAGCTTGGGCGTTAGAAAGAACTAAGTCACAATATTCGGTAAATTCAGGCTGTGCAGCCTTATGAAGGGTAAATGCTGTTGCGGCTACCTGGTTCATATGGGGGCCGCCCTGAAGGCCCGGAAATACAGAGCTATCAATTGCTTTTGCATGCTGTTGTTTACAAACAATAAGACCGCCTCTGGGTCCACGAAGTGATTTGTGGGTAGTCGTTGTTATTACATCAAAACCGAAATCCAGTGGATTGGGCATGGCGTTACCAGCGACCAAACCTCCATAGTGCGAAATATCGGCCATAGTATAGGCATCTACTTCATCAGCAATTGATTGAAACGCCTCATAATCCAAATCTCGGGGGTATGAGGAATAGCCACATAGTAGTAACTTGGGTCTATGTTGCAATGCCATATCACGCACATGGTCGTAATCAATTGCACCAGAATTGGGCAAAGTTTTATAGCGAGAAAAATCAAAAATTCGTCCCATATGAGATACAGGAGCACCATGTGTTAGGTGTCCTCCGTGGGAAAGGTCCATTGCCAAGATACGGTCACCGGGCTCCAATAGTGCTAGGTAGACCGCTTGGTTCATAGCTGAACCGGATAGCGGCTGCACGTTTGCGTGTTCCCCCCGGAATACCTGCGTGGCTCTCGCGCGAGCGAGATTCTCAATGAGATCTGTATTTTCTTGGCCACCGTAGTAGCGCTTACCGGGATAACCTTCCGAATACTTGTTGGTGAAAATGGAGCCGAGTAGTTCCAGCACTTCAGGATAGGTGTAATTTTCAGACGGAATAAGCTCGATGCCATCCTGCTGTCGTTGTTCTTCGGCTACTAGCGCATTATATATTGCAGGATCAGAGCCTTTGAGAGAGCTGCGATAATCGGGCATGGGCTGCCTCCTATAATTAAGTATGGAAGTTGCCCAGGCGATCGGCTCAAAAAGAACATCTGTGCTCCACGGTGGTGACCCACCTCAATTCGCCAGTCACACAGACCCATTTATACTAACATCATGATCTATTTTTTCAAATAGCCAATTTGATTCAGCGTTGATCCAGTTTTTCCGGCAGCCCCCTTTTCTTTTCGAGAGCACTCTTGAGCCAGGCATTTTCCTGCTGGACTCCTGTTTTTAAAGGTAATAACTTATAGCAGCTTTGCTGCACGTCCTGGGATAGTTTGTCAAAGCGATATAGTGCCTGTGGCTTTATAATTCACTGTTAACCATTAGGGAGAGATTATGAAAGTTAACCAATTATCCTCATGTTTTTGTACAACAGATGTTTCTGCTTGCAGGGAGTTTTATCAGAAATACCTTGATGCAAAAATTACTTTTGATTGTGGCTGGTATATTAATATGGATATTGGAACACAAGGAGCAAGCATTCAATTTATGGAGCCCCAAGGTGATATGCCTACTTATTCTGGAGCTGGAGTAACATTAAATTTTGCAGTCGATGATGTTGATGCAGAGTATAAGCGTTTTATGGAAGCTGGCTTGTCTGAGGCTATGCCACTGGAGGATCACCTTTGGGGAGATAGAGGTTTTTCTGTTATAGACCCGATAGGTAATTCTGTATATATCTACTCTGACCGAGAACCCTCTGAAGAATTTTTGCAATACTTCAGAGCTTAACAAAAGCGTTAGTGATGCAAAGGACAAATCTAATGAGATACACGATTCTAATAATTGTTAGTACATTAATGCTTGCATCCTGCGCAAACCAGCTGATGAAAGACTCTATTCTACTTGAGCCAGGCATGTCTAAAAAATAATTAATAGCAATATTAGGTGCGCCTGGAAACAGGCAATTTATAGGCCAGAAAGAAGCATGGCAATATTGTGAAACTGGTGGCATGGTTGATGATTACATAAATACTTGGCTAGTTAATGGAAAAGTAGCAGGAACACAAAGTTATAATAATATGCAGACCGGTTTTTTCTCATCATTTTCTAAATCAATAAACTGGCAAGACGCACCTGATACAGTTATTGAAGCTAGAAACAGATAAACATGTTCACTAACAAGTCATTCATGCCGACTGTTTTTAATTCGTAAAGCATTAGCTGCCTTTGGCTAATCCAAATTTCTATGTTGGAGTTACTGAGTACGTAGTGGCCCAGTTTTTTTGTGGAAGCGCGCGATAGCGCTTAACGTTCAATATAGGCTACTCACCATCCATCGCAATCATTCTTGAATCAGTCTTTGGTACAACGGCAGAAATGTGGGTTCGAATGCAGGCTGAATTCGATTTATGGGAAGCCAGGCAAAAGGCTGCTTAGCCTTTAAAAAAAAGAGATGATCAGGTGTAGATCTCGACAATTCTGATGGAAGCCAAATCTGAGTGGAATACCCTACAAGGTAGTCGGTGATCGCGACCTTGGCCTGTCGGTTCGCTCCCATCAACTGCCATGTGTCATCAACCCAAATTCCATGGCGATAGCCTCTATTTCTACAATTTCCTGACTGGTTGCGGTGCCATCAGCCCTTGCAATAGCATACAGTGAATTCAGGAAATGCTCGGCACGATCTTTATCCAATGCCGGATTCTCCATACGATTGCCCAGGCCTGAACTGGCTCGCTTCTGCATCATCGACATTTCCATGATGAACTCCACTTCGGCAACTTCCAATTTTGCCACCTCGTGCAGAATACGACGCATTTCATCTCGCTCGCTGTCCCTGACCACACCATCAGCATAGGCTACTCGGGCCAGAGCGAAAGAAAATGTCGCCAGGTAGTTTGCCGAGTCTGGATCATGTTTTTCCAGCAAGTTTAGCATTCTGCTTGTGCCCTCGGAAACTGCCTC
>JAHRWB010000204.1 GCA_019090385.1 Pseudomonadales bacterium | reverse complement strand
TGACACCTGGTCCAGAGACTATCATCGGAGAGCGAATGCCCCCCTCAGTGGTAAAAAACTTTAGCAATCGAAATGGTGTCATGCTGGCATGGGCCCATCCTGCTCCAAGAGATATTCGCGAGTTTTTATTGCCCCAGTTATCCTGGGCATTGTCAAAATTCTCTGCTAGCCAGTTTGGTTGGGTACGGGGGTAGCGTTCGTACTGGTTTCCATTGGCACCATTGTCTGAGAAAAAAACGATGAGGGTATTGTCATACAGGGCTCTATCCTTCAGGAGTGCAAGTACCCGCCCAATTTGATGATCCATATTGGCGATCATACCCGCGTATATTTCCATTTTTCGGGATTCCCGTTCGCGTGTTTCTTTGTCCAGGCTGTCCCATGCCTGGACATGGGGCATGCGCTGTGCAGCTTGAATAGTTGCTGGGAAAAAACCGTGCTTTATCAGGGATGCCAGGCGTTGTTGTTGTAGCTGGTCATAACCACCGTCATAGTCGCCCTTAAATTTGTCAGACCAACTTTTGGGTGAATGCAGTGGGTCGTGAGGTGCAGTAAAAGGTAAGTACGCAAAAAAAGGTTTGTCTGATTGGTGCTCACCCAGATATTGAATTAATTTATCGGCAAAGTCTTTTGATGAGTAAAAATCGTCCTGAAGAGGGACCACTTTATCATTTTCGACATAGGTAACTTTGTCCTCGGACAGTTTTCCTGCAGGTGGAAATAATTGCAGCGGGTTGTTGAAATGACTGGCGCCGGCATTGAGCAAGGCAAAGCTCTTATCGAAACCACGATCAACAGGCCAGTGCCCGCGGTTCTCTCCAAGATGCCACTTGCCTGCCATGTAGGTACGATATCCATTCCTGCGCAATACATCTGGCATGGATAGTACGTTCTTGCTCAGATAGCCTTCATAGCCGGGTTTATTTTGCAATGCTGGATATCTATCTAACACCTCCGCCATGGTGCCTATGCCTGCCAGGTGATTGTCAACGCCGGAAAACAACATGGAACGCGCTGGTGAACAAGTAGGGGCAGTATAAAAACTGGCCAGGCGCATACCTGTCTGTGCCAGCTTGTCTAACGCCGGTGTTGGAATCTCGCCGCCAAAAGGCCCTAGATCTGAAAACCCCAGATCATCCGCCACGATAAGAAGAATATTAGGGCGTCGGAGTGAGCGCTCATCTGCATCGCTAGCGGATTTTGCCAATACATGTGAGTGAGTAATTGCCAGGCTGATAAGCAACACGTATTTAAAAATTCGTAAGAGTGTCATATCTTGGTTTCCATTGTCCTTGCCAGGCAATGCCAGACATTGTCAGGCATGAGTAGGCATTGTTTTAAGAAAGTATCATCAAAGTGCTAGCCAGGACAATTTATATGAAGGCTGTTAGTCCTTCGATTTCTGGGATATTCTCCAGTCGGATTAACAATATTTGGGGTATAGACATGGTTGGTATTACAGAACTGGGATATATAGGGCTTGGCGTAAAGAGCCTGGCCGATTGGAAAAAATATGCTGCCGGCATTCTTGGGGCGGAAGTAGTGGATGCAGAAGAGGCCGGGCGCTGTTATGTGCGCCTGGATAATTGGCACCATCGCCTGATAGTGGATGAAGATGGAACGGATGATCTGAACTATCTGGGTTTCAGGGTGGCGGGTGTAGAAGAATTTCGTGAGATGCAAGAAAAGCTTACGCAGGCTGACATCAGTTTTACCATTGGTTCACGTGAAGAAGCCATGGAGCGTCATGTCCTTGAAATACTCAAGTTGAAAGATCCCAGTGGTACACCGCTGGAAATATTTCATGGTCCACATATCCAGCCGAATATGCCTTTTTATCCCGGGCGCCGAATGCATGGTGGATTTACAACCGGGGATGGTGGCCTGGGGCATGTGCTACTGAGTGAAACCGTCGGTCTCGATAAGACCTATGAGTTTTACAAATTACTGGGTATGCGAGGCAGCATAGAGTATCAGATACCGATACCAGGCCAGGACAAGCCCTTCGAAATTCTGTTTCTGCATTGTAATAGCCGTGATCATACCCTGGCATTCGGATTACCTAGCCAAAAGCGGCTCAATCACATTATGCTTGAATACCAGGAGTTTGATGACATTGGGTTATCCCATGAGATTGTGGAGAAGAAAGAGGTACCAATTGGCATGAAGCTGGGTAAGCATTCTAATGACCATATGTATTCCTTCTATATTATGAACCCCTCAGGATGGATGTTTGAATTGGGCTGGGGTGGTCGTCCGGCAACACATCAATCTGAGACATACCGTGGTGATATTTACGGTCATACACCACCAAAATAATTCATCTCCAGTAACAGATCAGTAGCAGGTGTGCAGAAAGACCTTCATGTTTTTTACAGATCTGTTACTGAGTTGAGGATGTCTTGGAGATTATTCAGGCATTACAGAACTACCGTTATTCTGGATTGAGAAGCCACCATCCACCATTAAAGTGGCCCCATTAATGTAGGATGCACCGGGAACCACAAAGGTGAAAACGCCGTGGGCTATCTCTTCTGCTAGTCCGTATCGTTTTACGGGTACCCGGCGATGGGCAAATTTGTCTTTGTGTTTGTCAGATATAACCTTTGTCAGCCCAGTATGGATGGCACCCGGGCAAATGCAGTTGACTGTTACTCCCTGGGTTCCCAGTTCCACTGCCAGGGCGCGAGTGAGACCGACAACCCCATGTTTTGCGGCAGCATATGGACTGGCAAATGCACTGCCACCAAAGGCTTCGGTAGAGGCAATATTCACAATACGGCCTTCACCACTTTTTTGCAGATGAGGCAGCGCAGCACGAATAGTTCTGTGCAGTGCGGTGAGATTGACGGCGAAACATTTATCCCAGACAGCTTCAAAGCGACTACTTTGTATTCTGGCTGAAGCGCCGATGCCGGCGTTGTTGATGAGTATATCCAGCCCACCAAATTCAGCGACAATCTCCTCAATAACGCGCGGAATCTCGTCTGCATTGGTCAGATCGAGTACCCAACCTTTGGCTATTCCACCAGCATCGGTGATTTCTTTTACGCTTTCTTCTACACCGCTGGCGTTCCTGTCAATGATGGCGACCTTGGCCCCCTCGTCAGAAAACAGATTAGCCGTTGCACGGCCCATGCCGCTGGCAGAACCAGTTACCAAAGCCACCTTGCCCTCGATGGAGCGGCTGAGTTGGCTTAATCTCTTTTTCGACATAGCAGTTTTCCCTTTTAGTGGTTGGTTAGATTGTGAATATAATCGAAAACTGCCAGAGCGGATAGACTGCCAGAGCGGATAGACTGCCAGAGCGGATAGACTGCCAGAATCGGCAAAGTGGTATTTTATGGTAGTTCATGCATTATTAATGCTGCCCTGTCCTAGATAAGGAATTCCAGAATGAATCAACATAAGCAGCCCAAAAAGCTTGGCACCTATCGTAATTTCGTTATAGACAGTACTCGCTGGGACGATTTTAAGCCGAGGGATAACGATATTATTATTTCTACCCCGCCCAAGGCCGGTACAACATGGACACAAATGATCTGTGCCTTGCTGGTTTTTCAAACCAGCGAATTTGATCAGCGCCTAAGCGATTATACGCCCTGGGTTGATCTCAAGACAGTGCCTATTGCTGATGTGTTGGCCACATATGAGGCGCAAAATCATCGTCGCTTTATTAAGACCCATACGCCATTGGATGGGCTGCCTTATTATGAAAATGTCAGATATATCGTGGTTGGCAGAGACCCCCGGGACGCTTTTTTCTCCATGGACAACCATCGGAAAAATACCTCTCCAGAGTTCGCTAATTTAATCAAGAAGAATGCTGGTGAAATGGCATCTCCACCTCAAAAAGATTCAAGCACGACTGCGGAGGTAGATCACAGAGATGTAAATAGCAAAACCGATAGTATGCCGACAGATATGCGTGATCAGTTTTGCGCCTGGATACGTGCTGAAACTGCGGCAGAAACTACATTTGACCCCACATCGAGATCCGTAGTGCATCATCTTCAGAGTTTTTGGGAATACCGCCATTTGCCTAACATTTTGTTTATGCATTATGCGGATATGCGCGAGGACCTTGAGCGGGAGATGCAACGTCTGGCGGACTATTTACAAATTCAGGTACCTGCAGAAGTTTTTCCAAAACTGGTTGAAGCCGCCCAGTTTGAAAACATGAAGCAAAATGCCGATTTGTTGGCGCCGAATGCGCATAAAGGTATTTGGCGTGAAAATGCGCGGTTTTTCAATAAAGGTGGCATTGGCCAATGGCAGGATAAGCTGGGTGAGCGGGAGCTTAAACTGTATGCTGAATTGATGCAGAAGTATGACAGGGAATTTCTCCAGTGGCTGGAGCAGGGGCGCCTGGCGATGGCAGATGTTTGATAGTTGCCAGGCGAGTATGTGTAGCGGCGAGTTTTTCAGCGATTCATGAGGAAGGAGCGCCAGCTATCACCTGATTGTCTTCAAGCGCAGCAATTTCTGATTCAGTGAGCCCCAGGCCGAGTAGTACATTGCGATTGTGTTCCCCGAACCGAGGCGCTGAGCAAGATATTTTGGCGGGTGTGCGGCTCATTTTTATGGCGAAACCCTGTCCTCTGTAGCCGTCTTTATCTATCAACATTTCCCGGGCCTGGGCCTGTTTGTGATGCATTGCCTGGGGGATATCGAGTATGGGAGCTGCTGGTACGCCGCTGCTTAGCAGTTGTTCGGCCAGCGCTTCAGCAGCAAAATTCTTAAAACTGGATTCAAGCTCGGACTTAAGAGATGTATGATTCTTGATACGGGCTTTAAGCGATGAGAAACGCTCGTCAGTTATGAGTTCCGGGCGGCCAATGGATTGACATAACTTGATGAAATGCGGCCGTTTTGCAGCCAGAATTGTAATATGTCCATCTTGCGTTTCGAACATTCCCGCCGGGCTGGCCCCAGCATACAGGTTGCCTGTGCGGGCAGGTTTATAGTCATCGCCGCCGCCCAACCAGTGGCTGACAAACTGTTGTTGTAATACCTGGGTGCAGTCTACCAGAGACAGATCGATAAATTGACCAAGGCCTGATTTGTCTCGCTCATAAAGTGCCAACAGGATGCCAATGGTGGCATGTAAGCCGGTTGATAAATCACTGATATAGAATGCGCAGCGAGTTGGATCTCCATCCACAGCACCATTGAGACTCATCAGTCCTCCATAAGCTTGCCCAACCGGGTCGTAACCGGGGAATTTTGCATAGGGACCGGTACGTCCGAAACCGCTGATGGCACAATGAATGAGCTGGGGAAATTTATCCTTCAGGCACTGTTCGTATCCTACGCCAAATTTCTCCAGGGAGCCTGTTTTTGTGTTTTCAATGAGCACATCGGTACTTGCCAATAGCTTCAGAAAGATCTCTTTACCTTCGGGTTTTGCAATGTCTACGGCAATGCTCTGTTTATTGCGGTTAACGTTCATAAAATGCCAACTAACGGTATCGTTCTTCTTTGGGCCGATTTTTCGGGTCATATCTCCCTTGGTTAAGGGTGACTCCAGCTTAATAACCTCCGCGCCAAAATCGCCCAGCATTTGGCCACAAAAAGGGCCTGCCAGATTGGTTGTCATATCTACGATGCGTAAACCTTTAAGGGCTGGGCTGACTGAACTCGTCATGATTTTTATTCCTAAAAGATGAGTGAGGGGAGAATCTTCTTATTATTTGGGACTCTTGTCGTCGATACATTTGATTATCAGAGCGGATAAGCGCAGATTTTCCAGCAACCGTTGTCTATTAGCAGAGTAACTCAGCATATTTTTAAAATCACGTATTGTCTGATATGAAATATCAGGATGCATGGCACGCAGTCCTGTATTGAGTAAACTATAGGCTAAGGGCGAGGCTGTGTAGCAGGTCTGTTTGAAATTAGGGGCTGCTGCCAGGTGCTTTGAGGTAGTTTGCGGGTAATGCAGAGGTGATATGTGGCAATTGGTATTGGTATAGGCATTTCAAGGTTTCCTTTTGAGGATGCGCGTGGTTACTGGCGCTGGGTAGAGCAGTGTGAGATGGGCAAAGTAAATTCCATATGGCAAACCGACAGACTGGTTTCGAAAGAGCCGATCCTCGAGTGTTTTTCGGCCATGGCTGCCATAGCGGGGGCAACAGAAAAAATCCGTTTTGGCATGAATGTCGCTTCTATTGCATTACGTGACCCGGTGTTGGTAGCTAAACAGTGTGCCACTATAGATATGCTCAGCAACGGGCGATTATTGCCAGCTTTTGGTCTGGGTAGTTCCAAAAGCAAGGATTTTGTCGCCCGTGGCGTGTCCACTAAGGGCAGGGGTAAGAAAGCCAACGAGGCGCTGGCTTTGATACAGCGCTTGTGGCAGGAAGATGATGTTAAATTTTCGGGTGAATTTTTCCAATATTCTGGCGTGTCTATTGCGCCAAAACCGGCTAATGCAAAGATACCCCTTTGGATAGGGGGGTCCAGTGAGGTTGCTATGCGCCGTACTGCCCAATATGGCACCGGTTGGCTGGGCGGGCTGGATTCGCCGAAACAGGCAGGCATTATGATCCAGGGCATTAAGCGGGCATTGCAAGATACGGGTCGCAGCATAGATGACGATCACTATGGTGCAACTTTTTCTTTTCGCTTTGGTAAACCTGCAGAGCTTGCCGATCAGGAAAAATCGGAAGGGCTCAATGCACGACTAAAAAAAGATCCTCAAAATCTGATTGTAGTTGGGGATGGCGCGGCTATTGTACAGCGCATTAACGAATATATAGATAATGGCTGCTCCAAGTTGGTTATGTTACCCATTGCCACTGGAGAAAAACAAATGTTGGAGCAGACCCGACTATTTATCAATGAAGTATTGCCGGCATTCGAGTAATTGCCAGGTAGGTTATACCTCAGTCAGTTTACTCATCAGTCAGGCTCCAGGAGGTGCAGGTAAGCACTTCTCCCGTTATCTGGCACTTCAACCAAGGATGATTTATTTCCCCGGAGAGGTAGGTACCTCGGTAAACGGTATGCCTTTATCTAATCTGGGTTCCTGGGGCATGCCCAGCACGCGCTCGGCAATGATGTTTTGCATTATTTCGTCTGTGCCGCCAGCAATTCTGAAACCGGGGACACTCATATAACTAGCCTGGAACATACCGAGTTCGCCGCTGACACTGGGGGACCATTCAATGCCAGCCTGTTCCATCAGATCTATTGCAAAGGAAGATAGATCCTGGCTTTTACTGGCAGCGACCAGTTTTCCAATGCTGTTCTCCGGGCCGGGTACGTCGCCTCTGGATAGAGCCGATACCGATCGCATTCCAGTATATCTAAGACCGGCTTCCTGCACATACCAGTTGGCCAGATTAGCCCGAACATTGGCATTTTCGATGGCGGGTTTATTATCGATATAAACTTCGCTGGCAAGTTTCATTAGCGTCTTAACGCCAACGGAGCCGCCTCCGCTGCCAATGGAGGCGCGTTCATTCATCAGAGTAGTAAGTGCAACCTGCCAGCCCTGGCCCACTTCACCCAAGCGCTGCGAGTCGGGTATGCGCACGTCAGTAAAAAACACCTCGTTGAACCCTGATGTACCAGACATTTGTTTTATGGGTTTAATTTCGATGCCGGGGGATTTCATATCAATGTAAAAGTAGGTCAGACCCTTGTGCTTGGGTACATTGGGGTCGGTCCTTAAAACCAGAATGCCGTAGTCTGCATACTGGGCCATTGAGGTCCATATTTTTTGACCATTAATGATCCAGTCATCACCGTCCGGTACCGCTTGAGTACGCAGTGCCGCAAGGTCGGAGCCTCCGGCAGGTTCACTGAACAGCTGGCACCATACTTCTTCACCACTGGCCATCTTTGGTATATGTCTTTTTTTCTGCTCTTCTGTTGCCCAGGTCATCATGGTGGGCCCACCCATGCCTTGTCCAACCATGAATAACATGGTGGCGGGTGGCTTGATTTTAGACTCTTCCTGGCCCCAAATTACCTGTTCAATGGCGCTGCTATCGCGGCCGCCATATTGTTTTGGCCAACGCAGGCAGGCCCATCCGGCATCATACTTTCTCTTTGCCCACAGTTTGGCTTGCTCGTTTATATCCCGGGATTGCTTTTCTGCTTCGGAGAGCTTATTGGCATTCAACCAGCTTGCTACTTCCTCTCTGAATTTTGCTTCTTCTGGGGTATCGTCAAAATCGATGGGTGTACTCCTCGGTTTTTTTTGTTCGTTTGGCACTAAAACAGTACTAAAAACTGTACTCAACCAGCACAGAACCTTGAGTAGATTGGCTACGCCAAATCTACTTACAAATTGAGCCCCGTGTATGAGTGCCCCGTTACGATACTGACATGTGTGCTTTTGAGCAAGTTTCAAACGGCGGTGGAGGTGCTAGAACCTGGCCCGAACCAAAATCGCTAGCGGTATGCGGATAAAAGTAGGAAATAACTTCTGGGCAATGGCGGCCTGCTCGTTTAATGTTTTTAGCACAAGAGATTTGTGCACTGGCTTATTTTGAATGAAATAATAGTGAGGACATAGAAATGGCGGATTTGACATCAAAAATAGCAATTGTTACAGGAGCAGGGCAAGGAATCGGCAAAGCAATTGCTATTCGACTGGCCCAGGCGGGAGCTGATGTTGTGGTTGCTGAACTGTTAGAGGAACGCATAGCTGAGACGGTTGATGCGATTGAAAAACTTGGCCGAAAGGCAATAGGTGTACAGGCTGATGTGCGTGACAATGCGCAAGTAGTCGCTATGGTGAATGCGGCGGTTGAGAATTTTGGCCGCGTGGACATCTTGGTTAATAATGCCGGGACAGATATTGTACGTGATCTTGTAGATCTCAGTGATGAAGAATGGGATATACAAATTGATGTAAATTTAAAGGGTACTTTTTACTGCTGTCGGGCGGCCGTTCCCGAAATTGTGAAGGCGGGTGGTGGAGCCATCGTTAATATCGCTTCCGCAGCGGGTTATATTTCTTATCCTGGGGGTACCGCCTATGCTGCCGCTAAAGCCGGGGTAATGGCTTTGACAAGATCGTTAGCAGGGGAAGTGGGAAAACAGAATATTCGTGTGAATGCGATTGCTCCCGGCCCGATTGATACACCGCTGGCTAGATCTGTTTTTGCTGAGATGGCTAAGCGGGATGACCCGGCAATTTTTAGTAGCGGTCCCATTCGAAGAATGGGCCGACCAGAAGAGATCGCAAACACTGTGGCTTTTTTAGCCTCTGAGGAGTCAAGCTATATAACAGGTGATACGATCAGCGTCAGTGGTGGTACTTATATGCATTAGATAGATGCATGTAAGTAGGAATAGAAGAAATTGCAAATCGAACTAACAGGAGATTGTGATGACACAAACAGGTAGAGATTTAAAGCAGGAAGGCGATGTCGTTTTGGTTGAGAAAAAAAATGATGGTCGCATTTGGGTGATTACCATGAACCGGCCCCACCGTATGAATTCACTTGGTGATGGTATGGCGGGGGCGTTAACCGATGTGTTTGAGGCGTACCGGGATGATCGCAATGCACGGGTTGCTGTTATAACTGGCGCAGGAGATAAAGCTTTTTGTGCGGGTGCAGATTTAATTGAAACATCAGATTCTCGTCAGGCAGCCAAAGACGGTAAGGCAAAATCCAGTAGAGGTATGGGACGCATGGGTTTTGTCAATTTGTCAGAATCTATGAACTTGTGGAAACCGACCATAGCTGCAATAAATGGTTTCGCTATTGCCGGTGGCTTTATGGTTGCAATGCAATGCGATATTAGAATTATAGCGGAGCATGCTTTAGTCGGAATCGCTGAAACGCGCTGGAATATGCCGGGTGCGGCCTGGATGGCTCCGTTAACAAGACAAATGCCACTGGGCTGTGCACTTGAGCTGACCATGTGGGGTGATACCAAATATAATGCGCAACGGTGTTATGATATTGGCTGGGCTCAGGCTGTGACACCGAAAGAAAAGTTAATGGAAACAGCGCTTGCCTATGCAGATCGAATGCTGGATATGGGGCCACGTTCGGTTAGCAACAACAAGGAAATGGTTTATCGTGGTGCCCATATGGATCCCCGGGATTCCCAGCGCTTTGGCCAGGCCGTGGAGCGGAATTTACAAGGTATGGCTGATAGTATTGAGGGGCCTCTTGCCTTTTCCGAAAAACGCCGCCCGAATTTTAAGAATGAATGAACTACCTAAATGATGATGCCAGTGCCGCCGAATACTACTGAAAGCAAAACGGAACCCGGGGCACTACCGCAGCCTAGTCGCTTGCCGAAAACTTTTGAAGCATTTGAAGATCGGAACTTCAGATGGTTCTTTTGTTCGCTATTCTGTAATTTTTCCTCCATGAACATGCAGATGTTTGTGCGTGGGTGGCTGGTATTTGAAGTTACCGGCTCCTATGAGGCATTGGGCTGGGTTACCGCCGTCGGCGGCCTGGTAGGTTTGATTGCGGCTCCCTTAGCGGGTGTGGTTGCAGATCGTGTTAAGCAAAAAAAGCAAATAATCCAAATTTCCCAGATACTTAACGTAATTATAGCGCTGGGTATAGCCTGGCTGATTCACATTGATGTGTTGGATTTTACGCATTTGCTCATTGGCAGTATTTTACAGGCTGTTGCCATGAATCTGATGATGCCAGCCCGACAGGCACTTACTAAAGATGTGGTAGGGCTGTCACGTCTAACTAATGCAATTGCCCTGAGTTCTTCGGGGATGAATACTGCCAGATTGATGTTGCCTGGAATAGCAGGCGGATTAGTGGCCGCGTTTGGTGGGGGGAGTGGCTATATAGAACCCGCGAAATGGGTGTATCTGGTGATGGCAGGCCTATATGTTCTGGCAATGGTCACCCTGGTCAAGGTGCGCATAGCTGATATAGAACAACAAGGGCCCATGGGTTCGATTATGAGCGAGTTGAGCTCGGGCTTTGTCTATGTTTTTCGCACCCCGGTGATATTGATGTTGCTGGCGACTAACTTTCTGATGGTTTTTTTTAGTCTAACTTACTTTATGTTGCTACCGGGCTTTGCCAAGCAAGTACTGGATGCAGGGCCAGACCGTTTAGGGTATTTGATTTCTATTTCTGGATTAGGATCCCTGATAGGCTCTCTCTGGGTGGCGTCCATGCCAAATAAAAACAGGGCCAAAGTTCTGCTTGCGGGTGGCCTGATATTAGGCCTGTCGTTGATGGCCTTTGCTATGTCAACGAATTATTGGCTGTCCATGGCGTTACTGACCATTGTTGGCCTGGGGCAAGCTGCGCGTATGTCTTTATCAAACGTTTTGATTCAAGCCTATGTGGATGATGAGTTTCGTGGGCGTGTCATGAGTATTTATATGTTGGAGATGTCATTTTTATCGGTCAGTATTTATCCTATTAGCGTTTTGACAGAAATTTTTGGCCCCCAGTGGACAGTGGGGGTTTCAGGTTTTTGTCTGGTAGGGCTGGTGGCTGTATTATGGAAAATACCGGCCTATCGAGATCTGGATTAACGCTTATCCGTTTTTAGTAATAGCTTTTAAGCGTGACCTTAGTTCGTTTTTGGCAATTTTTTCCAGTGTTGAGCGAGGCAACTCGTCTACTATGTGAACTTCTTTTACAACTTTGAAGTCTGCCAGGTTGCTTTTGCAATGCTCGATAATTCTATTTTGAATATCATCTGGTGCTTTGGGGTTGGCAATTACGAACACAACAGGGACTTCGTCCAGCATATAGTGTTTTTGTCCAACCACCGCGCACTCACTCACTAAGCCTGTTTGCATAATGACACTTTCAATTTCCGACGCGGCAACATTTTCAGCACCGACTTTTAACATGTCTTTATCCCGATCGGCAAAAAATAAGTCCCCGCTTTCTCCAACCCGTACGATATCCCCGGTATCAAACCAGCCGTTTGCATCGAAGGCAATTTCGTTGGCCTCAGGGTTACCGAAATATTCTTTGAACAGGGTGACACCCCGGACGCCATGTATGTATAACTTGCCTTTTTGTCCAGGTGCCGCGAGCTTGCCATTCTCCAATCGAATTTGAATTTCGTAAGATGGCGCGGCGCGCCCCATAGTGCCAGAAGGTCCGGGATGATCCAGGTCAGTGACTGTACCGTGGGTGATTGTTTCAGTCATGCCCCACCAGCCTATGGTCTTGAGACCAAAAAGACGATCTATTTTAGGAATATGAGCACCGACGCCCCAAAATCGGTATTGGTGTTTGGGTATGGGCTGGCTGGCCAGGGCTTTAAATGCAAAGGGTATCAATGAGCACCAGGTGCAACGATATTTCAGAGAAATTTCCCAAAATCTTGAAGCAGAATACTTGGGTTGTAAAATCATGGTGCCACCAGCCCACAAGGTGGACAGCATAGAATAGGATTGCGCATTGGTGTGGAATAGCGGTAAAAAAACCAGCGTTACGTCATCCTGATTTAGACGCATATGAGCAGCACCGGTTTTACCACCCCATAGCGCATTTGCATGGGTCCACAGTACGGCTTTGGGTCGGGAAGTTGTGCCGGAAGTAAACTGCACACTGAGATCTGCCAGTGGCTGTGTTTTTCTCGGGGGCAGTGCAATTGGCGTAGCTAGCCACTCACCAAAAGGAATATATTCTACCTCGGGCCCGGCATTACCCGGTGCTCCTGCATCGTTATCTGTAACCACCAGAAACTTTAAGTTAACGCAACTGGATGCCACTAATTGGGCAAAAGAAGGCTGTGTAATAGCGCCAACAGCATTAACGTGATCGGCAAAATAGGAAAGATCCCGGGCCACAGAACGTGTATTGGTCGATACAGCTATGGCGCCAAGGGCCGCGCAGGCAAACCAGCTAATGATAAATTCCGGGGAATTATCCAGGTGGATAATAATAAAATCACCGGCTTTAACACCTTGTGCGGCCAATGCTGTAGCCATGGCGTTACTGTCTCGTTGCAAGCGTTTGTATGACCATGTGTTGTCGATCTCATCGCTTTTAGCCTGGTCACGAGCGGCAGAAGGCTCCCATATAAAAAACGCTTTGTCGGGTGTTTTGTCGACCCACTGCTGGAGCAGCCAGGGAATATCCATACCTGCCACGGCAAGTCGGCGTGTTTCGTCAATCTGTTGGCTTAGTTGTGTGCTGGATGTCATTTATGTATCTCCCATGGTGAGTTCTATCATAACGACTTGGTGTAAAAAGCGGGGTTTTAATTTTTAGGGTGTTGGTATAGGAGGTGTAATCCCTTACTGCTTTTACGGTTTATCTGCAGTACCCTCGACATGTTTTAGCCAAATAGTTGGTGTAATAATGAAGGTCTATGCAATTGCATTTTTTTGCATGTTGTTGATAGCTTGTGGAGAGAGCAATATTCAACAATTGGAAATGAGTGGTCGCGTTGAAGGTCGAACCACTACGATAAGTGCCAAAGTCGGGGGGACTGTTGCACAAATCATGGTGGAAGAAGGCAGTAATGTTACCAAAGACAGTGTAATGGTGGTTCTGGTAAACGATGCTTTGTGCGCCAGGGCGGATGCTGGGAAAAGCAACCAGGCTGCACTGGAGAGTGAAGTAGTATCGCTGGAGGCGGAGTTGGAGCTGTTGCGTCAGGTGATCACTCTGGAAATAGAACAGGCTGGCGCTGGATTAAGTGCAGCAACGGCGAAGTTCGAGAAAGCCAGGGCGGCTCTTTTACTGGCAGAAAAAGATACGCAGCGTGCTCAAAAACTGGAAAAACAAAAGCTGATATCCAGTCAGGTCAGGGAAACGGCAGAACTCAATTCGCTGGTAATGAAAAAGGCAGTTCTGGAAGCAGAGGCCAATCAGGTTAGAGCAGAAAAAACTCTGCAAATAGCAGAGTTGGGCAATGTCCGAATAACAAGTATGCAGGCAAGACGTAATGCAATCGTTAGTAGGGTTCAGCAGGCCGAATTTAGATGTGAGGAACTGGATGTATCGGTGCGGGACCTAACCTTACTTAGCCCGATTTCTGCCACTGTACTCACCCGGAATATAGAAATTGGTGAACAAATAATGCCAGGCACAACGTTGTTTACATTGGTGGACCTCAATCGCCTGTACCTAAAAGTATACGCCCCAGAAACAGACATCGGCCATTTAACGCTTCAACAGCCGGTAAAGGTATATGTTGACGCTTTTCCCGATCAGGCATTTGCTGCCCGCATCAGTAAAATCGCCCAGCAGGCAGAATTTACGCCAAAAAATGTCGAAACGAAAAAAGAGCGTGTCAAACTGGTCTATGGGGTGGAGCTGGCGATAGAGGAGAATCCCCAAGGTTACCTAAAACCCGGCATGCCTGCTGATGCAGTCGTGGTGCTTGAATCTCCCTAGGGCTGAATAGATTGAAATTGATTTTGGCAGATTGCAGATAACAGATGCGCTTAGATACGAGTCAAGCACCCATCATACAGGTAACGGGACTGGACAAACGCTACGGGAATGTTGAGGCTGCAAGCTCGGTGACTTTCGAGGTGAATCAGGGGCAGATTTTTGGATTAATTGGACCTGATGGTGCAGGTAAAACGAGTATCATTCAGTGTTTGGCAGGGGTCCTGAGTGCGGATGCTGGCAAACTGTCAATTGCGAGTTTTGACTGCCTTACTCAGCCTGAGCGGGTTAAGCCACTGATAGGATATATGCCTCAGGGCATTGGGCTCAACCTTTATGATGCGCTTTCAGTTCAGGAAAACATTTCATTTTTCGCTGAACTGCGCCAAGTACCCGTCCAGCAGTTTAAGGAGAACCGGGGTCGTCTATTAGAGATGACGCGCCTGACCCCCTTTATTAATCGGGCAGCGGGTAAGTTATCGGGAGGAATGCGACAAAAACTGGCTTTAATTTGTACCTTGATTCATTTGCCAGACATTTTACTTCTTGACGAGCCAACCACGGGTGTAGACCCTTTATCCCGAAGGGATTTCTGGCAGATCATTCATGATTTGGTTCAGGAGCGGCAAGTGACTGTGCTCATGACAACCTCTTATATGGATGAAGCTGAGCGTTGTCATCAGGTTGCACTTATGCATGATGCACGGATAATTGGTAGTGGTGCTCCCCAGGAACTCATCGACGAAATGGCTGGGCGGATAGTTCAGGTGCATGCTCTGGAAAATGCTCGAATGTTGCCTGTGCTTGAGCAATGGCCGGGTGCAGAGTCCATAGATCAGCAGGGTGATTACTGTCGTATTCTCTTAAAGGCCGGTGCTAGATCTGAACAAAGCTTGGCTGAATTACAATCCTATTGTAATAACAATGGAATTCAGGCCTGGGACGTACAGCCGGTTGCTGCCAGCCTTGAGGATGTTTTTGTATATAGAGTTTCTACATCTGAAGGGCTGCCACCCATCAAAGCCAACTACTTTGAACCGACAATATCAGAACAATCACGACAGAGCGAAGATCCGATTATCTCGGCTAAGGGGTTGAGCTGTCAGTTTGGTGACTTTGTTGCAGTTAATAACGTTTCGATGCAGGTGCAGCAAGGGGAAGTTTTTGGTTTACTCGGTCCCAATGGCGCGGGTAAAACAACGCTGATAAAAATGCTAATGGGACTGCAGGCGGGCAGCCAGGGTTCTGCTACTGTAGCAGGCTTACCGGTCAGTTCAGACAATTTTGATCTACGCTATCGTCTGGGTTATATGTCCCAGCGCTTCTCACTGTACCGTGATCTCAGTGTTGCTGAAAACCTGAAACTCTATGGCGGTTTATATGGCTTAAATCGGCGGCAGTGTAATCAGCGAATAGTTTCATTGGCCGCTCGGTTCCATATGCAGATGTATCTGGATAGAAAAACTGAATCATTGCCTTTAGGTATAAGGCAGCGCGTGGCGTTGTCATGTGCGCTGTTACACAAACCGTCTTTACTGCTTTTGGATGAACCCACTTCAGGTGTAGACCCCATAGCGCGTAGGCAATTTTGGCGGGAAGTCCACAGGCTAGTCGAACATGAGCAGGTTAGCGTGTTGATTTCTACCCATTATATGGACGAAGCTGAGCACTGTGATCGCCTGGGTTTTATGCAAAGAGGCAAGATGGTTGCAACCGGCACGCCAGCAGAGCTTAAACAAACAGCAGAACAGTTTGGTGGACCACTGGTCACGGTGGACTCCCGCGATTTTGTTAATACTTTCACATTGCTTAAACCGGTATTTGAAAATGCAATTTACTTCGGACGGCGTATTCAATGGCAGTCGCTACAAGCCGAACAGGCTTTGCAAGAGGCGCAAAATATATTGCGTAGTGCAAAAATAGAGGCTCGGCTGCGTATCATTCCTCTTTCTATTGAAGAGGCTTTTGTCAGTTTTATGTTGCGCGACGCGGACAAGCCATGTTGAGCCGAAGTCTTGCGCTGGCGCTTAAGGAGTCAAGAGAACTGCTACGTGATCCCATATATCTGGGGTTGGCCTTTTTTGTGCCGATGATGCTGCTACAACTGTTTGGCTATGGTCTCAGCCTGGACGTTAAAAATTTGCCGGTGGTGTTTGTCGACTATGACAATAATATTATCAGTCGTAGTTATATTGATAGCTTTGTGCACTCAGAATACTTTGACCTTATAGGTGTTACACACGATGTTGATGAGGCCAGGGAACTCATGCAAAAGGGTAGTGCAAGGGTAATTATTGAGCTTCCCACAAATTTTGCACGAGAGCTGACGAGTGCTCATCAGGTGCCGGTGTCGATAACCGTAGACGGGTCGTTCCCAAATCGGGCAGAGGTAATTCTGTCCTATATAACAGTGATTAATGCGATGAATAACATGCGCTTCTGGCAGGATTTTGCGCAGCAGCAGGGGATAGATATTGAATCAGTTTTGCCAATAAATTTGCATATCAGTATTTGGTACAATCCTTCACTGGAGAGTATTCATATGATAGTACCGGGTTTGTTGGTGCTCATACTTATGCTCTTTCCTGCGATATTGGGGGCCCTGGTTATCGTTCGAGAAAAGGAAGAAGGGACCATCTTTAACTTATATTGTTCACCTATTTATCGTTGGGAAATAATCGCGGGAAAAGCGTCACCTTATATATTAGTCGCATTTATTGACTATCTGCTAATTTTTGTGGTGAGTATTTTCCAGTTTAAGGTGCTGTTTGTTGGAAGCTTTTTGGTATTGTCTGTTGCAGCTTTTCTATATTGTATTTGTACTGTTGGCATCGGCTTACTTTTTTCCATTATTACGCGCACACAGTTAGCAGCAATGCTGCTTACCTTTTTATTAACCATTACACCCGCATTTAACTATTCAGGGTTTACTACTCCGGTAGCGAGTATGGATGCAGTGGGTCAGTTTATAGCGCACTTGGTGCCTGCCACCTACTTTATGGAAATTGTCCGAGGTAGCTATTTAAAAGGTTTGGGGCTTTCTCATTATGCCGGGGATCTTGTAGCGATGACAATTTATACCGTCATCGTCTATTTGTTGTGCTGGCTATTACTGCGTAAAAGGATTGGCTAAATGTATCGCAGATTATGGGTGATGCTAGGGAAAGAAATTCTTCAGTTGTCTCGAGATATTCCCATCCTCTTGATTTTAGTCTGGGCCTTTTCCGGTGCGATATATATTGCCGGGCATGCAATGAGCATAGAGGTTAATAATTATCCCATTGCAATTTATGATCTGGATAGTAGTGAAGCGAGTAGAGAACTGATTTACAAGTTTCAAAAACCACACTTTAAAATAGTGACTTTTCTGAAGCGTGATAAGGACATAAGTAATATATTGGATCAGGGGCGTGCAAGTCTGGTTGTGATTATACCGCCTGGGTTTTCCAGTCAGTTAAATGACGCACAGGCATCGTTCCAGATAATTAGCGATGGAACGCAATCACGCACAGCACTCTTGGCCATTAGTTATATTTCTGTCATTACACAGAACTACAATATGCAGTTGTTGCAAAATCGCCCGGAGATAATTGCAATGCAGCAAAGTGCGCAGGGTGTTGCTTCCATTCAGGGGCGTCCACGGGTCGAATTCAATTCAAACCTGGAAACAGCCTGGTTTGCCAGCTTGCTGGAGATGTTCAACATCATAACCATGGTCAGTATGTTATTGACAGCGGCAGCATTGGTGCGTGAAAAGCTGTATGGCACGCTGGATCAGCTAATGGTTACGCCCTTAACACCCCTGGAGCTGTTTATTGCAAAGATTGTTCCCACAGTTTTTGTGGTTGTTAGCCTGTCGGTAGTGTCGTTGATGATTATGGTGCATCAGGTGTTTGGAACGCCGATTCGAGGTAACATGTTTTTATTTTATGGGGTGACGATATTGTATAGTTTTTCTGTTTCCACCATAGGTATGCTTGTTGCGGTGTTCGCTCGCAATATCGCCCAAGCAATGATGTTGTTATTCATGATTCTGATGCCAATGCTTTTTCTTTCCGGTGCAATGACACCCCCTGAAAGTATGTCTGCAACTATGGAGCTGGCGAGTTTGTTGTCACCCATGCGGTATTTTATTGATTTTGGATACCAGGTACTTTTTAAGGGCAATGGTATTCAGTATGTGTGGGTAGATATTTTAGGGATTGTCATTTTTGGCGTATTATTATTCTCTATCTCCTTATGGCGGTTCAAAAAAATGTTGGCTTAGGGTTGGTAATTATTATTGATCAGCTTGAGAGGATGTTATAAAAAAGCACTTATTAATAGTAGCGCATGCTCCCTCTGAAAATACCGCTCGTTTAGTGGCCGCAGTATTGAGAGGTGCTGGACATAAGGATATTGAAAATGTTCAATGCCGTGCTCGAGCACCACTGGAAGCGGGCCCCGAAGATGTATTGAAGGCTGATGCGATTATTCTTGGAACCACTGAGAATCTCGCATATATGAGTGGTGCACTGAAGGATTTTTTTGATCGCAGTTATTATCAGGTATTGGAAAAGAAACAGGGTTTGCCCGTCGCCTGTTTTATCCGAGCGGGGAGTGATGGCACAGGTACAAAAAGGGCGATAGAGACCATTGTTACCGGTTTAAAGTGGCGCTGGTTCCAGCCGCCACTGATTCTTAGGGGAGAGTGGCAGGAAGAATTTGAAGAGCAGGCAGAAACGCTGGGCATGAGCGTGGCGGCTCAACTGGATTTGTTGGCTGTTGATTAATGCTACTGTCGGCTAGGTATAAGCATAGAAAAACCTGAAATAAATTTGGGAGGCGAGAACCTTGAGTTTGACTGAAATCACGATGCGTGCGCGATTTAAAGCACAGCTTAAAGCTGGCGATTCCGGTATCGACCTGATTGAAGCTTCACTAATAATTTCTGCGGAACACAATCCTGAACTGGATTTAGCCGCTTGCCGGAATGAAATACGTGAGCTTGGCGTACGTGCAAAAACATATTTTGGGTCTATAGCAAATATAGATGAACAAAACGTGTCAGAAATCGTGACGCATTTGTGTACTTTTTTGAAAGAGCAGGAGGGTTTCTGCGGTAATAGTGATGACTATTATGATCCTGAGAATTCTTATATCGACCGTGTGTTGCAACGTCGCAGTGGTATACCAATCAGTTTGGCTATGATTTATATTCATGTAGCTCGCCACCTGGGCTATGCAGCTGCAGGGGTGGGATTTCCTGGTCATTTTCTTGTAAAAATCGGTGAAAAAATCCCTGAGTCAAGCTCTGAACCACTCGATGAAGAACAGGTGCCGGTAATTATTGATCCCTTTGCCGGCATACCATTGAGCACGGACGATTGCAGAACGATGTTGGAGATTACCAGCCAGGGCAGCGTTGCTTTTAGCGATGAACTGCTGGCGTCTTCCAGTAATCGGGATATTTTGCAACGTATGTTGGGTAATCTGAAAATGATCTACCTACAACGCCAGGATTTTGAGGAAGGCTTGCGCCTGTGTGACTGGTTGCTGCTCATTGCACCAGACTCTGCGCAGAATTTGTTTGATCGCTCGCTGGTACTCGAAAAACTGAAGCGTTTCGCCCAGGCAGCGGATGGACTCGAAGGTCTATTGGATTTACTAAATAATCAATCTACGGGACATGCGTCAACGGCTGAGATTTCTCAGCAGGCGGCACTACTTAGGAAGATTCAGCATCTACGCACGCTTGAAAAACCTTCTGAGCACTAGGGTAATTTGTGAAATTGTTTAACGTCTGTCTTTTTGCAAAATAGCTGCGCCGATGGAAATTGCCGAAAGAATCAGAAGTGATACAGAAACAGGCCGTGTAAAAAATATCGAAAAATCTCCGGCGGACATTGATAAAGCACGACGAAACTCTTGTTCGATGAGGGGACCAAGAACGATTCCCAGAAGTACCGGGGCTACTGGGTATTCGTATTTTCGTAAAGTGAATGCCATGCCACCCAGTACGAAAACTATGGCTATGTCTCCAACACTTCCTTTCAGGCTGTAAGCGCCAAGCGCTGAAAAAACCAATACCGTGGAGTACAGCACACCTTGGGGCAATTGTAGAAGTTTGGCCCAGATTCCTACCAGGGGAAGATTAAGTATGACCAGCAAAATATTTGCAATGTACAGACTCGCGATTAAGCCCCAAACCAGGTCTCCGCTATTCTGAAATAGCATAGGGCCTGGTTGCAAACCATAAATTTGAAACGCCACCAACATAATAGCTGTAGTTGCAGAGCCGGGAATTCCTAATGCGAGTAGTGGTACCATGCTGCCGCCTGCAGCGGCATTGTTGGCTGCTTCCGGGGCTGCGACACCTTCAACCACGCCCTGACCAAATTTTTCTGGCTGATTCGACAGACGTTTTTCCACGCCATAGGCCATAAATGTTGCTAGCGTGCCGCCCGAACCGGGAAGAATGCCTGCAAAAAAGCCGATGATGGTACCCCTGGACCAGGCTTTTATCGAACGTAGCCACTCCGCTGGGGACATCCAGAGGTTTTTGCTGATACGGTGTATTGGTGGGGGAGCTTCTCCACCACCTGATGCTATCCATAAGCCCTCGCCAACGGCAAATAACCCGATTCCCGCCAGTACAACATTAATGCCACTAGATAATTCGGGAATGCCTAAGGTCATTCGGGCTGTACCCGTTTGCAGGTCGATGCCGATCATGGCTATGCCGAAGCCTAGCAGCGTGGCAAAAACAGATTTTGACATTCCCGTATTGCCGATGGATGTTGCCATTGTCAGCGCAAAAAACATGAGTGCAAAATATTCCGGTGGGCCAAAAACCAGTGCCAGCTCTACCAGCGCGGGAGCCAACAAAGTTAGCATGATGGTTGCGAAGGTGCCGCCAATAAAAGAACCGATAATTGCTGCAATTAGTGCTGTACCGGCCCGGCCTTTTTTTGCCAGGGGGTGTCCGTCGAAAGTGGATACGGCAGAAGCCGAGCATCCGGGTGTATTTACCAGGATAGCGGTTATCGCGCCGCCATACATTGCACCATAGTATATACCACCAAACATTATGAATGCGGATATGGGTTCTAATCCAAAGGTTAAGGGGAGCAGCAATGAAATCGCCACAGCCGGTCCCAATCCGGGCAGGACGCCTACCGCTGTACCTAGAATTACACCGGTAATGCCAAACAGCAAATTTTCGGGCGTGGCAGCAATACCAAATCCTGCAATCAGTGTGCTCATAAGGTTTTCGTAGGCGTTCATGATTCTGACCTGTCAGGGAATGTCGACATGGAGTAGGTGCTCAAAAATTAGACCAATGGCCAAGCTCAGAACCACGCCGATAACGAGATCTCGAAGTAATGCCTCAGAACCCATCAAACGCGACATCGTTGCGAAAAAAAACGGCGTGGTAAGTAAAAAACCCAAATGTTGCATACCCAGGATATACAGTACGAAAAGCGCTGCTGCCAGGCCAAAACGTTTATAGTTGGGTAGTGTGGTGGCGGGTGGTTCAGTATTCTCTTCCGCTATTTTTAGAGGTGCTTTGCGGAGATGTTCAAATAGCAATACAAGCACGCAAAGTCCAAGGCCAATACTTATGAGTATCGGAAAAAAGTAAGGGCCAATAGGTGCATATCCCTGCCCGGCTGTGCCCAGTCCCATACGCTTTAGCAAACCTTTGGTTGTGGCACTATCAGCGCTAATAAAATTTTTAAACGGTTCACCGGTTAAAAAGCTGTCCTGCCAGTTGTTGCGTTTTAGTATATCCTGCCAACTCTGGGAATTTCGAACGTTGGTAACCATATTTGTTAGCCAAATAATTTGTTTGTCAGAAACCCCTGGGGCTGCAACAATTGCTCGCCAATTCTGAAAT
Organism: Pseudomonadales bacterium; assembly: GCA_019090385.1. Taxonomy (GTDB): domain Bacteria; phylum Pseudomonadota; class Gammaproteobacteria; order Pseudomonadales; family Azotimanducaceae; genus DC-out156. The sequence continues at coordinate 822 of JAHRWB010000204.1, read as the reverse complement.
TCAACATCTATGCCCAACTCACGGAAGGTGGGTATGTTCGATCCTGGTAAACGTTGGGGCGAGGATATTGCTAACAGACGAACGCGGTTGGCCTCAACTAAACCACCCCATTCAGCGAAACCGGAAACTCCTACTGTGACCTGTCCCCCCATTAGCGCTGCGGCAGCCTCACCACCTCCGGTGAATGCTACATAGTTGATTCGAGAGGCAGCAACGCCAATTTTTTCTGCTAGCAGGGCGGCAAAAATATGGTCGGCACTACCTGCAGAGCCGCCACCCCAGGTGATTTTAGAGGGATCATCCTTAAAGCGTTTAAGCAAGTCTTGTAGCGATTGAATGGGCGAGTCTGTCCTAACACCAATTGCCTGGTACTCGCTGGTTAGTCTTGCGATAGGGGTTGTTGACAGCAGGGTCTGTTCGCTACCGTGCATAAGCACGGCACCGGTCATAGTAAAACCACTCACCATCAACTGATAAGGGTTGCCGTGGTAGCGCTGCACCAATTCAGCCAGACCGATGGTTCCGCCAGCCCCGCCATGGTTCGCCACCTCCATAGAAACCGGGGACAGATTTTCTGCAATGATTGTGCGTTGCAGGTATCGAGCAGTCTGATCCCACCCACCGCCAGGATTGGAAGGCGCAACGATGGTAATGGGCTTTTCGGGTTCCCACGGGGTTGCCAGAAGGGGCTTTGCGGCGATATCTCCCAACCCCACTAGGTAAAGCAGGATCAGGCAAATTTGGTGCGGGAACGTGCTTCGATCGCGAACAGTGTTTGTTAGCGGGTTTCCCAACTTTTTTCCGTTTTCCATGCAGGCAGCT
>JAHRWB010000203.1 GCA_019090385.1 Pseudomonadales bacterium | reverse complement strand
GACTCCCCAAAGCGTCCTAAAGCTGTTTTGAGCATTTTTCTTTGCGCGAGTTGTGCAAATAATACCACCCCGTAGGCATCTGTTCGTCCTGTGTAAATATAGGTAGCTAATGGGTCATTGATAATTTTAAGTCCATTATCCGCGATCTTGCGAAATTTGAATTGGGCTGCTAACCAAAAAGGCAGCGTTCCAATAATACTAGCACCAGCGACTTGTACGACCAGTATTATGCTCATGTTAGTAAGCGCGTAGCTCAACCCTATACCGAGTAGCAATAGTATGCAGAAGAACATCAAATATAATTCGAATTTTTGCTTTAAAATTATGCTGCGAGGAATGGGTGTGTTCCCTTCATTCAGGCGTTTGTAGCATGATTCAGCTCGGGCGATTATGTGCAGTGAAGCAGGGGACCTAACCGATTCATAGCCAACGACTTTTCCATTTTGTAATGCGGGGGTGACGTGGGCACTAACCCAATAGTGATCTCCGTTTTTGCATCGGTTTTTGACTACTCCCAACCACGAGTCACCTGTTTGGATTGTATGCCATAGAGATTTAAACGCAGCCGAAGGCATATCGGGATGACGCAGTAAATTATGAGCCTGTCCTAATAGTTCGTCAGATGTATATTTGGCTATTCGGCAAAAAGCTTCATTTGCAAAAGTAATCACACCCTTCGTATCTGTAGCGGATACCAGTTCATCAGACTTAGCCAGTCGCACTTCAGTTCCAGTTACTGCCCCTGTTTTTCTCACATTACAACCCTTGTAGACTAGCGTTCTATCTGTTTAATGCGCAAACTGTTTTAATGCGTAAAGTCTCGCTTAATCGTAGTTTAAAACCACAAATTGTAAGGTCATGCGTACCTGCACGGAAGGAGTGACTTTAGTGGCATGTAGGCAGCTTCGGCTTTTTTAGGTGCTTTTGTAATGGTGCTAGTTGACTAACAATAATATTAGATGTAAAAATCTCTTGGACAGGTAGGAAGTATCGTCAGGAATTTGGCGGCTCTGAAGGCCTTTCAAACAGAACAGGGAGAGGCTGTGAAAGCGCTACGCACGATTAAGGTATTCTGTGACAGGAAAGCACAGGCTGAGCTTTTATCCAAATATGATGTATTGGAAAGCTACGAAAATTTCCTGCTGTTGAATGTAGTCAAATCTGATGCGAAAGCTATCAGCAAAGACTATCCCATTGAAGACATCAGCGATCAGTACAATATTCACATTGGGAATCGTAAAATTGATACGAATCACCCAAGAATAATTGGAACAGGAGTGACTCGCGCTCATAAATCCTATCGAAATATTAAAAGGCTTTCATCGGGGAAGCATCATTATCTTGTGCAGTTTATTGGACCTATCAAGGTGCAATGGCTTCGCAAATTAAAACTCACAGGTGCAGAGTTACGTGCGCCTTATTCTTCCTTTACCTATATCCTGCGTTGTGAAAAGGATGTACTAAAACAGATAGTTAGCTTGCCCTACGTTAGATGGTTGGGGCACCTCTCACACAAAGACCGAATCCAGCTAGGTCGTCCTGGTGCAAAGCTTCCGCGTACACACTCTTTGGGCAATGTATATGTTATCGAGTTTTTTGATAAGGTTGATATGAAAGCGGCCAAATCCAAAGTAAAAAAACTGGGTCTAAAAATACTTTCTCATAATGATGGTGCTGCAACCATTACAGTAAATGTACCTTCACCGAAAATGCGCCAAACGTTGTTACAACAGCTGTCAGCTGTACATGGTGTGCGCGCCATACGTGATCATGCCTTTAATCGTACCTCCAACAATGTCGCTGCGGGCATTATGCAAACCGAAGAGGCCCTGGGCAATACACTAGGGCTCGACGGAAGTGGTGAAATAGTTGCGGTTTGTGATACGGGGTTAGATACCGGCGATAAAAATACTATGCACGCGGATTTTAAAGGGCGTGTTGTGGCGATGAAAAGTTACCCGATACCGGATACTTACATGAGCTATCTTAACAATGCCAGCCATGATGATGGATCTGCGGACTTGGACAGTGGTCATGGTACTCACGTTGCAGGCTCGGTTTTGGGCTCAGGTAAATCCAGCGAAAATGTCGGTGATAACCAGGGGCTTGTTCGTGGATTGGCTTATGAAGCTAAACTTGTTTTTCAGGCTGTTGAACAGGAGCTGAAGTGGAAAAATTTTAACAATGAGCTGGAGTATGGCCGGTTTAACCTGGTGGGCATACCTGATGATTTGAAATCTCTGTTTCAGTATGCATACACCAAAGGTGCTCGTATTCATTCGAATTCATGGGGTGGTGGTAATCCAGGTGAATATGATTCGCAATGTCATCAGCTTGACCAGTTTGTTTGGAAGCACAAAGATTTTTGTGTCGTAGTCGCAGCGGGAAATGATGGGACTGATGCTGATGGCGATGGTGTAATCAACGCCATGAGTGTTACGTCTCCTGGCACCGCAAAAAACTGTATTACCGTAGGTGCATGTGAGAATTTTCGCCCGACATTTAGTAGCGAAAAGTACGGAACATGGTGGCCCACCGATTATCCTGTAGCACCCTATGCAGAAGCACCTATGACTGATAATCCCAACCAGGTGGTCGCATTCAGCAGCAGAGGCCCGACACAGGACAATCGCATTAAGCCTGATATCGTTGCACCAGGAACATTTGTGTTGTCAACGCGCTCGCGGAAACTCTCTAATAGTAACCATGGTTGGGCGCCATACCCACAAAGCAGTCAGTATTTTTATATGGGCGGTACCAGCATGGCCACTCCGCTCGTCAGTGGTGCACTGGCGTTGTTAAGACAGTTTTTTCGGGAGTGGGTTGGATACGAGTCTCCTTCAGCGGCGCTGTTGAAAGCAAGTTTAATATCCGGAGCGGATAAACTTTCTGGATATAGTCCTGCAGGCCTGGCGGGCGATAATTCACAGGGCTTTGGCAGAGTTAACATTGATGCAATTGTTGCGCCGGCCTCGCCTCTAAGGGTGTATTTCTTAGATGATGATATAGGCTTACATACAGGCCAGGCAGATGAATTCACTTTTAGCGTGCGCTCAAGTGGGCATCCGCTTCGTATTGTACTCGCCTATTCAGATTATCCCGGTGTTTCGCTGGTAAATAACCTGAATTTAATGGTGACTGATCCACAGGGTAAACACCACGTTATGAACAGTAGTGCAGGGGGTGCTTTATTGATGGATACCAACAACAACGTAGAAGTGGTTAATATCAAGAGCCCAATAAAAGGGCGCTGGAAAATGAAAGTAATAGCTTCTGGAGTACCACAAGGTCCGCAGGAATATGCTTTTGTCTTGTCTGGGCATGTTTCTGCATAGCGGCAGGATATAGTACTCGTGGTATTTGTTAAATTACCGAAGCGGCATCTAATTCTGTTTGGACTGAGTGTTTTACTGCACGGTCCTGGATAGAGTGTCAAATTGATATAATACCTGTGGCTTTATAATTCACTGTTATGGCGTGATCCGCTAACGGATGCCGATTTGACGAATGCCATTTATTGTATTCCCTTTACTATCTATATCAACAATCAAGTGCGAGGCTATAAATGAGTTGGGATGCAATTGGGGCACTCGGAGAGATCATTGGTGCGACAGCAGTAATTCTCACGTTGGTTTACTTGGCTTCACAAGTTAGGTACGCCAAGAGAGCGACGTTGGACCAGAACCGGAAATAGAGGGACAGCGGAAATAGAGGGACAGTATACCGAAAAAACAATAGAGGTAGGGGGGTTGAATGAGCAATATGGCTATCTTTGTCAGGAGGAATACATCAGGTTGTTGTATATAGGTAAACTGTCCCTCCTTTACCGCTGTCCCTCCTTTACCATTTTTTAATATCTATAAAGGAGTAAGAGATGACATTAACAAAAAAATTAGCTGCCGAATTTATTGGAACATTTTGGCTTGTGCTTGGAGGATGTGGTAGTGCTGTTCTTGCTGCCGCATTCCCAGATGTTGGTATTGGCTTATTAGGCGTTTCTTTAGCGTTCGGACTTACCGTGTTAACAATGGCATTTGCTATTGGCCATATATCTGGCTGCCATCTTAACCCGGCTGTTTCAGTTGGACTTTGGTCAGGCGGAAGGTTCCCAGCTAGTGAACTTGGCTCATATATAGCAGCACAAGTAGCCGGTGGCTTAGCTGGTGCAGCAATACTGTATGTTATTGCTTCTGGGCAAGCGGGTTTTGATGTTACTGCTGGATTTGCATCCAATGGTTATGGAGAACACTCGCCTGGCGGATATAGCTTAATTGCCGCACTGGTCACAGAAATAGTAATGACATTTATGTTCCTAATAATTATTTTAGGAGCAACAGACAAACGCGCACCTGTAGGTTTTGCACCTATAGCAATTGGCTTAGGTCTTACTCTTATTCACCTAATAAGTATTCCTGTTACAAATACATCCGTAAACCCTGCGAGAAGCACCGGTGTTGCAATCTTTCAAGGAGATTGGGCGTTATCTCAACTATGGCTTTTTTGGGTAGCTCCGATTGTAGGCGCTATTTTGGCTGGGGTTATATATAAGTGGTTTGAAACTGAAGAAAAAGCCTAGCAAAAAAATCCAACCGGCAGTTTAAAGTGTATTTTGTTGCTATATCAAAACAATATCATCGAGATTAGGACACTCAACCATCGTAATTACACTGGATACGTACGGGCATTTACTGCCAGGAATGGACAAAGCGGCGGCATGCGCCATAGATGAATCGTTGTCAGGGATATAAATGCCTGAGTTTACGTTGTCAAATGTTGTCAATGTTAGTAAGCACTATCGCTATAACTGGCGGAGGGGGTGAGATTCGAACTCACGGTCCTGTTACAGACGCCGGTTTTCAAGACCGGTGCATTCGGCCGCTCTGCCACCCCTCCAGTGG
>JAHRWB010000202.1 GCA_019090385.1 Pseudomonadales bacterium | reverse complement strand
TTGTTCGGCAGCTGCGTGGAGAAGCCGGGCAGCGACAACAACCCGCTGCCAAAATTGGACTGGCACATATGGTTGGTATTGGTGCGGTGTGTCTGGTGCATCTGCTGGAAAAGGTATGAAGGGTAGTTAAAAGTATAAAGGTATTAGGTTTTGGGACGGTCCCAACATAAAAATAAAAAGGGAGTGCTGATAAAATGTTGAGCGGAGTGAAAGTTGTAGAAATGGCTACCTATGTTGCCGGTCCTTCTGCAGGTGGCATTATGAGAGACTGGGGTGCAGCGGTTATTAAGGTAGAGTCGCCCAAGGGAGATCCATGGCGGGTGTTCCCAACACCGACTAAAGCTGAAGATGTTGGAAATCCCCTCTTCGATCTCGATAATCGCGGTAAGCGCGCTATTGCGCTGGATATATCGCGGCCGGAAGGCCTTGAAGCGCTCATACGTTTGATCAGAGAAGCTGATGTGTTTATTACCAATACCCGGCCCAGCGCGCTGGAGCGGGCAGGACTGGACTATGAAAGCCTCAAGAAAGAAAATTCGCGGCTGATATATTCCAGTGTTTCTGGCTATGGCATTGAAGGCGAGGAAAGAGACCGGCCGGGCTTTGACATGGCCGCATTCTGGTCTCGGGCTGGTGCTTGCGACATTATGACTCCGAAAGGCGAAGAGCCAATTCCGCTGCGTACGGCGGCGGGTGATCATGTAACAGGGCTGACTACTCTTGGCGGTATAATGGGTGCGCTGTATGAACGCGAAAAGACTGGCAAGGGGCGGCTTGTTGAAACATCGCTGATGCGCTCTGGTATTTATATGATGAGTTCGGACTATGCAATTCAGCTACGGTTCGGCAAGCTGGCAGCTACGCCACCAAGGGAAAAAGCAGCAACACCGCTAACAAATTTTTTCCAGGCAGGTGATGGCAAATGGTTTTGTTATCTAACCCGTCAGCTACCGCAGGACTGGGTAGAATTAGCCAATGCCATTGGTCTGGAGAAGTATGCAGAGGATGAACGTTTTGCCAGCAAGCTTGGGCGACGTAAAAATTCAGAAGCGCTGGTTGCTTTGTTGGATGAAACCTTTGCACATAAAAGCATGCGGGAGTGGGGTGTTATTCTCGATGCGGCTGATCTGGTCTGGGCGCCGGTTTTAACCAGCGCCGAGGTGGTCGAGGATTCTCAGGCTGCGCATCTTGGTGCTTTTGTCGATGTGACCCGTGATAATGGTCAGGTGTATAAATCTGTCGCGACACCAGTACGATTTCATGATGGAGAAGATGCTCGGCCACGCGGAGATACACCAGACTTTGGACAGCATTCTGTGGACATACTCAAAGAGTATGGCTATTCAGATTCGGAAATTACGGCCATGCTGGAAAGTGGTATTGCAGTTGGCCAAAAACAAAAAGGGTAGCCAGATTGTAGAGGGTTTGCTTGCTGTAGAAAAACGTGTAGTTTGTTGAAAGCATAAGTTGAAAGCATAAGTTGAAAACATAAATGGAATAGTGGGAGAGATCAATGAAAGCTAGAGGTGCAATTTTTAGAGAAGTAGGAACACCTTTGACAATTGAAGAGGTGGACATTGCCGACCCACTGCCGAATGAGGTGTTGGTAAGAACTTTGGCCTGTGGGGTTTGCCACAGTGATTTGCATTTTGTGAATGGCTCTATTGGTGGGCCGGCACCGACTATACCAGGTCATGAACCGGCGGGTATTGTTGAAGCGGTGGGCTCGGAAGTGCGCACCGTCGAAGTCGGTGATCATGTGATTGCCTGTACTTCAATGTTTTGTGGGCAGTGTATTCAATGCATGAAGGGCAGGCCCTATTTGTGTGTTGACCGAGGTGCTACGCGCCGAAAGAGAGGTGAAGTGCCTAGAATCTCGCAAAATGGTAGAGGCTTGTTCCAGTTTGCTGATTTGTCAGGTTTTTGCGAAATGATGTTAGTGCACGAGCGTGCAGTAGTGAAAATTGGCAATGACATTCCCATAGACAGGGCTGCCCTGGTTGGTTGTGCTGTTACTACAGGTGTAGGTGCGGCTTTGAATACTGCCAAAGTAGAGCCGGGTTCCACTGTGGCGGTATTTGGTGCTGGTGGTGTCGGTAGCTCGATTATCCAGGGTGCGCGTATAGCGGGAGCAAGGCAAATTATTGCCATAGATGTAGTGCCTCACAAACTTGAAACAGCAAAAACATTTGGTGCAACAGACGTGGTTTTGTCTGGTCCGGATAGCCCGGATGGTGATCCGATTAAAGCAATCAAAAAACTTTCCAAGGGGGGAGTGGACTACGCCTTTGATGCTGTCGGAATGACCTTATTGTCACAGCAGTGTTTCTATTCTCTGGCGCCTAAAGGCACCGCAGTTATTGTTGGTGCCATTCCACCAGGACAAAAACTGGAATTGGAGCCTGGACACTTTTTTGTTGAGAAAACCATTACTGGTTGCTTTATGGGATCTAACCGTTTCCATATCGATGCGCTGAATTATCTTGAGCTCTATCGTCAGGGCCGACTGGATTTGGATACGATGATATCAGAGCGAATGCCCTTAGGTGATATTAACAAGGCATTTGAGCTGATGGAAAATGGAGAAGTGACCCGTAGCGTGCTTACCTTTGATTAGTACCCATTGATTAGTACATAGGTGCACTATTTCGCTGGAAATCCCCAACCTGGGGCAAATATAGGAGCTGCAGAATGACAGAAGCAACTGATTACTCAATAAACCTGACGGACCCGGATTTTCTCGCCGATCCGCAACCTTATTATGATAAATTGCGAGCCCAGGGGTCTGCTGTGCAGGTTGGACCTGGGGGGATGTGGAGTGTCACTCGATTTGATGATGTAG
>JAHRWB010000002.1 GCA_019090385.1 Pseudomonadales bacterium | reverse complement strand
GGGCCGTATGACAGGTTGGGGACAGGAAGGACCCATATCGAGCATAGCGGGGCATGATATTAATTATATAGCACTTACTGGTGCACTATTTAATATGGGTGTAAAAGGCGGACCACCAGCGCCGCCGCTGAATCTCGTTGGCGATTTTGGTGGTGGGGGCATGTTCCTGGCATTTGGTATGGTCAGCGCAATATTGAGCGCTCAGAAAACCGGCAAAGGCCAGGTGGTTGATGCAGCGATGGTTGATGGGGCATCTGTTTTGAGCACATCATTTTTTGGCCAGATGGCAGCTGGCAAACTTCATGAAGGTCGAGGAGAGCACCCTTTGAATGGTGCATCGCATTATTATGATGCCTACGAATGTTCAGATGGAGAGTATATTTCCATAGCATCTGTTGAACCGCAATTTTATGCAGAGCTGAAACAATTGCTTGAGCTCAGTGAAGAAGAATTTGGTGTGCAATCAGATTTCAAGCTTTGGCCAGATCAAAAGGCGAAGATAAAAGCTTTGTTCCTGACTAAAACCAGAGATGCATGGGTGGATATACTGCAGCAAAGTGATGTTTGTTTTGCGCCGGTACTGCGTTTTGCCGAAGCGCCTGAACATCCCCATGCTAAAGCCAGAAATGCTTTTGTAGAGGTTGATGGTCTGGTGCAGCCTGCGCCCGCACCGAGATTTAGTGGAACACCTGCTGAAGTATCCGGACCACCGGCTAAGAGAGGCCAGCATACAGACGATATATTGTCCGACTGGGGTTATTCAGCGGATGAGATTTCGACGTTACATGCCAATAATGCTGTATCAGGCATGGATTAAGTTCAAAATCTGTATCATTAAGCGAGAGCAAAGCCAGAAGGTTAAACTTGGGCTCTCGCTTAATGATGGGTTCAAGTGCCTCGATTTGATGTAAAAAAGAGCTGCTAAAAAAAGTTGCTCAAATTTTGAGACAGTATGGTGGTTTGTTCGAGGAAAATATGGCGCCTGGCCAGTTTTAGATTATCTCCATCACGACGTAACCAGTCTTTTCTTCGGCCAATCCAGCTATCTTCAACACTTTCCAGGCGTGTCCGGTACAGGTGGATATTGGTTTCCACTACGATATCTCCGTCTTCTTCAATATCAACGATCTGGATGTTCGAAACGAAGTGGCGGGTCCGTGATGGCGGGTCCTCAGACCAGGCATTGCCTGATGCCATTTTTGCCACACGCATTCTCAGAAAGTTAATATCATCGTCGAATAATGCCATGGCGCCAATTTTGGTAAATTCATCTTCTACCTGGGCCAGGGTGGTGGTGCGACGAATGGGCATCCAATAGTGAATATCTTCCGTCAATAGAGACAGCCATTCATCGAAGCGTCGCTCGTCCAGTATTTTGGCTTCCTGATACAGGAATTGCTCTACCTCAAAATGCAGTAACATCCGAGATTGTGTATCCATTGTTTGCAGCTTAGCCATTAAACTTTGCCCGTTGGTGGAAGAGAGTGATTTTTTATTAAGGCTGGCCAATCTTCGGCTTTCATCCATTCTTCCCAGGAGCGGTATAACCATAATTGGGCATGTTCATTTACAACAGTTTCAATGCAGCTTTGGCCCGACTCAGAATCATGGGTCATTTTGTCCTGGCCCAGGCCCATGGAAAAATCAATGGGGCGCTCACCGGTGACTGCGCCCACGGAACCTCTGGTGGAGTGGGACCAGTTTTCTCCATCATCTTGCTCTAACAAGCCGGATGGGCCGAAAATGTGGTTGGCTATCATTACAGTAGCTCGCCGTTCTTCCGGAGTTTGATCTTTCTTCGCAAAAGTAAACCACCACAGCTCAGTTTCAAAGGGGCCGCGAGGAATGCGCAGACATAATTGTGGTGGGCCCGCAGCAGAAACCCACAGGTTGGGGAAAATATTGGGATGACCGCCGCATCGAATACCTAACGGCCCCATCGCGTTTGCCGCTTTTTCTGTTGTGCGCCAAACCTTAGCCTTATCGATTTGATCGGGTTCCTGCCCCTTTTCCAGGGTGTCACTCAGTTTCGCTAGATTTTCTTCAGTGATAGCTGCGCCGCCAATGCCATGTCCGTATTCTCCCAGCATTACCATTTGGTTCATATACTGCAGGCCTTGCTCATTGATCATGCCTGCACGTACTGCGGAGCCATGACTAACTTTTGGGTGATACCAGTCGTACAGATTATCTACAGCCAGCTTCCAGTTACACTGAATGCGATTTTTTTGGATGCCGTCAATGACTTCCATATCACCTATTTCGGCAATCAGGTTAAGACCTACCATACCCACCCAGCCGAGGTAATCTTCCAGGTCAGGTGCCTGGGGGTCGAGACTGGCAAAGACAAAGCCCTTGTAACTTTGCACCCGGGCCGCTTTTGCCAGCCCAAGGTCCTCTTTTTTCAGCTTTTCACGATAGTAATCTTCATAGCCAGGAACGCCCACCAGTTTGCCATCAAGATCGAAATTCCAACCGTGATAGGAGCAGAAAAAAGACCGGGTTTTACCCTGATCTGAGCGGCAGACGGTGTTTCCGCGATGTGGGCAGGAGTTGAGTAATACCTGAACGGTATTACTCCTGTCTCTGACCGCGATAACCTGGTCTTCACCTATATAGCTTTGGAAAAATCGGCCAGGTTCCGCAATTTGTGTTTCATGGCAGATAAAATTCCAGCCGCGCGCAAATATGCGTTTTAATTCTTGCTGGTAGATTGCCAGATCAGAAAATATTCTACGATCAACAGTACCCTTATTAACATCAACCCACGAATCTCGCGCGATGACTTCCGGTCGGCTGTCTAACATATTACTCTCTCCTCAAAATTCAGATAATCGACCCACAAGCTGCGGCGTCAACCAGCTATTGTGGGATTTATTCTAGCGTTAAGATAGGGTGCAAATCTACAGTTTTTGGGGGATAGCTTGTTGATTAAAGTACAGTATAGCTTGGTAATTATTGGCTGAATAATCCGGGGCAACGATTGCCAGATGCTTTAAAAAGTGTTCTATTTACGAATAGTTACAATTAATTGCCAACGAGATACCTTATATGTCTGATCCGGAAGGAACACCATCACAAAGCGCAAGTGGCGAGGATGATATTTCGCCTGGTGGTGAGCAAGCGCCTGTGTATAGCAAACCCTATGTTCGCTATGTGGTTGGCATTCTGACAGTAATCTATGTTTTTAATTTTATCGACCGGCAAATACTTTCCATATTGCTGCCTTCGATCAAGGCGGAGTTCGAACTCAGTGATACTGCCCTGGGGTTTTTAACCGGATTTGCCTTTGCTGCATTTTATGCCACATTGGGAATGCCCATTGCTCGACTGGCAGATAAACACAGTCGCGTGACCATCATTTCAATTTGCTTGACTATCTGGAGTGCTATGACGGTACTGTGTGGCATGGCCGGCAGTTATCTGCAGTTGCTGGTGGCGCGCATCGGGGTGGGTATAGGTGAGGCCGGCGGTAGTCCTTCTTCGCATTCCCTTATTGCTGACTATGTGCCCGTGGAAGGGCGCAGTACTGCCTTGGGCATATACTCGCTCGGTGTTTCTATTGGTATTTTATTTGGTTTTCTCGCTGGTGGCTGGTTGGATGAGTTTTTTGGATGGCGCACGGCATTTCTTGTTGTTGGTATCCCCGGGGTCATACTGGCCGTTATAATGCGATTAACTGTTAAGGAGCCACCCAGGGGTTATTCCGAAGGGGGGTTGCCAGACGATTCTGAGCAGCCTGGTATGCGCGAGGTGTTCCGGCATCTGTGGAGTCAGCGATCGTTTCGACATATTGCTTTCGGTAGCGCGCTGCACGCCTTTGTCGGTTATGGCGTGATACAGTGGATGCCTTCCTTTTTGCATCGAAGTCACGGCATGGAGACCTGGGAAATTGCCTCCTGGTTGGCGCCAATTATTGGTATTGGCGGGGGTATAGGCAGTGTTTTCGGGGGAATGTTGGCCGATAAACTGGGTAAGCGCGATATTCGATGGCAAATGTGGATTTCAGCAGCGGGTCTTTTTATTGGCGCACCTTTTGCGCTTGGTGTTTACTTGTCACCGGATCCTTACACCGCGTTGGCATATTTTGTCCTGCCGACAATTATTATCGCGGTTTATCATGGCCCGGTGTATGCCATGACTCAGGGCTTAGCGCCGGTGCGTATGCGCGCCATGGCCGCAGCAGTTTTATTGTTTATTACCAACATTATTGGTTTGGGGTTAGGTCCCCAGGTTGTGGGCATCATAAGCGATCTGCTAAAATCTGAATTTGGTATTCATTCACTGCGCTATGCCTTGCTGTCAGTGACGGTGCTCTACATTTGGTCTGGCGTGCATTACCTGTTAGCTGCAAAAACTTTGAAAGTGGATCTGGCCCGGGTTACTAATTAGCACTTTTTTGTTGGGCATATACAGCACTGGATATACACAACAAAGAGACAACGTGAAAATCCAGGCTAAGCACGCTTCTGTCAAATAGCGTTCACTCAGCTTTGTTTAAACGTGTGCCGTTCAATAGTGCTCTGTTCAATAGTGCTCAATGGTATTTTCAAATACATAGTTTTCACCCTGGATAACCAGTCTGTGTCGGTCACCGGGCAAAGTGGCATCTCCTGCGTCGTACCCCGCATCGCCTCGCCAAAGTATAGTGCGATGCCCCTCTTCGGTTTTTCCGACTCGGGTCTGGTAGGCTTTTGGGGGTGTAGACGAAAATCGCTTTAGCAAAGTGTCCACTGAAGCGTATTGATTTAAATAATACAAGGTAAGCCAAGTGGGCGGGACGATTTTTATATCGCCGGACTTTTGTTTATTTAGCGCTTCTCCAGGATTTATCCATTGGTGGTCATGAATCTCGTCACCATCGATCTCAATTTTCTCGTCACCAGGAATCTGTGCAGCGAAAAACCAGGTGCGAAAGCGCTTTCTTGGCATAGGGGGTGGTGTCCACTGAGAAAACCAGACAAAGGCTTCCGGGTTAGTCTCAATGCCGGTTTCTTCCATGGTCTCGCGCGCCGCAGCAATACGTGCAGCACCGTCAAAATCTTCCTTGCTGGGAAAATCTTCAGGTTCAATGCAGCCGCCCGGAAAAACCCACATGCCGCCAAAATCAAATTCTTCGTTCTTGCGAAGCATTAATACTTCGACTTCGGCATTTCTTTCCCGGAGCAGTACCACGGTCGCAGCGGGAATAGGGTCTGAAATTTCCGTGTTTGGCATAAAAAACCTCTGTTCCAATAATGTAAGCTTGCTTACTTTTTCTTAATATGCAATAAACTATAGTGCTGGAAAAGGGGATGGCTGCATAGGTATTTTACCGTGCTGAGGCTGTCAGAAGGGGTTTTTTTGTTTATTTACCAAAATCGAATTTGGGAGAGGGAGTTACATTATGATACCCAGAGGTATTATTTCTGCTGACGGGCATGTTTGCGAACCGGCTAACTGCTACGTTGATTTTATTGATCCAAAATATCGTGACGATGCGCCACGCATTGTTAAACAGGATGACGGTACAGAGGCGTTTGTGGTACCTGGCATGCGTGGTTCTGTAGGTTTGGGTTTTATCGACGGCGCAGGTTTTGGAGTTAAGGAGCGTCTGGTACGGGCTAAAAAAATGCAGTTTTCTGATGTGCGTGAAGGTGCTTATGGCGGCCATGCCCGTATACCCTTTATGGACCAGGATGGTATTGCGGCAGAAATCATCTATGCATCTGTTGGCATGGGTTTGTGCATGCACAAAGATTCTGATTATAAAGATGCTTGTATGAAGGCTTACAATCGGTGGTTGCAAGCAATGTGTAGCGAAGAGCCGGATCGCCTGTTTGGACTAGCTCAAACAGGTGTTTTGAGTGTTGATAGTGCTATAGAAGATTTTAAGCAAGCAAAAGAGATGGGCATGGTCGGTATGATGATGCCTGGTGACCCGATCCATGAAGATTATGATCATCCAGATTATGATGCACTATGGGAATGTGCGACTGATCTTGATTTGCCGGTAGCCTTCCACATCCTCACCTCAAGAGCGGGTAGTATTAATGCACCTACCCGGGGCCATAAAATGAATGGATTTCTGGGTATTATTCGTGCTGTACAGGATGTCATTGGCTTGATGGTTTACGGTGGTGTGTTTGAGCGTCATCCCAAGTTAAAGTTGGTCGTGGCCGAGAGTGATGTAGGCTGGATTCCTCATTACATGACGCGCATGGATCATTCTGCCAAACTGAACGCCGAGGATGGCATCATCAGGGGCTTGTCAAAATTACCCAGTGATTATGTAAAGAGTAATGTCTGGGGCACCTTCCAGGATGATGTAACTGCCTATCATTCTATGTATATGATGGACTACAAGCATTTGTTGTGGGCGAGTGACTTCCCCCATACAGATTCCACCTGGCCTCGATCGCGTCAGTTAATTGCTGATCAAACTGCACACTTAACGGAAGAGCAAAAACAAGCGATTTTCCGAGACAATACTGCAGGATTATTTAATCTGCCGGCAGGCAAGGAAACCTGGAGAATGGAAGGAGATGATAAAGCGGCCTAAATAAAACAGCCTGAGCTAATAGTTAAGACAGCCTGAGCTAATAGTTAAGAAAGCCTGAGCTAATAGTTAAGACAGGTATTTTGTTTGGTGGTTTTATTGCAATCTCCATTTGTAGCATTGCAATATGACGGCGTGGCTATTTTTGATAGTCGCGTCGTTGTGTTGTTTGAATTCTTGTAATCGTTTTATCGTCAGTTAAAAAGGGGATGATTACGTATCAGTCTCTTCCCTGCATCATTTTAATTCTTGGTACTTATGAGCGCAGCTCAAATTAGTATTGAGCTTGTCTTATTCCGTCCATTTCTGATCTCTATGTTTAAGCTCTATTCCTACACGCTGACCGGGTCTCGGCAGGTTAATTTTTACCCGGATTTTTGTACGAGCAAGTTTTCACTTGAAACGACAATGGTATAACCTGAATCTAGGTTTTTGCGAGTTAGTAATGCCCCACAAATTTCAACAGTTCTTTCACTAAGGCAGGGAGATTAAGATATGACCGCACCGATGCAGGGTTTACGAGTTCTGGAAGTAGCCAGTTGGTTGGCAGCACCCAGTTGTGCCGCTTTGATGGCTGACATGGGGGCGGATGTGATCAAGGTAGAGCCTCCCAGTGGAGACACCTATCGGCGTTTATACGCTGCCATAATGGGCCCGGATTTCGTTCATCCTACTTTTGAATTCGACAACCGGGGTAAACGCGGGGTAGTGATAGACTTTGAACAGTCAGAAGGACGAGAGCTTCTGCTGGAACTCGCCAAGGATGCAGATATCTTTGTCACGAACCTCACTGGTAGTAGATTAAAACGCTATGGCCTGGAGTATGATCAAATACGTGCTGTGTCTCCTCAATGTATTTACTCGGTGCTTTCTGCTTTTGGCACAAAAGGTCCTGATGCGGAGCGTGAAGGTTTTGATCAGTCAGCCTATTGGGCCCGTTCGGGCGCAATGTCGGTGTCTGGAGATACTACCAGCGCCCCTTCATTATGTCGCGGAGGTTATGGCGATCATACCTGCGCAATAAACTTGTTGGCAGCAATCCTGGCGGCCCTGCGTGTTCGTGACCAGAGTGGTGAAAGTCAGTACGTGGAAGTGACTTTGCAGCGCACAGGTATCTGGACGCTGGCTGGCGATGTCACCACAACACTTTATTCTCGTGTGCAGCCTCAACGTCATGATATTGATCATCCCAATAATCCGGCATGGAATTATTATAAAACTGCAGATGATCGTTGGTTACTGCTGGTGATGCCAATGGCAACCAGCTACTGGTCAGCTTTCAGCGAATTGATGGGTTACCCCGAATGGGCGGTAGATGAGCGTTTTCAAAGTTTGAACGGCTTGCAAAAGCATGGTCCCGAAATAATTCCGCAAATAAGAGAAGTTATTGCCGGGGTTAATTTGCTGGAGTGGGGAGAAAAACTGGATGCCGCCGGTCTGATATGGGCCCCTGTGGCTGAACTGCCAGAGGTTGTTGAAGATCCTTCTCTACGTGAAAACGGTGCCTTTGAAGTAATTAATCATCCTCGTGCTGGAGCAATTGAAACAATTGGTGCACCCATGCATATTCGCGGGGCAGATATTGCAGTGCGAGGTCCCGCACCAGAGTTGGGAGAGCATAGCCGGGAAGTATTTTCTGAACTTAACCTTGGAGAAGGACGATTGGATGAATTATTCAGGCGGGGTATCGTAAAATAGTTTGTTTATCGTAATATTACTTATAGCAACATAATTTATAGTAGCGTAAACGCTGCCCACTCTAACAACATGGAAATGTTGTTAGAGTGGGCTAACGATTCAAGAATGCTTAGGCTTCTTTGACAATATTAAACACATCGTCCATTTTGCCTTTGTATTCATTGAGCAACTCTACGTAACGGTTAAAGCCCCCGTTATAGGTGCCGTCCTGTCTGCGATTGTCTTCACCCTCAAAATTATAGTAGCCAGGAGTGCAGTCTTTATTGCGATCGGTTTTACCCCGATGATTAATTACTTCCTGTACCCACCACTCCTCAATTTCTGGCGTGATATCGATGGACTTATACTTATTCTTGCGGGCGAAATCGATACAGTTGGCTATGTGACCACCTTGCACTGCCAGGACATCGGTGATGTTGAACTGGAACGAAGCCTGGTATCCACCCATAATGAACAGGTTGGGATAACCCTTTGAGTGCATGCCAAAGAGTGTTCGTATGCCGTCGCTGTAGTAGTCATTAATTTCCAGATTATTTTCTCCTATAATCTGGTTATAAATCCCGGTTTTTTGTACTTCAAAACCGGTGGCGTAAATAATCAAATCGACTTCGTATACTTTGCCGTCAAAAACCGGTCCCTTGGCGGTGATTTCGCTTACGCCTTGACCGTGTGTGTCAACCAAATGAACGCTGGGTTTATTATAAGCAGGTAAATAGTCTTCGTGGAAGCAGGGTCGCTTGCACATAAACATATACCAGGGCTTGAGCGAATCAGCAACTTGCTTATCTTCTACGATGTCTTCGATTCGTTGATGAATCCACATCATATGGTCGATATTGGCATTTTCCTGGCGCTGCAGTTTTTCTTCCGGGTCCATTTTGTCGCGTTTAGCCTGTTGCTCAGGCGTTAACTGTGGCCCATCAATGGTTGCCTGGCGTCGCTTCGCTTGCCAGTCAGGCTTTAGTTTACGTGCCCAGTTGGGGTCAGTTGGCCAGTCTCTGCGGATATCGATAGAGGAGGGTGTACGTTGGAATACGTATAATTCTTTGGCTTGCTCTGCAAGCTTGGGAACGGCCTGAACTGCGGTTGCTCCGGTGCCTATAATGGCTACTCTTTTGTCGCGCAGATTTTCCAGTTTATCGCCACAGTAATCGTAGTCCCAACGGCCGGTGTGGAAGGAATGTCCGGCGAATTTTTCAATGCCCGCAATTTTAGACAGCTTAGGCTTGGACATGGGGCCATTGGCACAAATAACAAATTTGGCTTTCATGTGATCGCCACGATCTGTTTTGATGTGCCACAATTGTTCTTCTTCATCCCATTTGGTTTCGGTGACTGTCGTCTGAAAAACTGCGAGATCGTACAGGTCATAAAACTTGGCAATGTTCTGGCAATGTTCATATATCTCAGGTGCCTTGGCGTAGTGATCGCGGGGCACATAATCCATTTCGTCCAGTAAAGGCAAGTAGTCATAGGCGACTACATCACAAGCAGCGCCAGGGTAGCGGTTCCAGTACCAGGTTCCACCAACATCGGCTCCACGCTCAACAATACGGATACTTTCAACGCCTACGTTCCTTAACTGAGCGGTGGTTAGCAGTGCTGAAAATCCGCCCCCGATAAAGAGTACTTCAACGGTGTCAGTTAATGCATCACGTGGTTTTTTTTCTTTATTGTATGAATCTTCACCGAAGCGCTTTAATTCACCTTCCAGATTGGAATTGAATTGCTCCGTGCCTTCGGGCCTAAAGTTCAGCCGCAGATCTCGCTCATCTGCAAACTTTGCCTTAATCTTGTCGTAATATTCTTGTGGACGCCGGTTTGCACCATCGGTTGGATCAAAAGCACCAAGCATTGCTACTGCATCGCCTTTATTTGAAGTTTCTGTTTCGCTCATACTAGCAACCCCTATATTCTATCTAATAATTTCGATTTTTGAGATATACACTAACTATCTGACTGCCGTGCAGGCGCTAAACTCCAGGACGCGCCGCCAGGCCATGATGTTAACGTACAATTTTTACGTATGATGTTTGCCTGCGAGAATTAGCCTTGATTTCTATTTTTGCATAAGCTCCGTATTTCAAAAATAGCCCAGCTACTCAAAATTTGCTCACTGTATTTCTACCATCGCACAGGCACTCATTGTATACTTGCTTACTTTAAAGCAATGTGCAATCTATTGTTTATGGTCCTATCAGAGTGAGTAGAAGCTTGGTTGTAATTCATATACTAGGTATAAGGTTTGTATGGAAAT
The DNA here is from genome assembly GCA_019090385.1 of Pseudomonadales bacterium. Lineage (GTDB taxonomy): Bacteria > Pseudomonadota > Gammaproteobacteria > Pseudomonadales > Azotimanducaceae > DC-out156. The sequence goes on along the minus strand of JAHRWB010000002.1, from coordinate 8,612 downwards.
GTGAAGTATTTATACCATTTACTATCTTTAATCGGTTGCAATATGTATGTTTTACCCCTAAATTTTATCACACCTGAAAAATCAGCTATTAGCTCATTTAAAGGCCTAAACCTAACCATCGACAGGTAAAAAATCATGCAATACGACATTAAAATCACCGGCGGTACAATTATTGATGGCAGCGGAAGCGCTGGCTATAAAGGCGACGTAGGAATTAAAGATGGAAAAGTACTTGCTCTTGGTAATGTCCAGGGTGACGCGACTAAAACCATTGACGCTACCGGTAAGTTGGTTACACCGGGATTTGTTGATATTCATACACATTATGATGCCCAGGTTATCTGGGACAAGATGCTGACCATCTCCCCCTGGCATGGTGTGACCACGGTAGTCATGGGTAACTGTGGTTTTGGCATCGCGCCAACGCGTCCTGAACATCGATTGTTGATTGCTGAAACGCTTGAAAACGTTGAGGGTATGAGTGTTGCCGCACTCAAGGCCGGGCTTGGTGATGATTGGGGATTTGAGAGTTTCCCCGAATACCTTGATAAAATCGAAGAAGGTGGTACCTCCATTAATGTAGGTGTGCTGCTGGGTCACACGCCTTTGCGCATGTACGTTATGGGTGAGGACGCTACCGAGCGTGAAGCGACTACTGAGGAAATAGCAGAAATGCGCGCGCTGGTTACTGATGCGCTTGACGCCGGAGCGATAGGTTTTGCTACCTCAAAGGCACGCACACACGTCGGTTATAGAGGTAAGCCTGTGCCCAGCCGATTGGCCGGCCAGGACGAGATAAGAGAGTTGACCGGTGCCCTGGGAGAGGCCCAGAAAGGCATGATTCAGGCTACTATTGGTGAGGGCATGTCATACGAAAACTTTGCTGAGATAACCAAGAACACAGGTCGGCGCATCAGCTGGACCGCACTGCTGAGTGGTGTAGCAATAGCGGGTCCTGGTGGTTACAAGGCGCAGTTGCGTAAATCTGAGGAATTAATCGCTGCGGGCCATGATGTGGTTCCCCAGGTAACTTGTCGTCCCTTGAATTTCGAATTTAATTTTAAGGCTCCCTTTCTGTTTGAAAGCTCTAAAGTATTTCAAGAAGTATCCCAAGCTGATTTTGAAGGACGTAAAAAGGTTTATGCTGATCCTGCTTTCAGGGAGAAATTCAAGCAAATGTTGGTTAAACCAGGCAATAGTTTAGGTGCCGGTTTTCCCAAGTCGATTGTTTCCAACTCATTGGATGAAAGTGTTAATGAACGTTCGCTACTTGAAATAGCGGAAGAACAGGGTAAACATATTGTTGATGCGGCGCTGGATTTGTCCTTGGATAATGAGTTGGCCGTTCGATTCAGAATGCCTGTTGCCAATGACAACGAAGATGAAGTGCAGGAATTGCTGGATCACCCTGAAACAGTACTGGGGCTGTCTGATGCAGGCGCTCATGCTAGTCAGCTTTGCGATGCCTGTTTTTCAACGCATCTACTGGGTCATTGGGTTCGCGATAAGGGAACGATACCTATTGAGCGTGCTATTCGCATGTTGACTTCACGTCCGGCCGAGGTGTTTGGTATTACCGATAGGGGCACTCTAGCCGAAGGTAAGCCAGCTGATGTGGTTGTTATTGATTTGGAAAATGTGGGTGCCAGTCCTCTGGAGCGGGTATACGATTTACCTGGAAACCAGGATCGGCTTATTTCTGATGCTTCAGGCATTGATGCAGTTATTGTGAATGGCGTGATGTTACGCGAAAACAATATCGATCAGATTGATCCAGATAAATCTGCTTTACCTGGTCGCTTGCTGCGAAATGGGGCTGCTGTGTAGAGTTTAGTACTCCTTACCCTCCTTTAAGGGTAGGGAGTAGCTCGCGTAGGGTAGGCAGTGGCTCAGCTTATGCGCTAAGCGATTGCATGGGCAAACTCTTAGTATATAGTTTCGAGGTAATTTATAATAAGTATATGAATTATAAAGAATTAATATACTTGTAGCGCGATAAAAAAGTGCATCGACAGAGGCAATACAATGCCTTTGCTAGTGCACTTTTTGCGCTATCTAGAAGGTCAGTTTACCAACCTTGGGCAACAGCAGCTTCCTCTCGTATCAATTCTGGCGCACCGAGTAATTGTCGATCGAGACCAATACGTTTGAACCAGTAGTGCAATCCAAGTAGATCGGTAAAACCCATACCACCGTGGACTTCTGTGGAAGTTTTTGCCACAAAACGGCCAATTTCAGAGAGATGTGCTTTTGCATGACATGCCAAAAGTCGAGACTCATCAGGAATATGGTTAACAGAATGCGCTGCATACCAGACCAGGCTGCGGCAAGGCTCTAGTTCTGTCGCCATTTCTGCACACATATGTTTAACTGCCTGGAAGGAGCCTATGACACGATTAAATTGCTTGCGTTCCTTCGCATAAGCCACTGCTTTTTCAATCATGACTTCGGATGCACCTAAGGTATCAGCGGCCAGCATCAGTCGACCCGTATCAATGGTTTTTAGCAATGCTTCAGTATTGTTTTGCGAGCCGCTTAATGTATCGGCCGCTGCATTTTCCAATACGACTTCTGCTACAGCACGGGTTTTATCAATGGTTTTCAAATTTCTTCTAGTAACCCCTTTTGCGTTAGCATCAACTATGTGCATAACACCTTTATCATCAGCGATGATCAGCATGTCAGCACTCATGCCTTCCAGTACGAACATCGCCTTACCAGTCAGTTTGCCGTCAGAGAATTGGATTCCGTTAGTCTCCCGGCGGCCAACCTGTTCGGAAACGCCAACCCCAAAAACAGTTTCTCCCGATGCTATTTTCGGTAACCAGATATCTTTTTGGGATGCGTTGCCGGCAGCAAGAATTGCGACCGGTGCCATAACGCATGAAGCGATAAAAGGCACAGGCGCAACGGTACGTCCCAGTGCTTCTGCTATCAGTGCCGCTTCAAGAAAGCCCAACCCGACACCACCGAAATCTTCCGGAATAATGATGCCGTGTATACCCATGTCACTCAGACCGTTCCAGACCTCAGTATGCTTTGTTACTTCATTTTCTACAGCTGCTCGCACGTGGTCCAGCGTACATTGACTCTCAAGATATCGAGTAACACTATCCTGCAGCAGGCGCTGCTCTTCACTTAATGCAAATTCCATGAAATACCCCTTAGTCTTTGTATTTAGGTTCTTTTGGTAACCCGAGGGCCCGTTCACCTATCATGTTTTTTTGAATCTGAGCGGTTCCGCCGCCAATAATCAGCCCTAGATCAAGCATATAATTGCGTTGCCACATACCGTAATCACGAAGATAGGGACTGTCTTCATATAACACGCCGAGTTCGCCCATGGCATCAATGGCCAGTGCGGCCATTTGATGGTTGAGTTCACAGCCCAGCAATTTAACAATCCATCGGCACAGCCCTGGTTCCTGATCTTTAATGGAGGCGCTTAATATACGCATGCCATTGCATTTCATTGATAAAACACGGGCTTGCAATTGCAGCAAGCGATCTCTATATGCGGGGTACTTGATTAAGGGTTTTCCGTCGATTTTCTCACTTTTTAACATCTTCACCAAAGCACCAAAACGGGTTTCGAGCTGGTTGGGGTCGCCCAAACTACCGCGCTCATGTTTTAGGGTTGCATTTGCAACGAACCAGCCTTCGCCGCGTGCTCCAATGATTTGATCTTTCGGTACTCTTACATCTGTATAAAAGGTTTCGTTAAATATGGCTTCGCCGGTCATGGTAACCAGGGGTCGTACTTCGATTCCCGGTGTATCCATTTTAAATACGAGATAGCTAATACCCTGGTGCTTAGGTGCGTCGGGTTCGGTCCTTACCAGGCAAAAAATCATATCGGCGTACTGTGCGCCCGAAGTCCAGATTTTTTGTCCATTAATAACCCATTCGTCTCCTTCCAACACGGCTTTGGTTGAAAGTGATGCCAGATCGGAACCCGAGCCGGGCTCAGAGTAACCCTGGCACCAGGTCATCTCTCCGCTAATGGTTGGACCAATATAAGCTTTTTTTTGTGCTTCTGTGCCGAGTTCAAGCAAGGTAGGGACCAGTCTTGGATCGCCGCTGTGCCCGGGTCTAGCTTTAGCCTTGACGAACTCTTCAGCAATAATATGGTTCTTGAGAACATCTGCCTCTGCACCATAACCGCCATATTCTTTCGGTATAGTTCGAGCGGCATATCCGTGTTCAATCAGGAGTTGTTGCCAGGAACGGCCTTCGTCGTCTGTTTTACCCCAACCCATTCGTCCTTTTGGGGATTTGTGCCCGTGTTCTTTCAGAAATTGCTGCACTTCTGAACGGAAGTCGTCGTATTCTGCGCTATAGGCAAGATCCATGGGTCATTTCCTCATAATGGCAAATAAAAATGAAAATATTAAAGCAATTCAGTGGTTCCGCTACAACTGCTATTCCACAAAAGGTCCGCGATTTTCATGTGGACATTGTTAGGATACCCGGAGCAGGGCCCCGGTATCCCAAAACACGCAAAACTAACATAAAGGTTGACGCTCGCTCAGCATGTCTGGGTATGGCAGTGGGTTCCCCTTCGTTTATTCCTCTTCAGGCCAAACTTCTCCCAGCACTCTAAAGGCGCTGGCAGCCACTGGCCAGCCAGCGTAGTGAGCCGCGTGGGTTATCATGGCTTCCAGCTGCTTGCGCTCCACTCCCAGGTTTTTGGCACCAGGAAAATGAATTTTTTGCTCTGCTTCCCGGTTTAGTGCAACCAGAATAGTGCAGGTGATGAGCGATCGCAGTTCCAGTGGGAGATCATCATTTTGCCATACGTCTCCAAACAGATGTTCCATTGTATATCGGGAAAAATTTGCAGGAATTGAAGAGCGGCTGGATGATGGGTTTCGGGGTTGGCCCGCCACCAGTTTTTTGAAAAAGGCGATACCCTTTTTACGTTTTTCTTCGTTGTCAATATCGGCATCAGCCATTGTAGTTTCCCTCGGGTTGTTCGTTTATTTTATGATTTTCAATGAAAATAAGGAAAGCGCAGTATTTTCATTGCAATGCATTCATTTCAATATCTTCATTGCGACTCGCCATCCCTATTCTATCTTTTCCTATTTTTCCGTGAAAATCCACCTTCTCACTATTTTAAATTGCAACCGGTGGCCGAACGTGATTTATTTTCTCTCGCAATATTATCAAAGGAAGAATTGAAGATGGTTGAAGTAATTGAAGATGCATTGTTGTATGAGAAAAATGGACATATTGTCACCTTGACGATGAATCAGCCGGAAATTCGCAATCCGATGGGGGATCCACGCGTGATACCTCTGTGGCAACAGGCGGCAGATAAAATAAACGATGACCAGGATGTTCGTTGTGTGATTTTAACCGGTGCAGGTAAACACTTTTCTACCGGTGGTAATGTTAAAAATATGGGTGACAGAGTGGGTGACAAAGGTAGCCGGGGCTCCTCAGCTTTGGATGCACGGCGGCGGTATCGAACCGGTGTACACAGGATAGTGCGTGCAGTTCGAAGCATAGAGTTGCCGGTAATCGCGGCAGTCAATGGCGCTGCGGTGGGTCTGGGCTGTGATATCACCTGCTTGTGCGATATGAGAATAGCTGCAGATAATGCCCGATTTGGAGTAACCTTTTTAAAGCTGGGGCTGAACCCAGGGGATGGCGGGGCTTTTCACTTGCAAAAAATAGTCGGTATGGCTCGCGCTAGTGAAATGTTTTATACCGGTGAGCTAATAGATGCTGAAACCGCCCGGGATTGGGGCTTGGTAGGAAAAGTGGTTCCTCTGGATCAGTTGTTGGCTGAAGCGAATGATCTGGCAAATCGCGTCGCGAAACAGCCTCCAGGCGTGCTGCGGATGACAAAAGTGCTGATGAGAACGGCTCAGACTAACGAGCTGGATACCGTCCTGGAAATGTCGGCGGCCATGCAGGGGATTGCTCACCATACAGACGACCATGTAGAGGCGATAAATGCATTTTTCGAAAAACGCCCAGGTGAGTATACCGGACGTTAAAACCCAAATACGCGCCAGTTAAGTAAACTCGATGCTGGGCTACCCAATCGAATAAATTTGCCCTGAACGACAGCGCATACAATAAATAATGGAGATGAACACATGGCAATGACGATAGAAAAATTACAACAGGTACTGCGCAAGCAGGGCGCTGCCTCACCCACTGATAGTAAAGTGACCATGGAACAGCGTCGCAAAGGCATGGATAAAGCCTCCTTTCCAGTGGCGGAAGATATTACAGTTGAACCTGTCAAGGCTGCAGGAATGTCGGCTGAATGGCTGGACGCCCCCGAGGTTGAATCCACGCGGGCGGTTTTATATTTGCACGGCGGTGGTTACGTGATTGGCTCCCTGAACTCTCATCGCTCGTTGGCTGGTGAAATATCCAGAGCGGCTAAAGCACGTGTTCTTCTGATTGAGTATCGCCTCGCGCCGGAACATGCCTACCCGGCAGCAGTTGACGATGCGCTGGCAGCTTATCTCTGGTTGTTAGAGCAAGGTTTTTCAGCGACTAATACGGCGATTGCAGGAGATTCTGCAGGGGGAGGTTTAACCGCAGCATTGCTGGTGGAACTCAGGGACCAAAAATTGAGTATGCCAGGAGCCGCGGTCTGTATTAGCCCATGGTCGGACTTGAGTTGTTCGAGCGCGACGTATGCAAGTCGTGCAGATGCTGATCCGATGATTCAGCAGCCGGGTATTGGTGATATGGCGAGTGCGTATTTGCAGGGGGCAGATGCGAAATCACCTACCGCTTCACCAAACTTTGCTGATCTGACTGGATTTCCACCCCTGCTTATTCAGGTTGGCGATGCTGAAGTGCTTTTGGATGATGCGCGGCTTTTGCATAAAAAGGCGCAGGATTGCGATGTGGATAGTACCCTGGAAGTATGGGATAAGATGATTCATGTATGGCACGCATTTCACCCTATGTTAGACGAAGGTAAGCAGGCTATTTCTAGAATAGGTGAGTATTTGCAGAAAAAGTGGTCTACCTGATACCAGTATGTATTCTGGCAGTATTCTACTGCAGCTTGAATTGCTGTGAAAGTTTTCCGGGGGCGCCATGTCAATATGGTTGGGCTTCCCGGAAATTTTCAAAGTACTTTAGTGAATGTTAGGGAGGTTAGTGAATGTTAGGGAGGTTGCCAGGGCTTGTCATAGGACATGTCATAGAAGCAGAGTGCACGACAGCTTACTAAATTTTGGGCTATCTATGTTTTGCCATAAAACTGACTATAGCCTTATTGAATGCATCAGGCGCATCAATATTGACGGCGTGCCCGCCTTCCAGGCCAACTACTTCTAATCCCGGTATATGGTTTTCAGCGTATTCACGATGTTGCTGAAATCGTTTTTCTCTCTCACCCACAATCAGCATGGTGGGGACCTTGGTCTCGGAGACAATTTCTGCTACGGATGAAAATGGTGAGGTATATTGAAATACATAAGCGAGGCCGTTGGGATCAAGTAGCGGGGCGTCAACGAGTAACTCTGCCTGGGCACCTTCAGGCAGGCGTTTGGCCTTGTTTGGGTGGACACTCATTTTTTCCAGTCCAGGACGGCCACGTTCACGAACATTAGCGGCCAGTTTCTCTGGGTTGCGATATAAATCTTTTCTGAATTCAGCGGTGGCCAGAGCAGATGTCGAGTTGGTAAATATTTGCCCCTTAACGCGCTCTGGATGCTCTAAAGAATATCTTAATGTTGTTGAAGCGCCAAAGGATTGACCACATATAAACCAGCTATCTATACCAAGCTCTTGGCGGATATTTTCAATTTGTTCCACATAAGCTTTTGGGTGGTAAAGATTCGGGTCCTCCGGGGAGGGAGAGCGTCCATGGGCCCAACTTTCGACTACGATGGGTGTGCAGTGTTGTTTGAGACCCTCAAGGTTACGTGTCCATTGCGCACGACTGGATAGTATGCCGTGTAGCAATAACAAATAGGGGCCATTACCTTTGTGTACTTCATAAAAAAATTTACTCAACTGTGCCTCTCTATATTATCTATATACGCTGGTATTATCTTATATGTTTTGCAGCCTCCATTCGAAAGAAATATGTTTGCTGGCTTTATTTGTCAGGCTGCTGGGCTGATACTAAAACCATGTGATATCGCCATGCACGGGTTTTTGTCATGGTGAGACAGGTTAGCGCCCTGTGCTGATCCTGACTATAGATTGAATGCTTAGATAAATCGTGGGGGAAATAATGGCAGACAAGATTTGGCTTGAGGTTGCACTGAATGGTTCATGGCGTCGTTCTTTGCAGCCCAATATCCCGATGACAATAGATGAAGTTATAGCTGATGGAATCGCTTGTGTGAAGGCCGGAGCGTCGATAATACATGTGCACGCTTTAGACCCGGATACAGAGAGGCAAAATGATGACCCTGATACCTATCAGGCCATTTTAGAAGGTATCAGGGCCGAAACTGATGCGGTGGTTTACCCCACCATGCCTATCCACTTGTACGATGGCTGGGTTGATCGTTATCAGTCGGCTGCCGAGCTAGGGCGGCGGGGACTGCTGGAGTGGGCGGTGGTTGATCCGGGGTCGCTGAACCTCAATGCCTATGATTTTACTACCAAACAACTGCATG
>JAHRWB010000201.1 GCA_019090385.1 Pseudomonadales bacterium | reverse complement strand
GGGCCGTGATAAGGATCCTGACCAATAATAACAACCTTCACCCTCTCCAGAGGTGTGAGATTAAATGCCGCAAATATCTCACTGCCTTTTGGAAAAATAACCTTTTGCTCTGATTTCTGCTGCAATAAGAATTCCCGCAGTTTTACCATGTAGGGCGCTTCGAACTCGTTACCCAGACATTTTTTCCAGGATTCTTCGAGTTGTACAGGACGAAGCATTAGCCAAGCTCCATGACAGTTATGCTTCCGACTCTTTGGGACGCATGTGTGGAAACAATATTACGTCACGAATTGAAGCAGTGTTGGTCAGCAGCATGATCAGACGGTCAATACCAATGCCTTCCCCCGCTGTCGGAGGCAAGCCATATTCCAGTGCTGTGATATAATCATGGTCATAACCCATAGCCTCCAAATCACCCCGGGCCTTCATGTCAATTTGAGCTTGAAAGCGTTCAGCCTGATCCTCTGGGTCATTCAACTCAGAAAACCCGTTAGCAATTTCTCGCCCCATTGCAAACAGTTCAAAGCGGTCAGTAACATGCGGATTATCATCATTTTTTCTAGATAGCGGAGACACTTCCGTTGGGTACTCAGTGATAAATGTAGGCTTCATTAAATTGCCTTCAACAAACTCATCGAATACCTCCATCTGTAATCGGCCCAACCCCCAATCTTCAAATACTTCTACTTTTCGCTTGCGCAAAATTTCCCGCAATGCTGAGTCCTCGCCCAACTCTTCAGCACTAATTTCAGTAAATTTTTGGATAGATTCAAGCACAGTGAGTTCTTCAAAATCCGCTGAAAAATCCAGTGTTATACCGTCCTGCTCTACTATTCTTGTACCCAGTACAGCATCACAAACATGCCGAATCATATCCTGAGTGAGGGTTATCAAGTCACGATAATCACTGTATGCCTGATAAAATTCCAGCATCGTAAACTCTGGATTATGTCGAGTGGAAAGCCCTTCATTACGAAAATTACGGTTGATTTCAAATACCCGCTCATACCCGCCTACAACCAAACGCTTCAAATTTAACTCTGGAGCAACCCGTAGGTACAATTCCAAATCCAGTGCATTATGGTGGGTGACAAAGGGTCTAGCCGTAGCGCCACCAGGAATTAACTGCATCATCGGCGTCTCAACTTCCAGATAGGCACGCGCCAAAAAAAACTCACGTATAGACTGAATAACGGCGCTACGTATACGAAACAGCTTTCGAGATTCTTCGCTCATAATTAGATCTAGATAACGTTGACGAGAACGAATTTCCTGATCCTGCAAGCCATGAAATTTTTCAGGCAAGGGCTGCAAAGATTTAGTTAACAATTGTACGCTAGTCGCACGTACTGTTAATTCACCCTTATTGGTACGCATTAGCGTCCCGGAAATACCCACGATATCACCGATGTCCCATGCGCTTTTAAAGGCCGCAAATGCCTCATCACCCAGGACATCTTTCCGCACATAACACTGTAAACGACCACTGGTATCCTGCAGCGTGATGAAACTTGCCTTTCCAGCATCACGACGCAACATCATTCGGCCTGCAACAGATACCTCAACCGGAACAGCTTCCAAGGCTTCCTTAGTGCTTCCCGAATGTTCATCATGCAGGACATTCGCAAGAGCTGAACGCCTGAACTTGTTGGGAAATGCAGGGTTATTTTTGTCAGATGCTGCCCGAATTCGAGTCAGCTTTTCACGACGATTGCGAACAATTTCACTTTCTTGCGACATACTACAACCCTGCTTTTAAGCTTGCTTCAATAAATTCATCAATATCACCATTCAAGACATTCACCGTATCGGTACGCTCTACCAACGTACGTAAGTCTTTTACCCGGGATTGATCCAATACATATGAGCGAATTTGACTACCCCAGCCTATATCCGCCTTGCCATCCTCAACAAGTTGCTGCTCGGCTTTGCGTGTTTGCAATTCCAGCTCATATAATTTTGCACGCAGTTGTTTGTAGGCATTATCCTTGTTTTGATGCTGAGAACGCTCACTTTGGCACTGCACTACTACGTTGGTAGGCATATGAGTCAATCGAACTGCAGAATCTGTCCGATTGACATGCTGCCCTCCAGCTCCACTGGCACGATAGGTATCAACTCGAACATCAGCAGGGTTAATTTCTATTTCAATATCATCATCTATTTCAGGAGAAACAAATACTGACGCAAATGAGGTATGCCGCCGGCTTCCAGAATCAAAGGGAGATTTTCGCACCAGACGATGCACGCCTGTTTCAGTTCTAAGCCATCCAAATGCATATTCACCTATGAATTGAACGGCAGCACTTTTTATACCGGCAATATCACCCGCAGACACTTCAATTATCTGTGTATTAAATTTGTGTTTTTCTCCCCAGCGCAAATACATCCTCAGTAACATTTCTGCCCAATCCTGGGCTTCCGTGCCGCCTGAACCTGCCTGTATATCTACGAATGCGTTCGATTCGTCCATTTCTCCGTCAAACATACGGCGAAACTCCAGGTCTTTCAGTCGAAGATCCAAAACACTGAAATCCTGTGCAACTTCGTCCAGGGTTTCTTGATCTTCCTCTTCAGCTGCCAGCTCAACCAGTTCGCTGGCATCATCCACACCCTGACCAACATCCTCAATTGTCGATATTGAGCTTTTCAGCCCAGCAAGTTCCTTATTGAGTTTTTGTGCTGTATCTACATCATCCCAAACATCAGGCGCCGCTAATTGTAGCTCTACTTCTTGATAGCGGTTTTTTAGTTCATCTAGGTCAAAGATACCCCCGAAGCGTTTCTACACGCTCGGCCAAGCCTTTGAGTTGCTCCCGCAGTGATGTTAATTCCGCCATAATTTTTACGTTCCCATACCTAATTGACTATTTCTATATGATCCACTATCAACTGCAGTGTTACCCTATTTCTGAAATCATTTTCTGACAACTTGTAGACCACTTTCACCTTAACTTCATCGCTATCGTCCGACCTTTTCCCCACGCTGCTTTTTTTCAGTTGTCCCTCAGGTGGCACTTGGCTTCGTTTCAAAGGCGCTTGGCGAAATGCAATGGCATCGACCAAGCGACCATCCATCTTCAAACTCAGTTTCAGATGATGCTCCCCCACTACCCGCTGATCAACCAGCTGAAACACTCCGTCAAATACAGGTTCAGGAAATGCCTGCCCCCAAGGCCCACTACGAGTCAGCAACTGCGCAGTAGACAGTTCAAGGTCAGCATTTTGCAACTCGCCATCGGTCCAGAGCGTGCCTTGCAAATCGGCTTCACTTACCCACTTACCCACTTCTTTATTAAAGGCGTCGGCAAAACGTGCAAAGTGAATTTGCCGCAAACTTAAACCTGCTGCCATAGCATGTCCACCAAATTTTCCAATCAAGCCGGGATAGCGACCGGCAATAGCATCCAAGACATCTCGGATATGCACACCAGGTATTGAGCGTGCACTGCCTTTCAATTCATCTGTGCCTGACTCGGCAAACGCGATTACCGGGCGGTGAAATTTTTCCTTAATGCGGCCCGCTACAATACCAATCACCCCCTGATGCCAAGTCTCATCAAACAGACATAGACCCAGCTTTTGTTCCACCGATTCCTGCATCTGACTGGCGACAGATGTTGTTACCAATAATTCGGCATCTTCAGTCATCACTTGCTCTATTTCACGACGAGCAACATTCAGTTGATTTAATGCGGCCGCAATCTTTCTTGCCTCAGAGATATCTTCCGATAACAAACATTGAATGCCGAGACTCATATCATCAAGGCGACCTGCCGCATTTAATCTTGGGCCTAGTGCAAAGGCAAGATCCTGGGATGTGAGCTTGGCCGCATCACGACTGGCCGTTTCGCAGAGAGCGCGAATCCCCGGTCGACCAACACCGCCTCTAATTCGCTTTAAGCCTTCTTGTACCAGTATGCGATTGTTTTGATCCAGCGACACAACATCAGCAATCGTGCCCAGAGCAACCAAATCGAGAAATTGTGCCATATTGGGTATCGCGATTCTATTCTGCTCAAACCAGCCAGACTTGGCCAAACGTGTACGAACCAGACTTAACAAATAAAATATAACACCAACTCCGGCCAATGCCTTACTGGCAAATTCACAGCCTGGTTGGTTTGGATTAACGATAGCATCTGCTTCAGGTAAAGTCCTACCCGCTAAATGATGATCTGTGATAACCACCTGCATACCCGCGGCTTTAGCAGCAGCAACTCCATCGATACTGGATATCCCGTTATCCACAGTTATGATCAACTCAGCATCCTTGGTTAGCGCAACGATTTCAGGTGTTAAGCCATATCCGAACTGAAAGCGGTTGGGAACCATAAAAGATACATGTTTTGCTCCAAAAGCCCGTAGCGCACTAACAGCCAAGGCACTTGCCGTTGCTCCATCACAATCGAAATCTCCAACAATAACTATCCGCCTGTCATGCTGTATTGCAGATATAACAATATCCGATGCATGCTCGACACCCATTAAATTTGTTGGTAACAATAACCTGGACAGAGACAGGTCAAGTTCATCAACGGTTTTTATGCCGCGAGCGGCATATATTCTGGCCAACAGTGGTTGCAGCTCCTGCACCAGTGCACCTTCACCATCCCCAACAACACGTTGCAGGATTTGTAAATCGCTCATAGGCCAACAACCTGCAACAAGTGCTTCAAAGGACTCCCGGTGATTCAACTCTTATACGTGCGATATCTCCAACAACATCGCCTAATTCCTGGATACGTTCAAGCGCGCTGTTCATAGTAAATTCCAGAACCTGGTCTGTAATTATAATAACAGGAACCCAATCATTCTCTGGTACATCGTTCTGCCGGTGTTCCCGCTGGGTAACCGCTTCAATACTAATACCATGCACACTTAATATCTGTGCGACTTCTGCTAATACTCCTGGGCGATCTATGGCAGGAATTCGCAAATAATAAGCACTAGTAATATTTGCAATATCCATTCGATCGATTTGATTGACTAGAGGCACAGCCCGGGTATTACCTCTTGCCAGATCGATAAGATCCCCAACGATAGAAGAAGCTGTTGGTAAACCTCCGGCCCCTGGACCCATATACATCGACGCACCAAGAGCATCACTTTCAATCTTAACTGCATTCATCACACCTTCAACATTTGCCAGCATCTGTCCATCGGGGACCAAAGCTGGATGGACGCGGACCGAGAGTCCACTGTCATCCAGTGTACAGATTCCTAGATGCTTGATTCTATAACCCAGATCGCTTGCATAACGAATGTCCTCAGCGCTAATAGTACTAATACCTTCCATATAAACAGAACTGAAATCCATAGGCACGCCAAAAGCCAGAGATGCCATAATAGTCAGCTTGTGAGCTGCATCCACGCCTTCAATATCAAAGGTAGGATCAGCTTCAGCATAACCCAGGTCCTGCGCTTCCTTTAATGCCGTTTTAAAATCATCGCCTGCCTGGCTCATAGCAGTCAGTATAAAATTGGAAGTACCATTAATAATGCCGGCAATTTTGCTAACCGTATTTCCTGCAAGCCCTTCCCTCAGGACCTTCAATATAGGAATACCACCCGCCACAGCCGCTTCGTATCCCATAAAAAGGGTTTTATCCTGGGCCAGGGGGATAAGTTCAACACCATGCTCGGCAATTAGGGCCTTGTTGGCAGTAATAATATGCTTTTTGGCCGAGATTGCAGACCGAAACAGTGACAATGCGGCGTTACTGCCGCCTATCGCTTCAACAATAACATCTACGCTGTCATCTTCGACAAGATCATCTATGCGGGTACTAAATATAGCAGCAGCCAGATCAACTTGGGGTTTTTCAGTTCTACTGGCAACCCGTACGACTTCAATCACACATCCTGATCGCTGTGAAATAATCTCAGCATTCTTCTGTAACAAGCTTAAAACGCCCTGTCCAACCGTACCAAGGCCACACAGACCTACCCGTAATTTATCCATGAATAATATTGCTCTGTAAAAGAGCGCTGAAGCTATCCGTTCACTTAATGCAAGTCAATCAGTGAATGATTTTACAAGCCCAGGCGGCGAGATAAATCTGCTGCCGGCATATATCCAGAGATAAGTGTTCCATCGGTAAGGACAATCGCGGGTGTTCCATGAACGCCCACATTCTGCCCCAACTGAAATTGTGCATCGACAGGATTATCACAATCCTGGCCAGGTATCGCCTTGCCATTTTTAGCCAATGTCATCGCTGTATTTCTGTCCTCTGCGCACCAGGTTGATACCATAACGTTATAAGAGCCTTTGCCAATACCCGAACGTGGAAAAGCCAGGTATTTAACTTCGATGCCCATTTCATTGAGCATCGGTACTTCACTGTGTAATTTTCGACAGTAACCGCAATCAATGTCGGTAAACACTGATATGGATGCACGTACTTTAGTTTTTGGCGAAAATACCACCATGTCTTCTTCAGCCACGTTATCCATTAGTACTTTGCGCTTTTTTGCCCGCCCAATTTCAGCCATATTGATAATCTTGTTGTCTGCAACCCGATACAGATCTCCCGCAAAAAAATATTCGCCATCTGAGGTTGCATACCACAGTTCACCACCTACCATCTCAATGGCATAAATGCCGTTGACTGGACTTTTACTCACATTGTCTATGGGAATGTCCGGAAATATACGTGAGATTTTTGCGGTAATCTCAACTTCGCTTAAGCGCTTACCCTCCTCAGAGAAAGCTATTTGTGCTGTCGACAGCATCAACAATGCCCAGGCAATAGCTAAAAAGCGGCTTATAAATTTGTGTGGTGTGGATCGGGCTATAATAATAATGTTACTAATCCTCAATTCGTTCAAAATATTTAGACCGCATTTTATACATTCGTTCAACCAAGCGTTCAAACTACCTTGCTTACTATCAGTTTAGTCCAAGCGATAAAATCCTCATGCGCGGGGGTGATGTGCACTATGCAACTCTTTTAGCCGGGCCTGTGCCACATGGGTATAAATCTGCGTCGTTGATAAATCCGCATGCCCCAGCATCAACTGCACCGCGCGAAGATCTGCACCATTGTTAAGCAAATGTGTTGCAAAAGCATGACGCAAAGTATGCGGGGAAACTTTAGTCGATATCTCTGCTTTCAGCGCATAACGCTTTATAGCATGCCAGAAAGTTTGCCTGGTCATCTGCACCCCGCGCCGGCTAGGAAACAATACATCACCCAGGTGTTTTTTATTCAGTTCTGGCCTGGCTTCGGACATATAGGTGGCCAGCTGATAGCTGCACTCTTCGCCCATCGGCACGAGTCGCTCTTTACTGCCCTTGCCAACTACCCTCACCACCCCCTGACGCATATTAACCGAATTGATGCCCAGTGTTATTAACTCTGTGATTCGCAGCCCGGTAGCGTACAACAGCTCCAGCATTGCTTTATCACGCAAGCCGAGCACTGTGTTCGTATCCGGTGCCATTAGCAGTGCATCCACATCAGATTCTGACAATATTACCGGTAATTTCCTTCCGAGTTTAGGGTGCTCCAGGTCTTCGCTGGGATCGCTGATTAACAGCCCCTGCTTCATGGCAAAGCGATAAAAACCCCGCATGCAGGAAATGAGTCGAGCCGTTGAACTAGCCTGATAGCGCTTCTTATGCCTATGGCCAAGATAATCACCCAGGTCGGCTCTCGTAGCAGAGAGTAGATTTTTGGGTGATAACCACTGCTCCAACAATACCAAATCCTGGGTATAGGCACTTAATGTATTTTTGCTGAGACCACGTTGAAGCCACAAATCATCGACAAATTGATCAATAATTGTGCTTCTCTGGTCAATTTGTGACGTATTGGTCATCGGTTTTAAAGAATCTCTAACAATGACAAGCTAGATATTTTCTCGCATTAACGCATAACTATCTGTTTTAAAACTACTTTATAATTATGCCGTCTAAGCACCTCAAGAGTGGCACGAAGTCTGCTTTATACAAACATAGCCACTTCGACATTCAGTTTCCCCCAAACGAAATGACGAAGTGCTACTGAATTCCGATCTCTCCTCGGAATCAGCTGTTCAACCGGCTTGCTGGGTATCCCCCAACCCCAACTCCTGGCAAGCCGGCTTTCTTTTACCTGTAACTCTATTTCCCCGTAGAAAGAAAAAAGTACCAAGATCTGGTTCAGACCTTTTCCTTGATTCTTGCAGCTCGACCCGAAAGTGCACGCAGATAATAAAGTTTAGCCTGTCGGACATCTCCACGACGCTTGATGCTGACAGAAGCAATTTGATTACTGTGAGTCTGGAAAGTTCGCTCAACGCCCACTCCATGGGAAATCTTACGAACAGTAAATGAAGAATTTAGACCACGGTTTCGAATACCAATAACAACACCTTCATAGGCCTGCAACCGCTCTCGTGATCCCTCTTTGACTCGCACCTGGACAAGCACTGTATCACCCGGTCGAAAATCGAATTTGTCTTCTTTTAGCTGCTCATTTTCCAGAGCCTCTATTACTTTATTTCTACGCATATCCGCACTCCTCTACATATGCCAGTAAAATCTTGATAAATAATACCTAAATAGGCACTACTTACACCGAATCCCAGTCTCTTAAAAATGTTCTTTTTATAAAAAAAACCACTTCAAAAAAACTCTTATAAAAACTCACGTCTAACCATATATCTTCTAGATAAATAACATCAAAATGAAAACTTTAAACCGAACTACGCTGCTTCTTGAGGTAGACGGATAATAATTTTCTTTCTTCTTCTGTAAGACCATCAGCAACCAGCAAATCAGGCCGCCGCTGAAAGGTCCTTACCAAGGATGCCTGTAGTTCCCACAGGCGTACCTTCTCATGATCTCCACTCAGCAATACATCCGGCACTACTGTGTACGCTTTTGCAGACTGGTTACTGCCGTTTAATCCTGTCTCGGGCAACTGCCTGGGTCTCGTATACTGCGCACCTTCTAGTAAATTTGACTGAAACGATTCTTTAACAATCGAGTCTGAATTACCTAGTACTTCTGGCAACATTCTTGCTATGGCGTCGATCATCACCATAACCGCCAATTCACCACCACTGAGAACATAGTCACCCAAGGATAGTTCTTCATCCACTACCTTATCCAAAAAACGCTCATCAACACCTTCATATCGACCGGCTACAAACAGTAAATGCTCATGTTGTGCCAACTCACGCGCCCGTGTTTGCGAAAATGGGCGCCCTTGCGGTGAAACAAATATGGTTCGCACCTTTTTAGGAGCAAGCGTTTCCTCCAAATTTGTCAAGTTGGCTGCACCAGAAGCCAACATCAGCCTATTTTGTAACGCTGCACAAGCCTTTTCCAAGGGCAAAACCTTCATCAGCATGCCTGGACCACCGCCGAAGGGTTTATCATCCACAGTTTTATGCCGATCTTCTGCAAAATCCCGCGGATTTGCAATATCCAGATTAACAATGCCCTGTTTCAATGCCCGCCCAACGACACCAAAGTCAGAAATAGCCCTGAACATATCAGGGAACAAACTAACGACACCAATGTTCATAATACCTGGCTCTTAGCGCTTATCTCTTAGCAGTTAGATCTGAACACCCAGCGAACAACACTTGCCCAAATCCCTTAAGCGATCCCTGGCCAATCTACCACCAGAATACCAGCCTTCAAATCTATGTTACCCACTACATCCTTTATAAAAGGAATAAGCTGCTCCCGTTCAGACACCTTTGCCCCTGGCTCAGCATTACTGACAACCAGGACATCATTTGCACCGGTTTCCAAAAGACTGGTCACCTTGCCTAATACACAACCCTCTGGGTCAACCGCAGTCAGACCAATCAGGTCATGCCAATAATACTCGCCGGATGATGTGGGAGGGAGGATTGACCGAGACACGGCTATTTCCAGTCCTTTCCATCGCTGGGCAGCATCACGATCGGCTACATCCCCAAAACTGACCACAAAAGCATCGCCATGGGGTTTTAGCGCCCGTACGGCGACTTTGCTGCCCTGAATATACCAAGGTTTATAAGACAGCAGGTTCTCTGGCGGTTGGGCAAAAGACTTAACATGCAACCAACCATGAACCCCATAAGCACCTCCAACTTGACCCACTACAACCAAATCATCAGGGATCAAATTGCCTGACACTTGATCCGACCGGGGCAAATCAGTACCTGCCAACCTTTAGCTAGCCTCTGCCACCGCAGGCTGTGCCGCTGCAGCTCGAGCAGTTTTCAGCAACTTATTTACCCTGTCACTAGGCTGCGCGCCCTGGGCAATCCAGTGATCAACTCGGGCCAAATCCACACGTAAACCCTGTTCCTGACCACGTGCCATCGGGTTAAAAAACCCGACCCGCTCGATAAATCTGCCGTCGCGCTTTGCCGTACGATCTGCCACCGTCAGGTGATAATAGGGTGCTTTTTTCGCGCCATGTCGTGCTAAGCGAATAGTTACCATTCCCAGTTCCTAATTATTCAATAAATACACAATTTTAAATTTCTTCAAACACCCTACAACGACAACATCGCTATCTGAGCCTGCAAGAAAGGCGCGGCATTATAAATGAAGCTTGCCAGGTTTGGAACTACTTGATTTCAATAAATATTCCCTTGCACCCAGGTCCATTACTCAGCGTCTGACGCCTTTTGGTGGCAGCATCCCCTGCATACCGCGCATCATTTTTTGCATACCACCCTTTTTGGAGAACTTTTTCATCATTTTCTGCAT
>JAHRWB010000200.1 GCA_019090385.1 Pseudomonadales bacterium | reverse complement strand
TGAGAGGCGCGTAAGGGCCTAATGAGGGCGCGTTTATCAGGCCGGAAAGAAATAGGTACTCTGTCCCTCAATTCCGTAGCTGTAGCATGAGTGGCTTAATTCTCTCTGGATAACTATCATATTTTTGCTGAATGTCGTCTTTCATCGTCGGCTTTACTGTCCGTCGTGCCAATTTTTAGTTTACATTCACTATGGCATTTTACCAAGAGCCGCTACGTCATCCAAAGTTTCCAAAGGGGGTGCCAGCCACGGGGTCGCGATACAGACAGCTCCTGTCTAGTACACTATTAAGAAGAACCATTTTTCTCTGTAATTTTTATACGCGGAAGGACTATAATTCCTTGTAATTGGTTCATCAACTAAACACTAGAAAGGTGCATTTTATGCCATCTTTTCGCAACTCTTCGGAGGAAAAACCTTTTGTTGAACTGCTATCCAATCGCTTAATGCACCAGGTTCGTAAGGTACTGCGGATTGTAGAAGTCTTACGCTCGCTTATTCAGGATATCGAATATGGACAAGCTGATAAGTCCTTTGGAGCGTTTAGGCGCACAAAACAATGAGTAGATATTCACGGAACCAAGGTAATTCTCAGTAGTGTTCCGCCGGTTCAGCATACACATTTATTTCTCAATAAACGGTATTTTTACAACATGATAGAAATGGGCAAAACTTGCAAAGTCCGCGTAGCAAAGGAGGTAGACTTTGGTGTATATCTTGATGCGTATTCTTTAGGCGAAATATTACTACCAAAAAAATTCGTACCCGATGAGCTTACTGTAGACGATACAATTGAGGTGTTCCTCTATTTCGATTCTGAAGATCGTCCAGTCGCAACAACCCAAATACCCAAGGCGATGGTGGCCGAATTTGCTTACCTTGAAGTCGTATCAACAACCGAATATGGCGCCTTTTTAGACTGGGGTCTGGATAAGGATCTACTGGTTCCATTTGCCGAACAGCATAGGCCCATGGAAATTGGGCATTCATATATTGTCTTCCTGTACATTGATAAAAAAGATGGTCGCATCGTCGCGTCCTCAAAGATTGACAAATTTCTGGATGACGAGCGCCCACACGACTTCCAGCCCCAACAGCAGGTAAACATCATTGTCGCCAATAGTACCGAGCTGGGATTTAAAGCCATTATCGACAACAGCCATTGGGGTGTCTTATATCAAAATGAAGTATTTGAACGCCTAAGCTTCGGGCAATACAAAACCGCCTTTATAAAACAAATTCGAAGCGATAATAAAATCGACTTGAGCCTTCAGGGCGGCCAGGAGACCCGCGATGAAAATGAGCAACTTATACTAAATCACTTAACCTGGAAAAATGGTTTTGCACCTGTGCACGACAAATCCAGCCCCGAGGATATTTCAAAAATATTTGGCATAAGCAAAGGTGCATTCAAAAAAACTATTGGCCGCTTGTACAAAAAGCAGCTGATCACCATAGGTAAGGATGGTATTCGACTGAAACCCTGATACACGCCTAAATCAGCTCCACTCCAGGATCATCGCTTCTGATTCTAGAGTGGTTTGTAGCCAAATACTGCAAATAATTATTCTATTCTGTCACCTGACTTAAGTTAGTTAAAAAACCTTCTGTAGTATTCAACAAGCTCTGGATTTTCAAATCCAGATCAGAATTTATTTCCAGGCGCCATTTACCAGCACCATCGCCCAGCGCACCCTCAAGTCCAAGTTGTGCATTACCATTTTCAATATCCTGTGCGGTAATTTCCACCGCACTATTAGCAGATATACTCAATGCTATAGTGTCTCCCGGTGCTGTATTCCCGGAATCATCTATGCCCGTTATGCTGGCATTGCCAGGTGTGCCTGAGTTGTTAACAATTCTCAATGAACTTCGCTGATTCAGGTTACTGCCCGGATTAAACATAAACACCTTGTTGATGCCGCTGACTTTGGGAGTTGTCCGACTTAAATTTGTAAGAAAGCCGTCTGGTGTTCTGATTAAACTCATCACTTCAATATCCGTATCAGCACTCACTGTAAGCCTCCAACGCCCACTGCCTGCACCCAGCATGCCCATCAAGCCCTTGTTGGCATTACCCTGCTCCAAATCGGAAGCGTTAATTTGCAGTGAGCGATTTCCACCCAACTCAAAGCTCACATCTCCCGACAGCGCTATATTGCCAGCATCATCCACACCCGCTATAGAAACCGTGCTAGTTTGCCCAGTGGTATTAATCACTCGTAAAAAACTTTGTTTTTCAATTGTAAGCGCGGGGTTAACAAAATAGACAAGGTGATTTCCTAAACCATCGGTATCGACCATACCGCTTAGATTGGTAAGAAAACCATCTGGCGTTCTGATTAGGCTCATCACTTCAATTTCCAGTGCGGAGGTAACGGTTAAGCGCCACTTTCCCGATCCATCGCCCAAACTGCCCATCAGCCCTTTGCCAACGTTTCCGTTTTCCAAATCCTGCACGTTTATCTGTTTGGAAGCATTTGCCCCTAGATCAAAGGTAACCGGGCTCATGGAATTAACACCCATATCATCAAGCCCAGAAATAGTTATCACTCCTGTACTGTCGCTTGTATTTACAATACGCAGAAAAGTCTGCTGAGCATTATTGCTGGCGGGGTTAGCAAAAAACACCTGGTTAGTACTACCCGTGCTGGGAACGGTATCATTTACGCTGGTCAGGAAACCATCCGGCGTTCTGATCAAACTGGTTACCTGAATAGTGTTGTTGGAGCGCATCTGTAATTGCCATTTGCCCTGCCCGTTACAAAAGCTGCTATTCAGACCTTTGTCTCTGTTTCCTGATTCAAGGTCCTGGGCATTAATCTGTATTGATGCCTGAGCCACCAAAGTAAAGCTTACCGGCGCGCGTTTATTTCGATTGCCTGCATCATCAATGCCATAAATCTCTATATCAGTATCACTGCTATTGGGATTGACAACACGTAAAAAACTCTGCTGTGCCAAATTGCTGGCAGGGTTGGCAAAGTATACCCGTGTTGAAATAAGTAAGGCTGAATCTGCGGGATCTGGTGGGACGACATCAACCCCCAAGCAGTCATCTACACTGGCTCCATCGTTAGGATCTGTACCAAAATTAAACTCTTGCAGGTTGGTAGCACCGTCGGCATCGGCGTCGTCATCAGCATCTGAAGCATCCAAGCTATCCAGACTATTTTCTATTTCATAAGCATCGGGCATGCCGTCGTTATCATCATCCGTATCAGAATTGTCACCCGTTCCGTCGTCATCGGTGTCTTCTGTTTCTGATGGATCTAATGGGAAGGCATCGTTCTCATCCTGCGCGCCATCGTTATCGTCATCATCATCGATGCTATCGATGATTCCATCGCTGTCAGTATCCGCAACAACAAACGCACTCATCTGAATATTCACAAAATTTTCCAGTTGCGCCGCACCACCAGAAAAATTAATAGTGGGTGTCTCGTTAAATGGTGAGCCAAAGTTGGTCCGGGGTAGTGCGGCAATCGCATCCACAACACCCATACCCTGTCCCAATACACGCCCGAAAACCGTAAAGCCGCCATTTTGTTCATCCAGGTTTTCAGAATTATCTGCAAGATTTACAAACCATTGGCTTGTAGCACTATTGGGATCACCACCCAATTTCGCCATGGCCACTGTAGCGCGCGTATTGGATAAACCAAACTCATTAACAACGGGGAGATCAGTGGGTATGGGAGGCGCTTCTCCTGTTGTACTATCAAAGAAAAACCCACCACCTTGAACAATAAACCCAGGCACACTTCGATGCAAAAATGAACCGTTATAGTCCCCACGGGTTACGTAATTAAGGAAATTTGTGGCGGTGGCCGGGGCTGCATCTTCCAACATTTGGATTTCAAACGAACCGAGGTCTGTTTCCACAGTAACGATGGTTACCTCGTCAGCGCCCAGGCAGAAGCCAACGGCTAATACCGCCAGTAATATGATGCGTTTCAAGAAAAAATATCCTTTATATACAAAGTGTGTGGATGCAGCCTGTCGTTCATTCTTGATATTGGCCCAAGATATCACCCCATCTCTTAAGTCACCTATGAGGTAACTGATACGGGCATTTGACCGTACCTTACCTGCTTGTTAGGGGATTTGCTGTAGTAATATTTCCGCTCATTGCCGCAGAACCTCATGCTGCGTAGCTACAGCGGTGGTGCAATGTCAGTATTACAGCGGCAGTAGTACAACCCATTGTTATTAATGCGGTACACTCGTGCGTTACCATTATGTGAGATACGGAAGCACTATGACCCAGCACAATATGCAGGACTACGCTAAGGAATATGCCGAATTCACGTGGCAGCGACCTGAAAAATATAATTTTGCAAAGGATGTAATAGACCACTGGGCCAAAGATACCAGCAAACTCGCCATGCACTGGATAGACGATGCTGGATCCGAAGAAAAACGTACCTTTCATGACATAAGCGTCAATTCACGCAAGCTATGCAATGTGCTGAGTTCAGCCGGTGTTCAGCGTGGCGATACCGTAGTTCTCATTTTAGGCAGAAACATTGAATGGTGGGAAACCGTGACAGCCTGCATTCGCATGGGCGCCGTTGTCTCACCGGGCACGGTTCAGCTTTCAGCCAAGGACCTTGCCTATCGCATCAATACTTCCGGGGCTACCTGTATTGTTACGGACGACGAAGGTGCAGACAAACTAGAACAAGTATCCGAGCAGTGCCCAAGCCTTAAAAACAAGATTCTTGTCAACAATTCTCTGGCAAGAAATAACTGGATCTCTTACACCCCTGCTGTTTCTGCCGCCTCTTCTGATTTTGAGGCCGCAGATACGCGCAGCGACGAAAACTCCCTCTGCTATTTCACCTCAGGGACTACCGGCTTCCCAAAAATGACCATCCATACCCACAGTTATGCTATGGGTCACATTACTACTGGCCGCTATTGGCTGGATCTGCAACCTGAGCATTTACACTGGAATATCAGTGATACCGGCTGGGCAAAAGCCGCATGGAGCAGCTATTTCGGCCCCTGGCTCTGTGGCGCGGCTGTTTTTGTCCATCATGCCGCAGCCTTTGATCCAAAACGTACGCTAGACATTCTTTCTGAGTATCCCATCACTACCATGTGTGGAGCGCCGACTATTTACCGCATGCTTGTGCTTGAGGATGTCAGTGCCTATACATTCCCGCATCTTATTCATTGCGTAGGTGCAGGAGAACCGCTGAACCCAGAAGTTATTTCCGTCTGGAAAAAAGCCACTGGCCTAACGATCAAGGATGGCTATGGCCAAACTGAATCGGTTATTTTGTGTGCCAATTTCCCCTGCAATGAAACCCGTAGTGGCTCTATGGGCAAACCAGCACCAGGCATCGATTTGCATGTCATAGGCAATGACGGGGAAATACTGCCTCCCGATACCGAGGGCGATATTGCCATAAGAATAGTACCCGAACGTCCTCAGGGTCTATTTAAGGAGTACAAAAATGAAGCCGCGAAAACAGCGGCCACCTTCAAGGGTGACTGGTATATCACTGGGGATCGCGCATCCGTAGACGAGGACGGATATTTTTGGTTTATTAGCCGGGCAGATGACGTAATTCTCTCTGCTGGCTATCGAATCGGCCCCTTTGAAGTTGAAAGTGCACTCATTGAGCATGCTGCGGTAGCCGAATCGGCAGTGGTAGCCAGTCCGGACGATAAACGCGGTGAAGTGGTAAAAGCCTTTGTCGTACTAACACCTGGTTATTCGGCCAGCGACGACCTGGTTCAAGCGCTTCAAAATCATGTTAAAAATGCCACTGCACCCTACAAATATCCACGCAAAATTGAGTTTATAAAAGACCTGCCCAAAACTGTGAGCGGCAAAATCCGCCGTGTAGAATTAAAGGCACGCGAATGGGGATAAACTGCCAAACTACTGCATTGAAGGTGCACATTTCGTAGCTAAGCTCTTAACAGTAGCAGACAATCATAGCCCGTTCTGGATATTTATAGTTGTCTGCGCTTTCTATATGCGAAAAGCTACTTCGGAAATCCCCTATAGCTTTTCAAGCTTTTTTTGCAAAGTATTTGTTGCCCGAGTTTCACTCTGAAGCACATCAAGGATCACAAATGCATATGTCAGCCGAAAGTATTGCCACACTGGTCGAGCAGTATACAGGCTCGGGTCCAAGATATACTTCCTACCCAACGGCAAATCATTTTTCGGATGCCTATAAAGCCGGACACCAGGTTGACGCACTGAACAGCATTGATAAGGATCAACCCTTATCAATCTACATTCATGTGCCATTTTGCAAAACTATTTGTTACTACTGTGCATGCAATAAAATTGTTACTGCCAATCCACTCAAGGCCACACGCTACTTACAGTATCTGGAAAAAGAAATCGACTTAGTCAGTCGGCTGGTATACGGAGATCAGCTGGTCGAGCAACTGCACTTGGGCGGCGGCACGCCAACTTATATGACCGATGAGCAGCTAACAAGCATCATGAGCAGTTTGGCTAATCGCTTTAATTTGTCGACTTCTGACAGCAGGGATTTTTCCGTTGAAATCGACCCACGAACGGTGGATAAAAAACGTATAGCCCACTTGGCATCACTGGGTTTCAATCGATTAAGCCTGGGAATTCAGGATTTTGACCCCAAAGTACAAGCCGCCATAAATAGGCTCCAGTCAACCCGCGAAACCAATGAAATTGTTACTGTGGCACGGGAAGCGGGATTTACCTCTATCAGTGTTGATCTTATGTATGGTCTGCCTCTTCAGTCTCTGGACAGCTTCGAAAAAACGCTGGAAGAAATCTGTAATATCGACCCAGACAGAATATCGCTTTTCAACTACGCACATCTACCTGCGCGCTTTAAAACCCAACGCCAGATTAAGGAAGAGCAGCTTCCCTCCCCTTCCGAGAAATTAGGCATTCTGTCTCACTCCATTCACTATCTTGTAGAAGCAGGCTATCAATACGTTGGGCTGGATCATTTTGCAAAACCCAAAGACAACCTTATTGTGTCGCAACAATCCGGCTCCATGCACAGAAATTTTCAGGGTTACACTACCCATGCGCAATGCACCCTGATAGGACTCGGTGTCAGTGCGATCAGTGATATCAACGGCGCTTACAGCCAAAATGAGAAAACCCTGGATAACTACTATAGAACCCTGGACAACAACCAATTGCCAGTAGCTATTGGATTGAGGGCCTCACCAGACGACTCCATCACACGCGGCGTGCTGACCAGCTTAATGTGTAACTTGAGGCTTAACTTCCAGGATTTTTCCAAACAGTACAATATTGATTTTGAAGAATATTATGAAGAAGAGCTGACCACTCTGGACAGCTTTGCCAGCAATGGTCTATTGGAGCTTAACAAAGACGGTATTCGTGTTACAGAAACTGGACGTCTGTTGCTGCGCAACATCGCTTCAGTTTTTGATGCCTACCTTCCTAAACATGCCATCCAATCGCATTTTTCTCAAACTATCTAGTACGGCTCAACTACCAATAATTTGCGACGTCACGCGCTTGCTACCGGGCGGGTCCTTCTCTATTCCTGGGATAAGGACTATTCGGACATTGCCCATATCAACTATAATCCTCAACACAGGGATTCGAATTTCAGCGCTTTTGAAATTACGAAACTTTCAGCACCAGCTCAGCCCTACACTAATGACAGTGATTTTTACTGGTCACGAACAAATTGTCTGCTGTTTGACTGATTAAAAATTGAGGAGTTCGGCAGCATGACCTTTCAGCCTTTAAGTACGCAAAAAAAGCTAGTCAGCCTGGGTGTATGCATTTTGGTCTCCTTATTGATCTGGAATCTTCGACCGACGGATGTAGATAACCATTACGGCCTCTGGTCACTACTTCCTGCTGCGGCAACTATCAGTATTTGTTTTCTGACTAGAAACGTCCTTCTGGCATTGCTAATGGGTATATTCTGCGGAGGCTTACTAATCGGCCAGCTGAACATACTGAATGTTTTTTTAATTCCCAGCCTGGCCACGGAGAAATATGCACAAATACTCCTGGTTTATCTCTGGGCGCTGGGCGGTCTGCTGGGTTTATGGAACCGCAATGGCGGCGCAAAGCATTTTGCCACCACCATGGCCAGAAAATTTGTTAAATCAAGAAATTCTGCGAAATTTTTTACCTGGATCTTGGGTATTATCTTCCATCAGGGTGGAACAATCAGTACTGTGCTAACAGGTACAACCGTTAAACCAATATCCGACCAGCACAAGGTTGCCCATGAAGAGTTAGCTTATGTAGTTGACTCTACGGCATCTCCAATAGCAACTATTATCCCGTTTAACGTGTGGCCAATATACATTGCTGGCCTGATTACCATTCAGCCACTTTCTGATATTGTTGGCAGCGAAGCAGATGCAATCGGCCTATTTATGCAAGCCATCCCCTATAATTTTTATGCATGGATCGCGGTGATCATGACTCTGCTGTTTTCATTTGACCGGCTACCGTTGCTAAATACGCCAATGCAGCGTGTGGTAAAACGCGTAAAAACCACCGGTGAACTGAATGACGCTGGGGCAAGCCCAATGTTGTCAGCAGAACTCACGGAAACTCGCCTAAGCGAAGGCTACACGCCATGGATGGGAGATTTCCTTGTTCCCATTGGCACCCTAATGGGATTTTGCATCATTCCATGGCTATTGGGTGATTCTCCTATGGTGTTCGAAGGTTTTGGTATGGCGGTTGTTGTTGCATTGATACTCAGCGTACTGAGAGGCATGTCGCTCAACACTGCTTTCGATGCCCTGGTAACGGGTATAAAAGGAGTAACCATTGGCGCTATCGTTTTGGGACTCGCCGTTACGCTTGGCAGTGTTTCTGAACACCTGGGAACTTCGGCATTCGTTATCGATGCCACCGCAGACTGGCTGATGGATGTACCCTTTATTCTACCGAGTCTTTTGTTGTTAATTTGTATGCTCGTGTCATTTTCCATTGGCTCTTCCTGGGGCACCTATGCGGTGGTATTTCCAGTAGCATTACCGCTTGCCCTGGCTCTTTCTCAAGACCCGACATTCATTCTGCTCAATTTTGGCGCCATTCTCGGCGGTGCTGTCTATGGCGACCAATGTTCTCCCATATCAGATACCACAATCCTGTCTTCTTTAGCTTGCGGATCTGACCTTATGCACCATGTAACTACGCAAATGCCATTGGCAACAATTGCCGCGTTAATTTCTGCGATTGCATATTTAATAATAAGCTACAGCCTATTCTAGATTTTTATTGCTCCAGACTCTAACGATGACGTTTTTTTTTGCTGGAGCGTTTTATCGGTGCGCCTGGCAACTTCGGTAACCCCGTATGCTGGGTTTTGACTATTTGTCCTTTCTTCTTGGCTGTGTGGTTTGCAGACTTTCGGCGAGATTTGTCATTTTTTTGATGAGCCTTCTTTAATTTAGAAGTATTTGACCGATAACTTCCCGAATCCCCGCTTTGAGCCGCCGGCACGAGATGCTTTTTGCCATTGCCAATCAATTCACTGTGTCCCATTTTTTTAAGTGCTTCACGCAACAATGGCCAGTTGTCAGGGTCATGGTAGCGCAAAAATGCTTTATGCAATCGGCGCTGCACCGTGCCTTTTGGGATACTAACAGGATCACTATCTCTTCCAATTCGTTTAAGCGGATTTTTGCGCGAATGATACATAGCAGTAGCAGTGGACATAGGTGAAGGGTAAAAATTCTGCACCTGATCAGCTCTAAAATCATTTCGTTTGAGCCAGATTGCCAAATTCATCATATCTGAGTCAGTGGTTCCCGGATGTGCTGCAATAAAATATGGAATAAGGTACTGCTCTTTACCTGCTTGCCGGGAAAACTTATCAAATAATGCCTTGAATTCGTTGTAAGCTCCCATTCCGGGCTTCATCATTTTTGAAAGCGGGCCCGACTCAGTGTGTTCAGGTGCAATTTTCAGGTATCCACCCACATGTTCAGTGACCAGTTCTTTAACATATTCAGGCGTTTCCACAGCAAGGTCATAACGCAGGCCTGAGGCAATCAAAACTTTCTTAACTCCCTTTATGGCTCGGGCCCTGCGATAAAGGGAAATCAGCGGAGTTTGATCCGTATTCAGGTTTTTACAAATACTGGGGTGAATACATGACAATCGCTTGCACCGAGTCTCTATTGCCTTGCTCTTACAGGCAAGCCGCCACATATTTGCAGTGGGTCCCCCCAGATCTGAAATAACACCGGTAAACCCGGGTGTTTTATCACGAATGTTTTCAATTTCACTCAGTATTGATTCTTCAGAGCGACTCTGAATAATTCTGCCTTCGTGTTCAGTAATGGAGCAAAATGTACATCCCCCAAAACACCCACGCATAATATTGATCGAAAACCTGATCATTTCATAGGCTGGTATACGGGCACCTCCGTAGCTTGGGTGCGGTACTCTCTGAAATGGCAAGCCAAACACCCAGTCCATTTCCGGCGTGGACAAAGGAATAGGCGGGGGATTTAGCCAGACAAATCTCTCGCCATGGGCCTGAACAAGTGCCCGGGCATTTCCGGGATTGGTTTCACGATGCAGGATGCGAGAGGCATGCCCATATAGCACTTTATCCTGCCGAACCTGCTCAAAACTTGGCAGACGAATATACTCGTTAGTTTGCGGAGCAGAAATAGTATGGGGATCAATAATACGCACAGTTTTAATGGTTTCAGACGATTGCATACTGCCCTTTTCACTGATCAACTGATCAGTATTATTGAGCACTGAATCAGCAGTCTGCTCCCCGGTAAGTGCACTCGCTTCTATGCACAGTGCATCAGTGGGTATATCGCTAATAACATAGGCGGTGCCTCTGATATCCTTGATCTGCTTTATTTTTTCCCCATTGGAAATGCGATGCGCCAGCTCTACTATGGCGCGCTCGGCATTTCCGTATAACAGCATATCCGCTTTGGACTCCATCAACACAGAACGCCTAACCTTGTCGCTCCAGTAATCATAATGGGCAATTCTGCGCAAACTGGCCTCAATACTACCAATAACAACCGGAATACCCTTAAAGGCTTCCTGACAACGTTGGGAGTAAACAATCACAGCCCGATCAGGTCTTTTTCCTGCGACATTCCCCGGAGTGTAGGCATCATCATGCCGAATGCGCTTCTCCGCAGTATAATGGTTAACCATCGAGTCCATATTGCCTGCCGTAACACCAAAAAACAGATTCGGCCGGCCCAATACCTGAAATGCCTGCTTCGATGTCCAATCTGGCTGGGCAATGATACCCACTCGGAAACCCTGCGCTTCGAGTACCCTGCCAATAACCGCCATACCAAAACTGGCGTGATCGACGTAGGCATCTCCGGTGACAATAATAATATCGCAGCTATCCCAACCCAGCTGCTCCATCTCAGCTCTGGTTGTAGGTAAAAAAGGTGCCACCCCGAAGCACTCTGCCCAATACAAGCGATAAGCATTGATATCACGGGGGGGCTTCTGCCTGGGAGCAGAGCTGGTATTGCCCTGCTTAAACCGGGTGCTTGGCTTTGATTGTTTGATAGAAGGGGCCATATAGGACACATATAAATTTAAGACCCCATCATACGCAGGACCCGGATAATACAATAGCCCCCAGGTATCATTGTTCTGCGCCAGCGTGCAGGCTATATTATGGGAGAAATACAAATAATGTGGAAATTCTATATGGCTGATTTAGTGGGACAAACGCTGGGGCAATACACCATTACTGAGCGCCTTGGCCGTGGCGGCATGGCGGATGTTTACAAGGCATTCCACACAGAACTCTCCATATATCGGGCAATAAAGGTTATCCGCCCGGAGTTTGTCACATCTGAAGATTTCCAGGTTCGCTTTCAAAAAGAAGCACAATCGGTTGCCTCCCTGCGACATCAAAATATTGTACAGATACATGACTTCGGCAGAGAGGGTGACACCTATTACATGGTCATGGAGTTTATAGAAGGCACCGACCTGAAAGCCCTGTTAAAAAAACAGGGCCGTATCCGACCCATCCACAAAGCCCTCAGCATCGTCACGGAGATAGCGTCAGCCCTGGAATATGCACACAAACGAGATCTGATTCATCGTGATATAAAGCCCGACAACATCATGATAAACAATGAAGGCGTGCCCATACTGATGGATTTCGGCATAGCTAAACTGTTAACAGAATCAACACAATTAACACAGACAGGCATGGGTATCGGAACACCCGCCTACATGTCGCCAGAGCAGGCCAAAGCTACTGGTACACTTGGCCCCCAGGCAGACATTTACTCACTTTCAATTGTACTGTTTGAAATGCTAACGGGCTCGCAGCCCTTCTCTGCAGATACGCCCATGGCAGTAATGCTGAAGGCAATCAGCGATCCACTACCTCTGCCACGTAGTATTTGCAGTGATATTAGTGAAGAACTAGAAGGTATTATTTTAAAAGGCACTTCAAAAGACCCTGAGCAGCGATTTAGCAGCGCGCTGGCATTTGGCCGGGCGCTGGAAGGCCACGATTCAGTGGACATTGAACAGCCCACCATGTTGCGTCAGGCCCCCAATACTACCCCCACTGAAGTCCTGCCCCGAGAAAAGAAATTTTCCAAAGGACTGGTTATCGGCATCGTGCTTGTGTTGGTGATAACCGCTGGTATAGCAGGCTACCTTTCCATCACCCAGGATACACCCGATATATTACTGTCTCAGCAGGATAGTCCACGGCAAACTACTTCAAGCACAATAAACAACAGCCCCCAACCATCAAACGCGTCATCGCCGACACAAGAAGACAAAGTCGCTAGCGATGGGCCCGACACCGGGCAAAGTACCGTACTTCTAGAATATCAGGGCGAAACCGAGCCAGGAATTACGCTAACGAAATCTATTGAAGTCTCAAAGGACGATGTATTGTATCTCAACGTAGTCGCTGCAAAACCTACTACCGATTTCGCCCTGGTCTCAAAAGACGGCAGATCGCAAATCTTCAAATCTTATGGCGATACTGGTCCGGTGAAAATTAAACAATCGGCTCAACTACAATTCAGTGCGCTAACCCGAAATAAAGTAGCGGGAAATATCGACTACCAGCTATGGAAGTTAAACCCGGCTGTTATTGAAGGGGGAGAAATACAGCCCGGCACATTTTTGACCGGAGAAACCTCTGTACCCGGGCAAACAATAGAATACAAAATAGATTTAAATATAGGGGAGACCTTATTTTTCGATCTTGAAAAGTCTTCCAAAACTACAGATTTTTACCTGACTTCGGTCGATGGCCGAACCAAAGTATTTAAGAGTTATGGTGATAGCGGCCCCTTGGATATTAAGAAATCGGGAACCTACTCTCTCACAGCTGATCCGCGTGGTGATGCGCTCTCAAGCTTTGAATTTACACTTTATACTCTGGCATTTGCACAGCTAGACGGCGGAACAATTAAGTTTGGCGACTACGTCAGTGGTACCACGGATACGCCCGGTCAATTGATAAGCTATAAAAATATCAACCTAGAGAAAGGTGATGTGCTGTATTTCGATCTACAGCGTGCCTCAACGACAACAGATTTTTCATTGCTCAGCGCTGATGGGAGAACCAAAGTATTTAAGAGTTATGCTGATAGTGGACCCTTGGATATTAAGAAATCGGGAACTTACACTCTCACAGCTGATCCGCGCGGTGATGCGCTCTCAAGCTTTGAATTTATACTTCATACCCTGGCAATTGCACAGCTAGACGGCGGAACAATTAAGTTTGGCGACTACGTCAGTGGTAACACGGATACACCCGGCCAATTGATAAACTATAAGAATATCAATCTAAAGAAAGATGATGTGCTGTATTTCGATCTACAGCGTGCCTCAACGACAACAGATTTTTCATTGCTCAGCGCTGATGGGAGAACCCAGGTTTTCAAAAGTTACAGTAGCCAAGGTCCGTTACAAGTACCTAAAACAGCTACCTACACTATGATTGCAAATCCACGTGGTGAGGCACTCTCCGACTTTGAATTTGTCCTGCACAAACTTGATATGCCGGTAGTTAATGGTGGCCTGATCAATTACAACGAATATTACAGTGGTGCCACATCAGAACCGGGCCAAATAATCAAATACAGACTAGAAGGAAAGTCAGGTCAAAAAATCACCATAGAGATAACCCGTGCGTCTCAAACAACTGATTTTAAACTCATGGCACCCGATGAACGCACCAAGGTATTTAACAAATACAGCGGTACTACGGAAGTTACCTTACAGCAGGATGGTACCTTCGCATTTTTTGTAGACCCACGGCAAGCAAACCTCAGCGAATTCGAATTTAAGATATCCCAATGAGCCGCCTGCAGTAACTGTACAATGTAGCTATATAAATAACGTGCCTGCTAATACAGAGGCATAAAAAAATTGCATCAGCGCTCCCACTGAATGTAGATCTTAACTTTGGCAGAAGCAGGCGCTGTACTATCTGGTTTTGCCAGCTTAAATTGCAACCCAAAATTGGGAATATCCACCCCACCAAAGGGCAGGTGGGGGTTCAGATACATGGAGGAATCCGCATCACTAAAGTTTGCTGTTGGCGAAAACTCCAGTGATTGATCTTTGATTAGCCTGCCCTCATCCACCCGATAAAACTGTATTCCCGAATCAAAGTTACCCAGTGCAAAAGGAGCATCCGCTGAATGAAAATTTCTTAAGCGACGGTCATACATACGATAACTGACCTCACCGGCCCTCAAACGCAGATCAAACAAGGTAGAAACACGTCTGTAGGCTTCTCTGGCCTTACCAGGCAGAATCTCATTTATCAGTGTATAATCATAAATCAGTTTTTTCCCGTCAAGGGACAAGCGCTCCACAGCAGGGATCTCCCCAGCCTTGCGACAAAACTCACCGGCTATATTCTGCAAACCAGACTTTATTAATTCATCTTCTTGTATCGCTGGCGGAAAATACGCTGCTCGACGCTGAAAACACATTACCTCAAGAAAGGATTTTTTGAGGTAATTTTGGGCCTCTTCGTCAAAATCATAGTACCTCCAGCCTTTATCATTTTTATAATATTGCTCCGCTATACCAGGATAGTTATATTCCTGGGGATTGGAATCAACCAATAGCAAAAATCCATTTCCCGGACCAAACTGAGAAGGTTCATTTTGGCTCCATAAATAGGCACCATTGTAGTACCAGGCCAGCACACCCGACCGATAACGTACATCCATGGCTTTCATATCGCCACTTATCGAATCATTGAAAAAACTCAGCATAGGCTCGTTTAGATGACTGTCATAGTTGTAGGCCTTTCGGAATTCTTCCTGGGGGTCTCGATACTCAAGCAAATAAAAATGAGGCACCGACAGCTCATGATGACCAGTGCTCAACGAAAAACCGTCTACCCGCCAGCCCTGAAAGTTATCCAGCTCAAAATCATCAAAATAATCCAGCGCCTTAATTTTAACGTTATCAATTAGCGCACCATTTTTTACTGCAGCACCATCAGTGAAATAGTGGAAACGAATGTCCACTGTATGCCCACTAAAGGGCTCTAAATCAAACTCAGAATGAATCCAAATTGCTGAATCACAAGGGTCCTTTTGAGCTTTTCCAATGCGGTCTTCGGCCAATAGTTTGGCCTGCGCCGGATCACATCCGCTAGCGGATTCAACCTTACCATCTCCATCCAGATCTCCGCTGCGACCGGTAAAGCCTGGTGTTGTACCAACACCGTCATGGCCTCTTTGGGACGGCATGATACTGTTAACATCATCCCGGGCAGCTTTATCAGTCGGCATCAAACGCTGGTAACGCTGCCCATCCAATGAGGCCTCCACGTATAAATAGTCCCAATCTGCTTCTATTTGAAACCAGGCGTCAAATTCCAGTTTGATCGGCTCATCTGCGGCAAAACGGGTAAGATCAAATTGTCTGGACAGATAGTGATTCAGCTCATTTCCCTGACCGGTATATGCGGCTTGATGTTTTTGTTTTTCACCCAATGGTCCCATATCCAGAGTTCTTGTTTTGGGCGGCAAAATCACCATTGCTGCATCACATAACACCTGTGCATTTTTATCTTTTGAGCGGGGTGACCAATCGTTCATTGTTTTCAGATATATCGATTGAACTTTACCACCACCATAAGTTGATGGCGTGACAATACAAGGTTTCAACCAACCCAACATCATCCTTGACCAAGCACTCATTTCCTGGGGAACAGGGGCTATGGTACTGCTCATCACCTCCCAGGAAGCTGTTGAATTATTTGTCTTACGGGCATAAACATCCGGCAAACCCAGAGAGTGGCCAAACTCATGTATAAACGTGGAAACCTCGGTGTACTCCGACTGCATATTAAAATCGTAAACCCAGAGTCCAGGTTTTAAAGCCAAGCCACCCCGCCGATTCACAAAGCCTTCTACTTCTGGCCCTTTACCAATATTCTTACGCAATGATGCACGATGGGGCCATATCCTCTGGGCACACTCCTGCTCTTTAGTATGTAAAGTTTCATAAATATTTACCGGGGCATTACTGGTAAATTTCTGATCTAAATTGAACAAGCCCTGACAGGACGACTGGCCCTTGCCGGCAAACACCAGAACAAAATGATCTACGTAACCGTCAGCTTCATCAAATTTTCCATCGCCGTCATAATCCATGGGGTCCCAATTATCAAAATCTTCCCAGGGAAAGTCCGGTTCTTTTTGTAAAGCCGCTGCCATAGCGTGCTCCACCAGCAACTGAGTATCCGTATCGTTACGCCACTGACCGTCAGAATTCTGCAGCGGTTTTCCGTAGTAGGATGACGTATGTTGCACCGTAATTACCGGAAAAACTTTACCTGTTACGTAATACCGGCCTTTGGATTGATGGTAGTAATAATGTGTCAGCGTTTTAGGCTCAGGTTTTTCCAGATTTTTGGAAAATAGCAATTTTTCCAAGTATCGCTGATTCTTTTTATCCCCATTCGGCTCATCATTAAAGCGATCGAACTTTTGATCTACATATTGCACAGGAATTATCAGCAATTTGTGCGGGCGATCTTTGTCACTGTAAACCGGATGAATAGTATCGGAACGAACCTGGGGACTGCCCAGTTGTCCAAATTGCAGGTTACTTAAGCGCTGGACGATTTCACTACTATCCATCGCTTGACTGGTAAATGCCGCCAGCTGTCTCTTATACACATCTGACGCTGCCGACGAACACTAGGGTGTAGATCTCG
>JAHRWB010000199.1 GCA_019090385.1 Pseudomonadales bacterium | reverse complement strand
CTCATCCGCCCATTCATCCCAAATGTGAACGCCCTGCTCATTTAAATAAGCGATATTTGTACTGCCTTTTATAAACCACAGCAACTCATGAATAATACCCTTCAGAAACACTTTCTTGGTGGTTAACAGCGGAAATCCTTCAGCCAGATTAAAGCGCATTTGATAACCAAAAATACTGGTCGTTCCGGTCCCTGTTCGATCCGTTTTTGACACACCGTTGTGCCTCACCTGATTCAGCAGCTCAAGATATTGCTTCATGCTTTTCGTACCTGTTTGGCATCCAAAGTCCGCCCATAATAAATAAAAATAACACCCAAAAGTACCATCGGTAAGGACAGTATCTGTCCCATGCTCAGCCAATCCAAGGCTACAAAGCCCAGATGCACATCCGGGCTGCGAAAAAACTCAGTACAAAATCTGGCACATCCATAAGCGATTAGAAATACACCAGTTACCGCACCTGGTCTTCGTGGTGCAGCTGCAAACAACCAAATTAAAATAAACAGTAGGATGCCTTCACTAAATGCCTGATATAAAGATGAAACATGACGGCCAAATGTTTCGTATTCTCCTGTGCATAGTGGATTTAACCCTCGCACTGCAGAGCATGGATATTGTAAGCCAAACGCCGAATCTGTTAAGCGCCCAGGTAATTCAGTGTTGATGAAATTTCCAATACGTCCTAAACCCAGCCCGGGTGGCACCAGGATAACCACAAAATCACACACAGCAACAAAATGTCGCCCCACCTTTCTAGAAAACAATAGCAGCGATAATATACCGCCTAATAAGCCTCCATGAAATGACATACCCCCATCCCACACTCTGAATAGCCATATCGGATCCTGCAAAAATTGTTCGAAGCCGTAAAAAAATACGTAACCGGCTCTACCGCCTAAAACTGCACCCATAGCACCATAGAAAATAACATCCGACACTTCCTGAGGCGTCCAGCGTACATCGTAGAATGTCTGAATATTCTTGCTTCGCCAATTGCCCAACCACCATGCCAGCGAAAATGCCAACAAATACATCAATCCATACCAGCGCACGGATATTGGACCCAGTGCAATAATTACCTCGTCAATTATCGGATACTGCATAGCTGACTCCAGGAATTTTGTTTACACTTGCCCGCTTTTGGAAGATAAAGGTCTGTCAAAGTAACCCTATGTGCCTGATTTTGTTTGCTTATAAAATGCAAAAGTCGACGCCTCTGGTCGTTGCTGCTAACAGGGACGAATTCTACACGCGTCCTACCCACCCCGCCCACTATTGGGATAAATATCCAGAACTTCTTGCTGGTAAAGATCTAGAAGCGGGCGGAACATGGTTAGGCGTCACTAAAACCGGAAAATTTGCTGCAGTAACCAATCTTACCGATGCACCCCAAACCCGGAATGAAATCTCCAGAGGTGAACTGGTGCTAAATTTCCTTACCGGCAACCTCAATGCACAGACCTATGCCGAATCCTTGCAAAGAGATCTATATAAGGGCTTCAATCTACTAATATATGACGGCAAGGCCCTCTTCTATACTTCTAATGGTATGCAAGCAGACCGCCAGGGCGGCCCTTTGCACGAACTCGCGCCGGGTTATTATGGTTTGAGCAATTCCACCCTGGACAGCGAATGGCCAAAAGTGCAGGAAGGGAAACAACGCCTAAAACAGTTAATCGAAACACAATCGCTGAGCCAACTCGGTTCAACCCACCAACGCCACAAGGAACTCGTTGCCATCATGCAGCCTGAACTGCCTACTCCTGGCTCCCATGTGGATGCTGGCACTGTCTATAGAACTGGCAGCTGTTTTATTCGCGGACAGGAGTATGGAACCCGCGCCAGTACCAGCCTTCTAATCGAAGACTCTTCAACCAGTTTTTACGAGCAAAATTATAAAGCCGGTGGTTTGCACTCAGATAACAATCTATTTGAGCTCAAACAGTATGGACAGGATTAATGCTATTTGAGCATCTAGTTGCTACTGTGACGAGCCACTACTCGCTCTAAACCGGCTTTTATCAATTCACCCTGCATATAATCTACAATTGATTCCGTATCCTGCATGCGCAACACCCTCGACAGCATCAAACGTGCGTGTCGCAAAGAAATATTCCGCAGCACCCATTTTATGCGTGGCAAATTGGTCGCATTCATAGACAGCACATCGTAACCCATGCCTACCAGTAATATTGACCCTATCGCGGTACCGGCCAACTCCCCACATATTCCAACTGCCTTATTCTCAACATGAGCCGCTTTTGAAACTTCACGAAGTGCCGCGAGCACGGCTGGATGCAAATCTTTATATAGATCCGCCACTCTTGGGTTATTGCGATCTACAGCCAGCATATACTGCGTTAGATCATTAGACCCCACTGCTAGAAAATCCGTAATTTTTGCCATGTGTCTGGCCTGATAGACTGCGGCTGGGACTTCTATCATAACTCCCACCAAAGGCTCTGCCACCTCAAAGCCTTCCTCCTTAACTTCCCGGTAGGCTCTCGCTACGAGCTCCTTACCTTCCTCTATTTCTGATACCTTTGACACCATCGGCAGCATAATCCGCAAGTCTCCCTTCAAACCCGCGTTAGCCTTAATCATCGCCCGAGCCTGAACAATAAATAATTCCGGATGATCCAAAGTAACCCTAATACCCCGCCAACCCAAAAAAGGGTTCTCTTCTACTATCGGGAAGTAACTGAGAACTTTATCACCCCCAATATCAAGCGTGCGCATAGTAACCGGCCGCGGACTAAAAGCTTTCATATGCTCCCGGTATATTCTGCGCTGCTCTTCCTCCGTTGGAAATCGCTCGGAAGTCATAAAAGGGACTTCTGTGCGAAATAAGCCTATGCCTTCTGCACCCCGATCCAGAGAGCGCTCCAGATCACCACTGAAGCCTACATTCGCCCAAAGTCTTATGCGGTGGCCATCGAGGGTAACAGCTGGCTTATTTTTTAGAATTTCTGTTTCTGAAATGAAACCCTTTTCCTCTTCCTGAAGCTTCCGATAATGCTCCATTCTCGCAGGCGTTGGATTGGCATATACATGACCATAGTATCCATCAACAATAATGCTATGGTGCTCTACAGAATATAGCGGAATGTCGATGGCACCCATCACTGTTGGTACATCCATCGCTCTGGCCAAAATCGCCACATGCGAATTTCCAGACCCACGCAAAGACACAATGCCCTTTAGCTTTCCACCCGGAACACTAGCCATCATCGAGGGAGAAATTTCTTCCCCCACCAATATTGTATCGTTAGGATAATGAGTTTTGGTTTGCCTGATCGCTTGCAAATTTGCCAAAATACGCTGCCCCAGTTCACGAACATCTGCTGCCCGCTCTCTAAGGTAAGAGTCTTTCATTTGCTCAAACTTACGCACGTGAGACTGAATAACAACCCGGACAGAGCCCTGAGCCCATTGCCCTTCTCGAATGACCTTACGTATTTCGTCCCCCAGAGCATTATCATCCAGCATATGCAGATACGCATCGAATAATGCCAGCTCCTCCTTAGGCAAACTGGCAGACAATTGCGAACTCACTCGCCTGATATCTGCTCTGACATCCTCCAGCGCTTTGTCAAAAATCTGTAATTCCTGGGTAACATCCTGAACAATTTTGTCGGGAACCCGATCCAAGTTAGCTGCCGGGTGTATAACAACTGCTGTACCTATAACAAACCCCGGTGCGCCGGGAATACCGGTGAACTCAGCATCCAGGTGGTCGTATTCCACTTCTCCCAGGTGGGAAATGTCCCCGGTGGCTTCTGCATTCGCTATGACACTAGCCAGCTGAGCAGACAGCGTGACCATAAAAGCTTCTTCATTTTCATCAAAACGGCGAATTTCAGACTGCTGAACCACCAATACACCTAATAGCCGCCTATGGTGGATCACTGGCACGCCCAAAAAAGCATGATATGGTTCTTCACCAACTTCAGGAATAAAATGAAAGCTGGGGTGCCTATAGGCGTCTTCCAAATTAACCGGCTCAGCCTTGATTCCTACCAGCGATACCAGACCTTCACTTTGGCCCAGGCGAGTTTTACCCAGGGCCTCCTTATTGAGCCCCTCTGTAGCAGTAAATACATAGTCCTTACTCTGCCGGTCCACAAGATAGATTGAACAGACATCGGTATTCAGCGTTTGTCTCACGCTCACTACCAGGGTATCCAGCGCGCTTTTAAACGACCGCGCAGTATCAACTTCATGAACGATATTTCGAAGTGACTCAAGCATTTTCAGAATGTCCCGTCACTGGGTAAGAAGTAGAAGAAACTGACATAAAACCTGAATCGTTTTTAGCCAATATGTCCGTCTCAGCCATATTTGGCGCAAGTTCGCAAAGCGCTTTTCGATAAACATCTTTTTTAAAAGCAATAACCTGACCCAAAGGATACCAATATGATACCCACCGCCAGCCATCAAACTCGGGCTTTTCTCCCTGGTTTAGGCAAATAGCGTTATCGTGCGATGTTAACAATAATAAAAACCATTTCTGCTTTTGCCCAATGAAACGCGCCTCTGAATCCCAGCGGCGATATTGATCGGGCAAACGATATTTTAACCAACCCCGCGTGCAGCCCAATATTTGTATATCTTGCTGTTTTAGCCCTACTTCCTCTTCGAGCTCTCGATATAAAGCCTGCTCAGGTGACTCGCCCCGATCAATACCTCCCTGGGGAAATTGCCAGGCCTGCTGTCCCACTCGTCGTGCCCACAATATCTGGCCCTGGGGGTTGGCAAGAACAATCCCCACATTCTGCCTGAATCCATCTGAATCAATCATGCACACAACCTCCATATTGGGGGCCGATTGTTTCACAAGGCAAGCAATTCACCAAATCACAGTTAAATTAAATAATAGCTAAGCCTTCGAATCCGCAGAAGTGACTCCAGGGACCATTTAATAAGACCCCAAAAGAGTATATTCTGTCCAAATAAGTCGGCCATACAGCATACAGAGATAAGCAATGCAGCCAGTAATCAGTGGTGCCGGTGTCTGGACACCCCCCTACAGCATTAGCAATGAAGAATTGGTTGGCAGTTATAATGCCTATGCAGAGCACTTCAACTCCACTAATAAACTCAGAATAGCCAATGGCAAGCTCGAGGCCAAGCCGCTGTCCAGTGCGGAGTTTGTGGAAAAAGCTTCGGGTATCAAAAGCCGCTATGTCTATGTAAAAAATGGCATTTTAGATATCGACTGCATGTGCCCCCGAATACCCGAACGTTCGGATAGCGCTTTATCACACCAAGCGGAAATGGGCTTGAATGCGGCCCAAATTGCCATGCAATCAGCGCACAAAACAGCAGCAGAAATAGACATGGTCATTGTTTCTTGTGCCTATACACAACGCGCCTACCCGGCAATCGCCATAGAAATTCAGCATGCACTCGGTATTCAGGGTTTTGGTTTCGACATGCTGGTGGCTTGTTCAGCAGCCACCTTCGCCCTGCAACGCGCCCAAGATGCTATTCTGGCGGGCTCGGCTAAATGCGTATTGTTGATCAACCCCGAGCTGACTTCACCACAAATAAACTACCGTGACCGGGACAGCCATTTTATTTTCGGGGACGTTAGCACGGCAACCATTGTCGAACGAGAGTCAGATGCCACAGCCGAACATGTATTTAAAATACTCGGTAGCCGCGCAGTCACGCAATATTCAAACAATATTCGTTCAAATTTTAGTTATGTCTCCAGAGCCTATGATTCTGACCCCTTCGCAGAGGACAAGCTATTTCATCAACAAGGCCGAAAAGTTTTCAAAGAAGTTTGCCCGATGGCTGTGAAACATCTCTCACAGCAGGTTAGCGACTATAATCTTGAAATTTCAAATATACGCCGCTGGTGGCTGCATCAAGCAAATCTGAATATGAATTTATTGATTAACAAAAAATTGGTCGGTAAGGATCTATCCCAGGATAAATCCCCCACGGTACTCGATACTTATGCCAATACTGCCTCAGCGGGTTCAATCTTGGCTTTTGCCCAACATCACCAGGACCTAAAAAAAGGGGATTATGGCGTCATTTGTTCATTTGGCGCGGGTTACTCCATTGGTAGCTTGCTCTTACAAAAACAATGAGTTCCACCACACACCAGTAATATCCACTACATCTCGAGAAAATACCAAAACCCAATGACCGAAATATTAGAAAACAGTAATCGCCTATCACAGGAAACAAGTCCATACCTGCTACAGCACGCAGACAATCCAGTACATTGGCAGATTTGGTCAGAAGCAAGCCTTAAATATGCGCGCTCGCACAACAAACCAATATTACTTTCTATCGGTTACACCGCATGCCACGGCTGCCAAGCAATGGCCAAAGATTCTTTTAGTGACAAAGAAT
The DNA here is from genome assembly GCA_019090385.1 of Pseudomonadales bacterium. GTDB lineage: Bacteria > Pseudomonadota > Gammaproteobacteria > Pseudomonadales > Azotimanducaceae > DC-out156. The sequence goes on along the minus strand of JAHRWB010000199.1, from coordinate 23,161 downwards.
GCGCCGACGTTATGAACCAGCACTTTGTCAATATAAAGGTAGACCGGGAAGAACGCCCCGATCTGGATAAAACCTATCAGCTAACCCATCAACTAATGACCCATCAGGCTGGTGGTTGGCCATTAACCGTATTTCTGGACCCACACACCCATTTACCTTTTTTTTCAGGTACCTATTTTCCACGCAACCCGGTTAATCAACTGCCAGGGTTTGTCGATTTACTATTACAGGTTTCTTCTGCTTTTAAAACTGAGGCCGAAGCCATCAGCAAGCAAACTCTCGAATTGGCCAGCCTGCTGGAGCGTATCGTACAGCAGGATAACGTCAAACACGATCAGGACCACGCCGAATTGCTCAACATGACCACTGATGCCATGGAAGCGGAATACGATCCAAATTCTGGTGGCTTTGGCCAAGCACCCAAATTCCCCATGCCATCGCGGATCAATTACTTAATGCGGCAGTTCCGATATAACTACCTTCGAGGCGATAAAAACCGTGGCACACTCGACAAAGTCATGCATACCCTAACTAATATAGCAAGGGGCGGGATCTATGATCACCTGGGTGGCGGATTTTTCCGCTATGCAACAGATACGACCTGGACGGTGCCGCACTTTGAAAAAAAGCTGTATAGCAATGGTGAGTTGTTAGAACTATATTCAAACGCGCTTCAATTTGGGCCCGACGGTTTATTCAGTGATGTGATAGCGGATACGGCAAACTGGATAATACGTGAGATGCAAACATCCGGGGGTGGCTATTGTTCTGGCCAGGATGCAAGCACCCAAGCGCAGAACGGAAAATACTATCTTTGGTTACGCCACAAAGTTAAAGCGCTTTTGAATGAGGAAGAAAACGAACTGGTTCAAACACTATTCGGTCTGGACAAATCCGCGAACTTCCAACGCCACTGGATATTAAAGCGCTCTGATTCTTGGCGTTCTGTGGTAGAAAGATTAGGTATGGAGCCTGAACATGCTACACAATGCCTTAAAAATGCAAAATCCAAACTCCTGGTGGAGCGTGATTCAAGGCCACCACCAAAAACAGAAACAAAAATAATCACCACCTGCAACGCACGGGCGATAAAAGGTATGTTATGCGCATCGCAACAAGTCGGTGAAATGCGCTGGCAGGCTTCAGCATTTACCGCACTAGACTTTATACAAACATCTCTTTGGAGTGAAGAGGAACAACGACTCTATGCTGTTTGGGCACAGGGCCAAGCAAAACATCCTGCTTATCTTGACGACTATGCCAATCTGATGGATGCTACACTCACAGCGTTAACAATTAACTGGCGTGATCAGGATATCTTATTTCTTACCACGCTGGCCAATACCGCTATCAAGCTATTCTTCGATGAGAAAAACGGCGGTTTTTACTTTACTGCAAACGACCAAGAAAAACTGATATACCGCCCAAAGCCAACTCACGACGATGCACTACCGTCAGGTAATGCCATTATAGTACAGGTCTTGATCACGCTGGGACACCTACTACCAAACCAGCATTATCTGGACATTGCAGAAAAAACACTAAACTGGGCCAAACCTGCAATAGCACAATCACCAGCAAATCATGTTTCTTTTGTATCAGCCTTACAAAATTGGTTAGTACCGCCAGAGTTGATACTAATACGTGGCCCGCTATCTTCGCAGACACTTTGGCTAGACCACTGTCGTAGTACGTACACACCTGAGCGAGTATGTTTTTTTATCCCATATAAAGATTGCAACCTCATTCCAGACTGTCTACCCAAGTTGATCAGTCTGGAGAAACAATCGCATGCTACAGCCTATATCTATAGAGAGAAAAATTGCTCACCACCTATTACTTCCCTGGCTGAGCTAGATAAAAAACTGGCCCCTTAGGGATTCCATGAAAGATCAAGCTCTCTTGCCGCCTTTACGTCATCCAGCCTTCTAACAGGTAGCGTATGTGGTGCAGTTTTAACTATTTCAGGATTGTGCCGGGCTTCGTTTTCTATTTCAATCAGCGCCTTTACAAAATAATCTATCTCTTCTTTTGATTCAGTTTCCGTCGGCTCTATAAGAAAACACTCGGGAACCAGCAAAGGAAAATAAGTCGTAGGTGCATGCACCCCATAATCAAGCAGGCGTTTGGCAAAATCCATAGCATTCACACCCAGTTCTTTTGTTTGCCTGGAAAGCGATATAATGAACTCATGACTAGCACGCCGATCTTTATAAGCCAGATCAAACCCTGCCTTCTCTAGCTTGGCAGCCATATAATTTGCATTGAGTGTGGCAAATTCACCCACTCGGTGTACGCCCTGCTTACCTAACATCAAGGCATATGCCAACGCACGTAGTAAAATTCCTGCATTTCCCATAAATGCAGATAAACGACCAATACTTAGAGGCATATCATTTTGGTCCAACCACCGATAAAAAACATCTGCCTCTGCACCAGCGCTATCGATTTCAAACCTGCCCACTATCGGTGTAGGTAAAAAAGGCAATAACTTTTCACCAACACCCACCGGGCCAGCCCCTGGGCCACCACCACCGTGAGGTGTTGCGAAGGTTTTATGCAAATTCATATGTAACACGTCAAACCCCATATCACCGGGTTTAACCTTGCCAAGAATGGCATTCAAGTTTGCTCCATCGTAATACAGCAAACCCCCAGCATCATGCACACAAGCGGCAATTTCCTGTATTTCTTTTTCAAATACACCACAGGTAGATGGGTTGGTCATCATCAAGCCCGCGGTTTGAGGACCAACCGCTGCCTTGAGCGCATCCAGCTCGATATCACCCTGAGCATCTACAGACACCTCTCTCACCGTAAATCCGCACATAACAGCAGTAGCCGGATTAGTGCCATGTGCAGCCGTAGGTACCAATATTTCTGTCCGCGGGTCTGAGCGACTGTCATGATAAGCGCGAATCATCGCCACACCTGCAAATTCGCCCTGCGCACCAGCCATCGGCGATAAGGCCATCCCTTGCATACCCGTAATATCTTTCAGTATTTCCTGCAATTCATAGAAACAGGCCAATAAACCCTGGTTCTTTTCAAAGGGAACCATAGGGTGGCGATCTCTGAACCCAGGTAACAAAGCCGAGTGCTGAGCACCTCTGGGGTTGTATTTCATGGTGCATGAACCCAAGGGGTAAAACTGTTTATCAATGGAAAAGTTTTTGCTGGATAAACCCGTGTAATGCCTGACCGCTTGTAGTTCAGACACTTCCGGAAGCCCTGGCTTGGTATCGCGTAACAGGCTTTTATCAATGTCTTGCCAAGGATCATCTGTATCTAGCAGCATGTCCTCGCGGCGAGATGCCCATGGAAATTGAGCCGAGGCTATCCTTCCAGGAGAACTCTTTTCAAAAATAGTTTCAGCCAAAGTTTGTTCAAACCCGGCTTTCATTTCATCTTTCACTCAATACGTTCTCCAGTGCACCTCGATAAGCCTGAATCTCCTTTTCTGTGCGCTTTTCGGTCGCGCACAAAAGCAAGCAATCTGACAAACCTGGATAGTACTCGCCCAAGGCCAAGCCACCCAGAACACCTTCTTGCGCAAGCAGCTTAACTACTTTGGATGCATCCCGGCCACTGAATTGAATCACTGACTCATGGAAATATACACCTGGAAATTTCTCTGTTACGCCTTCAAGCTCGGTCAATTCCTTAAGTAGTTTGGCAGTATTCGCCCGGCAGCAAGCGGCTACATGGGATAAGCCGGCGCTACCCAATATACTCATATGTATAGTTGCGGCGGTCACCAACAAACCCTGATTCGTACATATATTAGAGGTGGCCTTCGCACGACGAATATGCTGTTCACGGGCCTGTAAAGTAAGGGTAAAACCCGGCTTCCCATCCAGATCCAACGTCCGACCAATAATTCTGCCTGGCAAATTTCTTACCAGCGACATACGACTACACATAAAACCAAAATATGGGCCTCCCGATGCCAGAGGTATGCCTAAAGGCTGCCCATCCCCGCAAACAATATCTACCCCGGTATTTCCCCAGGCAGCAGGCGGTTTGAGAATAACCAGGCTGAGTGGATTCACCACAGCTATCACCAGCGTCCCATGCCGGGCAGCCCAATTACATAAATAGTCTACATCTTCCAGTTGTCCAAAAAAATTAGGCTGCTGGATAACAATAGCCGCAGGTGCTTCTCCAGATTTTGACAGCCCAATTTTATCCAACTGTGACACATCAACCTGCCCACCCAGCACCTCCTTCTCACTGCACAAAGGCAAGAGCTGCAAGTGAATATCCTGATTTTTAACAATAGTGCGTGTTACATCCCGATACATAGGGTGCACACTTTCACACACCAAAATTCTACGCGACTTGTTTTTTTTATTTGCGCGAACGGCCATCAGCACTGATTCGGCCATAGCACTGGCACCATCGTAAACAGAAGCATTCGAGACTTCCATGCCGGTAAGCTCTGTCATCATGGTCTGAAATTCATATATTAACTGCAAGGTACCCTGACTGGCCTCAGCCTGATAAGGCGTATATGCCGTTAAGAACTCTCCTCTCTGGGTAATGTCCCATACAGCAGCAGGGATAAAATGATCGTAAGCACCACCACCTATAAAACAAATAGCCTCTCCATCCTGTTCAGAGCGATGCTTGAACAATTCGAGCAGATCCATCTCACTGAGGGCATCGGGTACGTGACTTAATTCCCCGTTGCTAATTTCAGGGGGAATCTCGTCAAACAGCGTGTCGATTTCCGACACATTAATTTCTGCCAACATGGCGTCGATATCCAGTTGGGTATGGGGAATAAACGGCATTAAATAATCGCGCTAGGGCGCCTCTTCTTTACACAGACCCAGGTAAGTTTCAGCATCGATAAGATCTTCCAGATCGGAAATATCGTGGGGTTCCAAACGATAAAACCAGCCATCAGCATAAGGCTTCTGATTCACTCGTTCGGGCTCTTCTTCAAGTATAGCATTCACCTCGACGACAACACCGGCAACAGGTGCATAAGTATCAGATGCAGCCTTTACGGACTCGACAACACCGGCCTCTTCCCCAACCTCAAGCCGCATATTCACTTCAGGCAACTCTACAAATACGATGTCTCCCAGCGCATCCTGTGCAAAATCGGTGATCCCCACCGTAATAGATCCATTTTCTTCTAAACGCACCCATTCATGGCTAGGGGAATATTTTAGATCTGCGGGTGTATCACTCATTTTTATCTTCCATTACTGATAAACCTTTTGACCGTTACGAACAAACGGCGGTTTGACAAGTTTCACAGGGAAACGCTTGCCCCGAATTTCAACTTCACAATTATTTTCAATCGATTTAGGCACTCTTGCAAGCCCAACACTGTAACCCAGAACAGGAGAGAAAATACCGCTGGTAATTATCCCATAACCTGATTTACCAACAATTTTTTGACCATGCCGCAATACACCACGACCTTCCATAACAACACCTGTAAGTTTCAATGGACAGCCTGACTTACGCACCGACTCCAGCGCATCGCGTCCTATAAATTCGCGAGACGAAGGCTGCCAGGCAATGGTCCAGCCCAGATTTGATTCCAGCGCATGGGTCGATTCATCCATATCCTGGCCGGACAGGTTCATTCCTGCCTCCAAGCGTAATGTGTCACGCGCGGCCAAACCCACAGCTTTGATCCCCACAGACATCAGGCTACGCCACAAACCTGGTGCATCCGCTTGGGGAAGTATTACTTCTAGCCCCTGTTCACCTGTATAACCCGTTCTGGCAATCATCCAACCCGACTGCTTTTTCGCCTTACCAGGCGTTTCAAAAAAACTAAAAGCTGATAAAGCGGAGCCATCTATTCCACATGCTTCCTTGAACAGTAAAATGGCTCTGGGACCCTGAACGGCGATAATTGACAAGTCCATACGGTGAATCCAGTCAACTTTGTGCGTTCCAGCCTGTTGGTCAAGCCAAGCAAGCACTTTGTCGCATGCACCTGCGTTAACAACCAAGCGATAATCTGCGCCGCGCCTGTAGCTAATCAGATCGTCAATGATACCCGCTTCCTGGTTAAGTAATAAACCATATTGCGCCTGACCCTCTTTTAAGACGCCAACATCATTGGCAATGAGTAGTTGCAACCACGCTAGCGCATCCTCTCCAAAAACATCAATAACAGTCATGTGTGAGACATCAAATGCACCGGCATTTCTCCTCACCGCGTGATGTTCCTCAATTTGAGAGCCATAGTTAAGTGGCATTTCCCAGCCCGCAAAATCTAAAAATTTCCCGCCCAGGTCTAGATGCTCGCTATAAAGTGCCGTATGTTTAGACATCAGGTAAGTTCTCGAAAAGCCGTTCCAGGTAAGGTTATATGCAATGCTGCTAATGTGCCATTTAGTGTCTTGTATCGCGCAATTAAATCAATCATATCCAGGTGAATGCGCCCAACCCAAGCGCCTCCTTCATCATTTGTTTTTTTACAACTGGACTGTTATTCAATGCGCGTACACCTACATTTCTAAGCCATTGAAATAAAGGAACGTCTGAGCCATATACGCCCTGAAACCCCGACATTGCCAACTGCACCGAACGGGCACGTCTGCGACGCCTGCGCGCATACCCAGTCCACAAGCCCGATTGCCCTAAATCATCGCGCTTTGAACCCGCAATTTCCAGCAACTCCGCCACATCCTCGAAACCAAGATTAACCCCCTGACCGGCTAGCGGATGAACTACATGTGCTGCATCTCCCAGAAACAATACCCTTGGCTGAGGCTGGAAACTAGTCCGCAGAGACTGCTGCAACTGGAAACTGTATCGCTTATCGACACCCACAATCTTGCCCAGTACCCGCTCTACAGCCTGTTCCAGCTCTTTGCAAAAAACTGCGTCGCTGAGCTGCATTCTGCCATCAGCAATATGCGGTGACTGGGACCAAATCAGAGCCAGATGATGGCCATCCCCCGCTACGGGAAGCAGCGCAACCGGGCCATCATGCAAGAACCTTTGAAAGGCTGTCTCACTATGAGGTCGCTCCGTCTTAACAATGGTTACAATAGCACTGTGACCGGTGTCCTCTTCAACTGAGCCAACATTGAGAAACCTCGCTACACTCGATTGCGCACCATCAGCAGCGAGCAGAAACTTTGCCCGATAGCGCTTCTCATCATTGCCTAACTCAAGACGAACCCCCTGAACATCAGCATCAACATTAGAGACAATTTTTCCCGCTACAAGCTTTACATTTGTCTCCGCAACCAAAGCCTCCCATAGCTGAACCGCAGCCTTGCTGACTTCAATTATCCAGCCCAGATTTTCTCGACCAACCTCGCTTGCAAGAAATTTTAATCTCGCAGTTCCCTGATCTTCCCAGACATGCATCCTACTGTATGGCTGGACCTCCAAAGTCTGCCATATGCCAAGCTCACTAAGCACTCGCTGAGAATTCGGAGATATCGCTACTGTCCTGGGATCATGTCCAGATTCCCCACGCGTAATTTGTGGCGCAGAATGCTCGAACAAAGCCACTTTGTAACCTCTTCGGGCAAGACCCAAAGCAACACTTGCGCCGATTAACCCAGCACCCACAACCAGCACATCAAAGCTGGCATCTTCTGTAAAAACTGTGCCCATAACTAGCCTTGACCGCTCATAAGTAACTCGATGTCTTCCACAGTTTTTACCACCTGATGCGTCAACACTTCATGCCCCTGGCGGGTTACCAAAACGTCATCTTCTATTCGAATCCCCATTCCTCTCCAAGGCAAGTCATATTCCGCGCTATCAGGGACATAAAGACCAGGTTCAATAGTCAGGACCATGCCAGGCTCCAACTCTCGCCAAACCTCACCTACCCTATAGTCCCCCACATCATGCACGTCCAGACCCATCCAATGAGACGTTTTATGAACACAAAAGGTTTTGTACTGCTCGCTCTCAATCAAATGATCCACATCACCAACCAATAAGCCCAACTCGACCAGCCCTTCAGCCATCACCCGAATAGCCCGAGTATGAGGCAGATCAAAGGCATTACCAGGATGAACGGCATCAATCGCAGCCAACTGGGCTGCCAGAACAATATTGTATAGTTGCTTTTGCGCATCAGTGAAGCGGCCACTAACCGGAAAGGTGCGAGTGACATCAGAGGCATAATGCTCGTATTCACAACCAGCATCGATCAATACCAAATCACCGGTATTCATCACATCTGCATTTCCTGTGTAATGCATCACACATGCGTTGGCACCACTTCCAACAATGCAAGGGTAGGCTGGGAAACGCGCACCACCACGCATAAATTCATGGAGGAGCTCGGCTTCCAAATCTGACTCATTAAAGCCCGCTTGGCAAAAAAGCATGGCTCGCTCGTGTGCCCGGCAGGTAATAGACGCAGCTTTACGCATAAGCTGCAACTCATGGGAGGATTTATACAATCGCAAGTCATGCAATAAATGGGACAAAGCGACAATTTCACCAGGCGCCACTATGCCTTGAACGGAGCGCGATTGCAGCTCACTAATCAGAGCCAGTAATTCTTTATCGAATGTGGGCTGCTCTCCGAGTGTGACGTGTATTCGGGCCTGCCCCTCCAGCAATCCGGGCAAGATATCTGTGAGGTCACTATAGGGAAAGGCATCGTCTACTCCCAGCATTTGGACCCCACGGTCGGGCCCCATCCGCTCTCCAGTCCATTGCTCGACTTCTAGCAATCGCTCCTCACAAAACAATATCGATTCGCCTTTTTCACGCCCTGGCACCAGTACTAGTACTGCGTTCGCCTCTACAAATCCTGTGAGATAATAAAAATCACTATTCTGGCGAAATGGATACTCGGTATCCTTACTGCGTATTACCACCCGGGCAGCGGGTACCACGGCAATACTACCTTGGCCCATATGCTCCATAAGTTTGGCACGACGTTTTACAAACTCACTCATATTCATGTGGTATATTGTTCGTCAGGCAAACAAAGGCGTCAATGCTACATTGACCGGCATTTTTATGCACACTATAGTGCCTCCGTAAAATGTTAATGCGGAAGCTATTATGTCCTCGGACCTGGATGCTCTGGAAAATAAAATCGAATCGCTGATTGCGTATTGCGAGCAATTAACGCGTGAAAATAAAGCACTGCGAACTCAGCAGGGCTCATGGACATCTGAGCGAGCCAAACTCATCGAAAAAAATGAACTCGCAAAAAATAGAGTCGAAGCCATGATCTTTAGGTTAAAATCTCTAGAACAGGATTAACTAATAAAGGGCCACTCTGTCAGTGTCAAATTCAACCGTTACAGTAAATATTCTCGATAGAGAATATCAGGTAAATTGCAAAACAGAAGAAGTGGATGAGTTAACTTCAACAGCAAGATATCTCGATGGTGAAATGAAAAAAATCCGTGATTCTGGCAAAGTGCTTGGCATGGATCGGATCGCTGTTATGGCTGCATTGAACATCAGTCACGATTACCTGACCTTATCCAAGGAACATACCAGCACCAAAACCAACTCCTCCGAGCGTATATCCAACCTCGCTGGAAAAATTGAACGCAGTCTGGAGCGTCAAAAAAGCTACTCTCTTAGTTAATTTTCCCTAAAAATAGTCAATTCACGATAATTCCATCACAAATATATGCGCTTTCCCGCTTCAGCTTATCGCAAGATTTTTTAATCTGTATATACTTCGATTAAGTCTCCTGGGGTGTTTGCCAGCTGGTGTCGTCCTTGAGCCGTTAGAAATACCATGGGAGCCCGGTTGATGACGACTATGTGCAAGCCTGCTACGAGCGGGAAGCCTTTGTCGCTACCCTGGGTTCCCGCCTTGAACCAATACGGTTCAGGGCCAACCTGCAGCGGCATTCCTGGGAGACTATTATCATTCCTATTCAAAACCACCCTCTCCAACAATCTACAGTGTAATGAAAATCATTCCACATAGAGTCCATAACAAAGCCGGTAAAAGAGACAAAAGCGTTTTACGACGCAAATTTCGCCAACAACGGCGAGAACTCAGTGCCGACCAACAATACAACAATGCAAAATCCGTTCGTAAATGGATTATAAATTCCAGACTTCTTTTACGTTGTACTAGAGTGGCTATCTACAACCCCTTCGATGGTGAACTAGACCTGAGCATGCTAACTGAGACACTTTTAGGCATGGGAAAATATATTTACCTTCCGGTTATCAAACCCCGTTCTCAAATGGAGTTTCGGCAACTTAATATAGAACAAGGGCTTGTTGACAACCGATTTGGTATCCCGGAGCCTGACCCAATTACATCAGGACTCTGCACGCTGGGGGCATTAAGCGTAATCTTTATTCCTCTGGTGGCATTTGATGCACAGGGAAACAGGCTCGGCATGGGTGCTGGTTACTATGACCGTGCCATCGGAAAATGCCCGAATCGCCCCTTGTGCATAGGCATAGGCCATGAAATACAACATTGTCCGACGCTCACCCCCGAAGACTGGGATGAAGCGATGGATGCAGTAATCACCGAAAAAGGCATCAGGGCTTTTTCCAAAAGAGCCGCCGTCGCGCTGGGCGTGACAAAACAATCGCTAAAATTTACACAATCAACATCATAAATTTACAGGAGGAAAATCCGTGGCAGTGAGAAAGATAATTCGGATGGGCCACCCTACGCTTCGCAAAGTTGCCCAAGAACTGAGTGTTGATGAACTCGCGTCAGAAAATATAAAACGACTGGTTAAAGATCTGACAGAAACTCTAGAAGATTATCGCGGGGTAGGTCTTGCCGCTCCTCAAGTTAATGAATCCATTCGGCTGGTAATTATTGAAATACAAGGTGGTGAAACACGGTACGGGCATCTTAAAAGTATGCCTTTAACAGTATTTGCCAACCCCTCTTACAAGGTGCTAAATGACAGCACAGCTGGCTCTTGGGAAGGATGTTTATCGGTACCTGGCTTGCGAGGTTACGTTGAGCGACCCCAATCTATACAAGTTTCCTACCAAGACCTTACGGGAGCTTCGCATCAATTAGAACTCAATGGATTTATGGCAACTGTTTTTCAACATGAATTCGATCATCTCGATGGCTTGTTGTATCTCGATCGCATGACAGACATGGACAAACTGGTTTTTGAAGAAGAGCTATCCCGCCATCATCAATAACCACCCCCGTAATACCTATTCCTAAATAACCTTAGTTATTCAGGAAAGTATGATAGGCAGGGTTGTCTGTTTCTTCTCGAAAACGATAGCCTATGATTTCCAGGTAACCAGACAAGCGCTTACGATCTTTTTCCTGTGCTTGAAATGCAACCAGTACGCGACCGTAAGCCGCCCCGTGATTGCGATAGTGAAACAATGAAATATTCCATTTGTTACCCAACTTAATCAAAAAGTTAGCCAAAGCACCCGGACGCTCCGGAAATTCAAAACGATACAGCAGCTCATGCTTCCCCGCAGGGCCTTTGCCGCCGATCATATATCTCACATGTGTTTTTGCTACTTCATTATCCGTCATATCATCCAACACGTACCCTGAGCTGCGCAATTTTTCAATAAATTTATATCGCCCTTCATCCGAATCAACCTGAACGCCAACATATAGCTTGGCCAGCTCGGCATCGGAATACCGGTAGTTAAATTCCGTAATACTCTTCTTGCCAACAGCTTTACAGAACTTTAAAAAACTACCAGGTTGCTCTGGTATTGTTACGGCCAGAATCATTTCACGATGCTCGCCGATCTCTGCTCGCTCAGCAATATGGCGCAACCTATCAAAATTAACATTGGCGCCACTCACTACCGCTGCGTATGTTTGTTGGTTGTACTCCGGGTTATCTTCAGAATATTTTTTTAAACCCGCTACAGCAACTGCACCCGCAGGTTCAGCTATAGATCGCGTATCATCAAATATATCTTTTATCGCCGCACAGATCTCATCCGTCGTTACCGTTATACTGGCATCAACATATTGTTTAGCAATATCGAAAGGGTGCTTCCCAATCTGCGCAACCGATATTCCATCAGCAAACAAATCCAGAGAGTCTAACTTTAACTTAACACGCCTGTTAGCTTCTCTTGCTGCACTGAGGCAAGCAGATCCTTCAGCCTCAACGCCAACAATTTTTATATGTGGCTTCAAGTATTTTACATACGCAGCTATACCCGCTACAAGTCCACCCCCTCCAACCGGCACAAATATTACATCCAGGTCGTTGCACTGATTCAACATTTCCATGCCAATAGTACCCTGTCCCGCAATCACATCCGGATCATCATAAGGATGGACAAAGGTATAGTCGTGCTCTTCCTGAAGTTTACGCGCATGCAGTAAGGCATCATCGTAACTATCACCATGCAAAATGACACGGGCCCCCAGCCTCTTTACCGCATTCACCTTGATCACGGGTGTATTTTTGCCCATAACAATGTGTGCAGTAGCATTCAGCTTACGCGCAGACAGCGCAACGCCTTGGGCATGATTTCCTGCAGATGCCGCGATTACGCCTTTTTGTAGTGCGTGCTCTGAAAGCAGAGCCATTTTGTTATAAGAGCCCCTGATTTTGAATGAAAAAACTTCTTGTAGATCCTCCCGCTTTAACAGTACCGTATGCCCGGTGCGTTGCGATAATGTATTCGCACGCTGTAAAGGTGTCTCAATGGCTACATCATAGACACGCGACGCAAGAATTTTTTTTACATATTTTTCTAACATGCAGTAGCTAGCTCCGGGGGATACCACCATACTGCTGATGGCCCCTGTGTTCGTTCACTTTTTCGATTACATGCTCCCAAGTAGGAAGCACTAACTAGTTTCAGGCAGTATAAATGAGTCTCAAAGCACGACAACAAAACATTCTCAAGCTACAGGCTGCTAAAGCCGCAGTAGATCTCATCAGACCCAAGTTATCCAGTGATAGCATAGTAGGTGTGGGAACAGGATCAACTGCCAATTGCTTTATAGACGCATTGGCGGAAATCAAAAACCACTTTGACGCTGCCGTAGCCAGCTCACAGAGCAGTGCCGAGCGGCTAAGCCAACTGGGTATCAAAGTGCTAGAGCTTAATGCTGTGAACGAAGTTTTGGTGTATGTAGATGGCGCTGATGAGGTTGATCCGAATCGCGCACTGATAAAAGGTGGCGGAGGCGCCCTCACACGAGAAAAAATTGTCGCCGCCTCTGCTCAGGAATTTATCTGTATTGTCGATGAAAGCAAGTTAGTTGATATGCTGGGGAAATTCCCATTGCCCGTAGAAGTTATCCCTATGGCTCGTGGTTTGGTTGCGCGAGACTTAACAGCCATGGGAGGGCAGCCTATTCTTAGGTCAGGCTTCAGTACAGACAATGGCAATCTAATACTCGATGTAAGGGAATTTTTAATTCCAGACCCGGCTGCCGCGGAAACCGCGATAAACAATCTGGTGGGCTGCGTCTGCAACGGTATTTTTGCCGCTCAGGCAGCTGATCAGGTTATCGTCGCTAGACCGGACGGGGTCACACTGTTGTAATAAAATTAAACATTTCTTCGCGAATATCCCGCACTTCGTTAACCAGGTGGTGACGTGCACGATCAATGTAAATGATCTCGGCCGCAAATTTATTTTCAATGACACCCAAATTATATTTCCAATCTACCGTGGCGTCGTTTTTTCCCTGGAAAACCAGGGGCTTGAACTCACTCGCTGGCAACGCTTTAAATCGCTTCATCCACATCTCCATTGCGGACACCCATTTCAGAGGCAAGGCGTGGTGCTGAAGTGGGTCTTGACGTATAAACTCCAAAAATTTCCGATCGTGGGAATTGCGGCTAAAGCTGCGTTTCTGCTGCTTGATAAAATGCCGTAACACCACAAAAGCAAGCCGGTTCATCGGCCATAGAGCGGGCCGAACCAAGGGTGCGAATAACACCACCTTTTCATATGCGGCAGTGCATTTTGCAAAACCTCTAACAAGCAAATGCTCCATCACTATACCACCCCCCATACTCTGCCCCAGAAGGTAGGTGCGCGGTCCAGAAGTTTCACAATACAGAGCGAGGAATTGATCCAGGGCCTGTTGATACTGATCAAAGCTGTCAATACTCGCTCTTGGTCCCGTCGACAAACCATGCCCAGGCAAATCAAAAATATATACATCTAGTTTTTTGCTAAGGCAGTAACGTATCAGGTGCCCATACAAACCTGCATGATCATAGTATCCATGCACAATGATTGCTCTACCCTCACTCCTGTCGTGCATAAAGGTCTGTGCTACCAGGTTTTCCCCAGCAGCCGCAAAGACGGACATTTCACAACTTACTTCAGGAAATTCTATGTCGAAATTCAAACTATAAAAATTTAAATAAACCAAATATTCTAAGTTGCCAGGGTTCAGCCGTTTTCTTTCAGTACCTGCACCATGAATTTCGCGACAAAGATCTTTAATGAATTGATGGACCAAGCACCCCACTCAAATACTGGTGATACATGGATTCCAGCGACAATGTCCGAATGTTGTTGGCCCGGCCGGCCGTGCCAAAGGATTCATAGCGTTGTATGACGATCGCCTTCATCGCATCGATGGTTTTGCCCAGATATTTACGCGGATCAAATTCGCCAGGGTTTTCCGCCAAAAATAACCTTATCGCGGCAGTGGAGGCCAAGCGCAAATCCGTATCAATATTTACCTTACGAACACCGTACTTTATTCCCTCACAAATTTCTTCCACTGGCACACCATAGGTTTCTTTAATCTTTCCACCATGCGCATTGATAACTTTCAGCAAATCCTGAGGTACAGAAGAACTCCCATGCATAACAAGATGTGTATCAGGTAAGCGTTTATGAATGGCCTTAATCTGATTTATTGCCAGAACGTCCCCCGTAGGCGGACGGCTAAATTTATAGGCTCCGTGAGATGTACCAATGGCGATCGCGAGCGCATCGACACCGGTACGCTCCACGAAATCTGCGGCTTGCTCAGGATCAGTGAGCATCATATCCATTGTTAATATACCTTCCGCACCCACGCCATCTTCTTCCCCGGCTTCTCCCGTTTCGAGCGAGCCCAAACAACCCAACTCTCCTTCAACAGAAACACCACAGGCATGTGCCATTTCCACAGTTTGTCGCGTCACTTCAATGTTATATTCATAACTCGCTGGCGTTTTTTGATCCTCTTCGAGAGAACCATCCATCATGACGGAAGAAAAACCCAACTGAATGGAACGCTGGCAAACTGCCGGAGAGCCACCGTGATCCTGATGCATTACGACAGGAATATGAGGAAATTCTTCAATCGCAGCAAGAACCATGTGGCGGAGAAAATTTGCGCCGGCATACTTTCGTGCACCAGCAGACGCCTGGACAATCACCGGGCTATCTGTTTCATTGGCCCCTTCCATTATTGCCCGCATCTGCTCTAGGTTATTTACATTAAACGCCGGAATTCCATAATTATTTTCCGCCGCGTGGTCCAGCAATTGCCGCATACTAATAAGTGCCATAATTTATCTCTTTATTGATGATTTACTTCTATTGTATTTATGAAACAAGTGCACGCTGTTCCAGTATTTGTACAGCAGGCAATTTTTTTCCTTCTACAAACTCCAAAAAAGCACCTCCGCCAGTGGAGATATAGGAGATATCATCAACCACCGAGTATTTTTCAATAGCTGCAAGTGTATCCCCTCCACCTGCTACAGAAAAAGCATCACTACCTGCGATAGCTTCGGCAAGCAATCGAGTACCTTCGCCAAATTGGTCATACTCAAATACCCCAAGCGGCCCATTCCACAATACTGTACCCGCACTACTGATCAATTTGGCTATGTGTCTTGCGCTGCGCGGACCAACATCCAGAATCATTTCGGATCTAGCCACCTCTTCAACAGCTCTCAAAATAGCAGGACTATTCGAGTCGAATTTTTCCGAGACCATTACATCTACAGGCAATGGTACATCCGTTTTATTCAATATTCGTTTGGCAGTCTCAATCATCTCGGGTTCACACAGTGATTCCCCCACAGAAAAACCCATAGCCGCAAGGAATGTATTTGCAATACCCCCTCCAACAATAATTTGGTCCGCCATATCAGCTAGACTTTCAAGTACGGCTATTTTTGTCGAAACCTTAGCCCCGCCTACTACGGCCACTAGTGGCCGTTTTGGTGCACTCAAACATTTTTTTAAAGCCTCTAGTTCACCCATCAATAAACCACCGGCACACGCAACCGGCGCAAATTTTGCGACACCATAGGTTGAGGCGTGTGCACGATGCGCTGTGGCAAATGCATCCATGACAAAAATATCACAAAGGTTCGCCAACTCTTTTGATAAACTATCATCGTTTGCTTTCTCCCCGGCTAACAAGCGCGTATTCTCCAACAACACTACTTCTCCAGGCACAATACTCAAACCATTTTGCCAGTCCGAAACAAATCTAATTTCTCTCTGCATCAATTCCGACAAACGAACCGCAACAGGCTGAAGGCTCATTTCAGGCTGTTGATCTATGCCTTTCCCCTCTATCGGGCGCCCAAGATGAGACATAACAATAACAGCCGCGCCCGCATCCAATGCTTCAAGTAAAGTGGGAATTGCCGCCAGTAATCTAGCATCACTGGTCACCTTACCCTGAGCAATAGGTACATTCAGATCCTCTCTGACGAGCAATGTTTTTCCTTGCAAGGGCACATTTCTCATTGATAAAACAGAAATACCCATAATTACGATCCCTTTAAATCAACTCTTGTGCAGCGGTAATTATCGCTTCAGTGGATATATTTAGCTCTCGCATGGCAACGTCGCCTGGAGCAGACAATCCAAAACGATCAATACCGACAACTCGCCCATCAAGACCAGCAAAACGATACCAATAGTCTGACTGTGCTGCTTCAACTACAACCCGAGATCTAATCGCGCTGGGTAAAACCTCTTCCTGGTATTCCGCCATCTGGTTAAGAAAGATATCCGCACAAGGCATTGATACTACACGAACCCCTATACCGGAATCTGTTAACGACTGCGCAGCCTGACAGGCGATGCCTACTTCAGAGCCAGTGGCAATAATGATCAGTTTCAGGGTATGTTGGGCCTCAACGAGAATATATGCACCCTTCGCTATCTGACCGAATACAAGCTCATCGCGTTTTTGTGGCTGGGTTTTCTGACGAGTCAGAACAATGGCGGTCGGACCATCTTCTCTTGATATTGCAGCCTCCCAAGCAAATGCCGTTTCCACCGAATCACAAGGCCGCCAGACAGACATGTTCGGTGTTGTTCTCAATGCAACCAATTGCTCAACGGGCTGATGTGTAGGTCCATCCTCACCCAAGGCTACTGAATCGTGCGTGTAGACAAAAATATTTCTCTTTTTCATCAACGCCGCAAGCCGAACGGCATTTTTAGCGTAATCCATAAACACCAGAAACGTCCCGGAGTACGGGATAAAGCCACCATGCAAGGCAATTCCGTTCCCTATGGCGCTCATACCAAATTCACGTACACCGTAATTCAAGTAGTTTCCGGGCTCACTCACGTCAAGCGTCTTGGCTTGCCCCCAACGCGTACCAACAGAGCCAGTTAAATCCGCAGACCCACCTAATAGTTCCGGTAATGCCGGGCCTATTAAATTGAGACAGTTCAAAGAAGACATTCTTGTAGCCAGAGGCTCTGGATCTGCCTGTTGCTCGCGTGCATATTTTTGCAATTGTAAATCCCAACCCTCGGGTAATTTCCCCTGCATGCGGCGCAACAATTCTGCCGCAAGCACCGGGTACTCATGCGAATAGCGTTCAAATTTCTCATTCCACGCATCTTCCAGTGCTTGTCCAGCCTCCTGGCAGTCCCAGGCTTCGTACATCTCCTCCGGGATATCAAAAGCCTCATGGTTCCAAGCCAAGGCCTTTCGGGTTGCAATAATTTCATCAGTACCCAGTGGCGCTCCATGCGTTTTAGACGTGCCCTGAACCGACGGTGCTCCATAACCAATCACCGTTCTGCAACACACAAGAGTCGGTCGATGCAGCTCTTTGCGCGCGGTTTCCATTGCTTGTCTGAGCTCTACAACATCGTGCCCATCCACCGCTCGTATTACCTGCCAACCATAGGCCTCAAAACGTGCCGCCACGTCCTCAGTAAACCAGCCTTGAATATTTCCATCAATAGAAATGCCATTGTCATCGTAGAGCACGTTTAACTTTCCAAGGCCCAATGTACCCGCCAACGAAGCGACTTCGTGGGAAATACCCTCCATAAGACAACCGTCGCCGACTATTGCCCATGTATGGTGGTCTACAATTTTGTGATCTTTCTGATTAAATGTGCGTGCCAGGCTCATTTCAGCAATCGCCATACCCACAGCATTTGCCAGTCCTTGCCCCAGCGGACCGGTGGTGGTTTCCACACCCGGACATTCATCCAGCTCCGGGTGACCAGCGGTAATAGAACCTAGCTGTCGAAAGCGCTTTATATCCTCAATAGACACGGCATATCCCGATAGATGCAAAACGGCGTATAGCAGCATTGAAGCATGTCCGTTCGATAACACCATTCGATCCCGATTAATCCACTTGGGGTTCACCGGATTATGCGCAAGTATTTCACACCACAGAATCTCGGCGACTTCAGCCAAACCCATAGGAGCACCAGGATGGCCAGATTGCGCTTTTTCTACAGCATCCATGGCAAGTGCTCGAATTGCATTTGCCCGATTAATTTTTGTCGACATAAACTCTCAGAAACCTCTAGGTTAAACATTCTTTTGCAACAGATGGCCAGTGCCCTGCAGCGATAGACAAGGCTGTCTAAATAACACCGCTCAGGGCTGTCTAAATAACACCGCTCAGGGCTGTTATTGTCCATGCTAATGACGTGTAACGCAATTTAAGTGCCTAATCTATGCAGATAGCGGCGCAAAATAGTATAATTGGCTGCTCTACGATTTCCAGGATAAACACTCCATGGCAGACTACAGCCTTTTTACTTCTGAATCGGTCTCAGAAGGACACCCCGACAAGGTCGCAGACCAAATTTCAGATGCTATTCTAGATGCGATGCTCGCACAGGATATTGAATCTAGAGTGGCTTGCGAAACGCTTATTAAAACCGGACTAGTAGTAGTCGCAGGTGAAATCCGCTCAAACGCAGAAGTTGATATTGACGCTGTCTGCAGAAAAGTCATCAGGGATATTGGGTACACCGGTGGAGACACTGGGTTCGACCCGGACAACTGCAAGGTTATAAACGCTTTGGGCCAACAATCTGGCGATATTGCCATGGGCGTCGACGAAGCAGCCAACAAAGAACAAGGGGCTGGCGATCAGGGTTTAATGTTTGGTTACGCCACCAACGAAACTGACGTTCTCATGCCAGCTGCACTCACCTACGCCCACCGTCTAGTGCAACGGCAGGCAGCGGTCCGCAAATCTGGTCAATTATCATTTTTGCGCCCGGATGCTAAAAGTCAGCTATCTTTCCGGTATGATTCAGATGGCACACCAAGTTCTATCGATGCAATTGTGCTCTCTACCCAACACAGTGCAGATATCAGTCAGAAAGATCTGCACAAAGCAGTAATGGACGAAATAATTACGCCGGTCATCCCCGGTAACTGGATTACTAGTGAAACCAAAATTTTTATCAATCCCACAGGAAAATTTGTTATCGGCGGGCCAGACGGTGATTGCGGACTGACAGGGCGCAAAATTATTGTCGACACATACGGAGGCGCAGCTCGTCATGGCGGAGGCGCATTTTCCGGTAAAGATCCCTCAAAGGTTGACCGATCTGCCGCATACGCTGCTCGCTACGTGGCAAAAAATATAGTTGCAGCCGGCATTGCCGGCCGCTGTGAGATTCAGGTCAGCTATGCCATAGGTGTGGCAGAACCTACTTCGATATCAGTCAATACATTTGGCAGTGGCGAAGTTTCAGATGAAAAAATTATAGAATTAATACGTGAGCACTTTGACTTGCGTCCAAGCGGACTCATTGAAATGCTCAACCTTAAACGGCCTATATACCTCGCTACAGCAGCTTACGGACATTTTGGCCGAACTGAGCCAGATTTTACCTGGGAAAGCACTGACAAAGTTAGCGCGCTAAAATCTGCACTTTAAATTGACTCAAAAAACTCCCAAGCACCGCATTTTTACAGATGCGGTGCTTGAAGTGGGTTCACAGGTTACTCTCAGCACTGATCGTACGCACTATGTCACACGCGTATTACGCCTGAAAAACGCTGCGCAGCTAGTCTGTTTTAACGGCAACGGGCATAGTTATCTCGCACGGGTAACCATAAGCAGCAACAAGCAGACCATCCTGACGATTGAAACCCAGATTGATTATCAAGAGAAGCAAAGTGAGAAACTGCATCTGGTTTACTCATTGACAAAACGACCGGAAACTATCCTACAGAAAGTGACGGAACTCGGTGTAACTGACATATGGCCAATAAAGAGCCAACGATCTGAAGCACGACTCAGCAAACAAAGCCTGGATAAGAAATACCATCATTGGCGCGGCACAATAAGCTCCGCCTGCGAACAATCAGGAAGAAACAGAATTCCTGAGCTTCATAGACTATTAAATTTCAGCCAGTTTTTAGAACATCTACCCTGTCCAAGCGGTTATATTCTGATACCTGGTGCGAATACATTTCGCCCTCCTTCTATACCATGTGAGACCTTTCTCATGATAGGGCCTGAAGGTGGTTGGACAGTGGAAGAAAACACCAAGGCTAAGGCTGCAAATATCCAGGCTGCCGGTCTGGGCCAAAATATACTCAGAGCAGATACTGCACCCACTGCAGCGCTGGCTATCTTACAACACACCTGGAATTGGAAGGTAAGCTGATGAAGGCTATTTTACTTCCTCGAATCCCGGGAGCATGCCCACTTGTTCTTCAAAATAGGATAGCCGCGGAATAGTTGCAGTATCCAAGCCTATTTGCAGGTGTGCAGAATCAGCAACTTTTAACTCCTTCGAGCGGTTTTCCAAGTCATCATTACCCAAATGAACCAGTCTCGGCATGCCATCTACCGCGAGCGCATAAAACTCTCGAGCTGTACCATTTTGGGAGCGATTCATAATTAATATGCAGTGCCCAACTTCAAAATTGGTAGTTGATCCATTAAGTTTTTCATAGCGAACAACCGGCACGGTTTGCCCCCGCCAGTTAAAAAGCCCAAGGCACCACTCAGGTGCAGCACTCCATTTTCGGATTTTCCTCCAGGGCAGGATTTCCGCTACAGTAACATTTGGTACCAACAGATGCGTATCACCCACAGGTAACATTAAACACGAAAGACTTTCGCTTTTTACCTCTGCTACCGAATTCATTCTACTAGCCCTCGTTGTGGCCGAGCTGCAACAAGTAACTCGTCAATAGTCGTAAGTAATTCGCTTTCCTGAAAGGGCTTCCCGAGAAATTTATTAACGCCCAATGCTCCCGCATGTTCCTGGTGTTTAGCACCTGTTCGAGAGCTGATCATTATTATTGGCAAATTACTAACAGTGGCGTCATGCCGTATCTGCCGGGCAACTTCAAATCCATCCATGCGTGGCATTTCAATATCGAGCAACATCACATCAGGACATTTTTCCTGTAATAGCTCCATCGCTTCAACGCCATCTTTAGCCACAATGACATCCATACCCTGTCGCTCCAAAATCCTGGAAGTAACTTTTCGCACAGTCACTGAATCATCAACGACCATAACACAGCGGTTTTGCGTTTCTTCTTCGTCCACTTCCGGGATAGAAATTTTTGTTTCCGCACGATGCCCGGCAATAAGAGAGATGACATCAAGGATAACAACGACACTGCCGTCGCCCAAAATAGTTGCGCCCGATAAGCCACCAACACCGGCAAATTGCTGCCCCAAACTTTTAACAATAATTTCACGACTGCCCTGAACGGAATTTATGTATAACGCCATGGCGCGATCACCTGATCGCACCAATACAACAGGTACACTTGCTTGGTCGGGCTTAACCGAAAATTCTCGGCCCAAATAATTACCCAAATACCTTAAGCGATAGGGTATTCCCGCATATTCAAAAGTCTGGCTATCCGGCTCATTCATCTGCTGAAATTCAGAAACCGGGATTCTCACTATACCTTCAATATTGTTTAGAGGGATCGCATATTGGTCATCTCCAACCAACACCATTAGCGCCCGATTAACCGACACAGTAAAAGGCAATCGCAACGTGATACGCGTACCTTTACCGCGTGAGGAAGTAATTTCGATATTCCCGCCCAAACGCTTAACTTCACTTTGGACCACGTCCATCCCTACACCGCGTCCTGAGAGCTGCGTGACCGATTCTGCAGTACTAAAGCCCGGCGCCAAAATAAATTGTAAAACTTCCTCTTCACTCAGACTTGCATCCGACCTCATCAGTCCACGTTCAATTGCCTTGCTTCGCACTACGGCCGTATCAATACCACGCCCATCATCACTCACTTCCAACACAACGTCGCCTGCCTCTCGTAACAACGAAATCTCGATACGTCCCGAGGCGGGCTTTCCTAGTAACTCACGCTCTTGCGCGGACTCCAAGCCATGATCAATTGCGTTACGTAACAAATGCTCCAGCGGTGGAATAATTCGCTCTATAATATTCCTATCCAGCTCACCTTCAGCATTAAGTGCATGCAGCTCTACGACCTTGCCCACCTCTTGTGAAACTTGGCGAACAATTCGCTTTAACCGCGGTAACATCCTGCCAAAAGGCACCATACGAGTGTGCATGAGCCCTTCCTGCAACTCTGTATTTAATCTAGCCTGTTGAATCAGCAGTGTTTCAGAGTCTCGCGCCTTTACTCGCAAGGTATCCTTAAGCTCAAACATATCCGAAGTACTTTCAGACAAGGTTCGGGCTATTTCCTGCATTCTTGAATAACGGTCCATTTCGAGCGGGTCGAAAGTTTCGTGCTCGGTGCCCTCTAGCTCAGTACGGAACAATACTTGAGTCTCTGTTTCTATTTCCATGCGCCTTAACTGATCTCTCAAACGGCTGATGGTTATATCCATTTCGCCGAGTGCCTGACCAAAATCACCAATAGTCTGTTCCACTCTCGATCGCAAAATACTGCTTTCACCTGCAAGATTAACCAACTTTTCTAACAATGCGCTTGATACGCGAACCATTTCTTTTGGCGCGTCTTTTACAATGCCTTTAGCTTCTTCTACTTCTACCGGCTCTGTAACTGATTCTGAGGTTG
>JAHRWB010000198.1 GCA_019090385.1 Pseudomonadales bacterium | reverse complement strand
TGGTTCCTGGAGCCTTGTTTGCAATATTTGCTGCGGTTTACTACTGGCTTCCGAAGTGGTGTGGCCGGATGTATAACGAAACTCTCGGTAAGGTGCATTTTTGGTTATCCTTCGTTGGAGTAAATGTTACATTTTTCCCTCAGCATTTTTCTGGCCTTGCGGGCATGCCGCGACGGATACCGGATTACGCAATGCAATTTGCAGATTTCAACATGATTTCCAGTATTGGCGCATTTTTATTTGGATTTTCACAACTGTTTTTCCTCTACGTGGTAATTAGCGCCATTAAAAGCGGGAAACCTGCAACTGAGCGTGTTTGGGAAGGTGCTCATGGATTTGAATGGACTGTTCCCTCACCTGCTCCCTATCATACCTTTACAGAGCCACCCAAGTTTGTTGAATCTGAGGCGCATTCTTAGGCTATGGATCAGCGCAACAACAAAACCGTTCGCAAGTTAGTTCTGATAGGTATTGGAATGTTTGGTTTTGCGTTTGCGCTTGTCCCCTTATATGACTTGTTGTGTGATGTGACCGGGTTAAATGGTAAAACTGCTGATAGCGCGTATACCTATGATGCTGCTATGTTGGTGCCGGACAAGACACGTTTGATCAAGGTAAATTTTATTACCAATACCAATGCAGGTATGCCATGGGAATTTTCCGCAGAAAAAGGTGGTGTTCGCGTTCATCCTGGCGAGTTAAAAGAAGTTAATTTCCATGTTAAAAATACAACGGACAGGGTTATGGTGGCGCAAGCGGTGCCATCTCTGTCACCTTCGACAGCCGCTGAGTTTTTTCACAAAACGGAGTGTTTTTGTTTTACTCAGCAATTGTTGAATCCGGGGGAAGAGCTCGACATGCCGATGCGATTTATTATTGGACCTGAGCTTCCGAAGAATATTTACACTATTTCATTATCCTATGCACTGTTTGACGTAACTGACCTGGCTGCTCGGAATATTCCGCTTCCATATGGGAAGGTTAAGACATAATTTTGGAGATTTTACTAAATGTCGACTAATGATAATTCGCACTATTATATACCGGAAAGCAGTTGGTATCCGGTTTGGGCAGCCTTTGGTGTCGGTACTATGATGTATGGGCTGGCTAATTGGCTAAATCAGCTCAAAGCAGGGGAGGACGGTGGAACACACATCTTATTTTATGCCGGGTTTACGGTTTTGGCGGCTGTATTGGTTGCCTGGTATGGAAAAGTTATTGCGGAGAACCATGAAGGACTTGCAAATGCCCAACTGAAAAAATCTTATGTTTGGGGAATGTCGTGGTTTATTTTTTCTGAAGTAATGTTTTTTGCTGCATTTTTTGGTGCATTATTTTATACCCGTAATTTTGTGATGGTTTGGTTGGGTGGTGAAGGGGGAAAGGGTATTACGGGTGATTATCTATGGCCGGCGTTTCAGGCAGTATGGCCGATAGTGGAGAACCCAGATCCGAGTGTTTTCCCGAATCCTGGTGAGTCGATGGCGGCTCCTCCATTAAGTCAATGGGGTTCATATCTCCCATTTTGGAATACTGCGATTCTGTTGAGCTCAAGCGTAACCGTGCACATGGCTCATACGGCAATAAAAAATGGGGCTAGGGGAGCTTTGAAAGCTTGGCTGGGTATTACCGTCTTGTTGGGTATTGTATTTCTGTTTTTGCAGGTAGAAGAATATATGCATGCCTATAGTGAGATGGGCCTGACGCTGGGTACTGGCATATACGGTTCTACATTTTTCTTACTGACGGGCTTTCATGGCTTTCACGTAACGCTGGGTACCTTTATTCTTGCTGTGCAGTTGGTGCGCGCATTTAAAGGCCACTTTAGCCATGACGATCAATTCGGTTTTGAAGCCGCCTCGTGGTACTGGCATTTCGTAGATGTTGTGTGGGTTTTTCTGTTTTTCTTCGTGTATATATACTGAGTACTGTGGTTCTATAAAACAGGTGTGGTAGTTTTAGGCAGAAATCTTTTGCTTTGCTATCCGCCTGTTTGGTTTATATCGATGGACGAAAGGCCTTATTGGCTGGGTATCAGATTAATATTTATGCCAGGGAGCGTTAAGTGACAACTGGCCAGTGTATAAACCATAAAATATCATCAACATAAGCGCTGTAGCCAGTGTAATTCGAATACCGAGAGCATATAGCGTTCGCTTTGAATCGGGAATTTGAGCATCTTTGAACATAAAGGCCAGGCCACCAAACAGGCTGGTGATCACGCCAATTAACAGCAGAATAATAATTACTTTTAGCACTTATTTTACTTACCTATATTGGTGCGTTCGGGAAAGCCTTATGATACGCCGAGTTTAAGTGGGCGAATAGCTACATGTTAAGTATGAAGTCCAAAAAGCTCTCTTCCTTGATTATACTCGTTGGGATTTTGGCACTGTTCAGCTTGCTCCTTTGGTTGGGATTTTGGCAGCTGGAAAGGGCAGCCTATAAGCGTTCGCTTGAAGATCGGTACTTTGACAGCTTGGCAATGCGGCCTTTGAAAGAAAATGCGTTACAGATTTCGGAGCTTGAAGAAAGTGGTTTAGGAATGGAGTCGGAATTGGCATTTAGGCAGTTGCGTCTAAGGGGTCAGTATTTACCGGGTAGAAACTTTCTCATTGATAATCAGCTTTACAAAGGGCAGCCTGGGTATCGACTGGTTAGCGCCTTTAGAAGTGCTATGGGTAATAATTATTTGGTAGATAGAGGCTGGCTAGCAGCTGAAGCGGACCGCTCTAACTTACCTGTGCTCGTAACTCCTGAGGAAGACATCAGTATATTGAATGTGATATGGCCTAACTTGGGTTTGGTGCCATTGCTAAAAGATCTGCCAGAAGTTGATGGGTGGCCAAAACGCATTCAGCGGGTGGATTTGGCACATATGCAGGATATGCTGGGACTCTCTGTCTTCCCCAACCTGTTGCGACTGGAAAAGCTGCAACCAGGAGTATTGATAGTTTTAACGCAAAATATATCTTTTTCTGGTGAAAAGCATACAGGTTATGCTGTGCAATGGTTTGGTTTGGCAATTACTTTATTAGTCGGGCTTATTGTCCTCTATCGTAAAAAAAATCAATAATATTTCTAAAGTAAGGCAAACAGTATGGAATCCAGTGATAATCAGAAAAGTCAGCGTAAACTAATTCTGCTGTGTGCAGTGGCGCTGGTACCATTGGGTTTTGCCTACGTTTTATACTATTTTCTAGAGGGTAGCGAACCCTGGGCTTCCTCCAGCAAGGGTGAGTTGCTAAATCCAATAATATCTGCAGATACTTTGGGGATTAAAAATGATCTGGGAGATAGTCAAAAACTAGGAGAGTCTGGTGTTTGGTGGTTAGTCGTAGTTAGCGGTGAGTTCTGTCGAACAGACTGTGAGAATGCGTTGCATTTGGTGCGTGGTAGCCACGTTTTATTGAATCGGGAAATATCGAGAGCACGTCGTGCCTGGTTAAGATTGTCACGTGATGGAATAAGCGTAGATAAAGATATGGCTAAAATTGTAGAGAAATATCCCGAGCTTAAAATATTCACAGCTAGGCAAGGAACTCTTAAAAATGGGGTGTATATTGTAGACCCCCTGGCCAATATTGTATTTTATTACCCGTATTCTGAAGCTGGGAAGCCTCTCCTTGAGGATCTAAAGAAACTGCTAAAGGTATCTCGCATTGGATAGTAGAAAAAAACGTTTAATATTACTTGTTAATTTTGGAATACTGCTGGGCTTTGTAGTCGTTGTTTTGGGCGCATTTACACGTCTGGCTGACGCCGGATTAGGTTGTCCTGATTGGCCCGGGTGTTACGGATTTTTTTCCGTACCAGAGTCAATCGCTGAAATTGCAGAAGCGGAAAAACGTTTCCCAAATGCCCTGGTTGAGTCTGAAAAAGCCTGGCCGGAGATGATTCACCGGTACTTTGCAGGTTGCCTGGGCTTGCTTATATTGTCGATAGCCTGGCTTTCTTTCCGGTTTTCAAAATTGGATTCGACTTTCAATCGCTCTAACACGGCAAAGCTTTCCTATATTCTGCTCCTACTTGTTATTTGTCAGGCAGCATTTGGTATGTGGACTGTTACATTAAAGCTTTGGCCTCAAATAGTAACGGTGCATTTATTAGGCGGGTTTATGACACTCGTTGTTTTGTGGCTTATCAGGTTAAAATTAGTCGCATCGGGGATAGAGGCAGAAACTGTTGCCCGGACGCATGTCTTGTCTAAAAATTTCGGACTTAAAGTGCACGCGCGGTTAGGACTGGCTGTTTTATTGTTGCAGATCGCACTGGGTGGGTGGACAACGTCCAATTACGCCGCACTTGCTTGTCCCGACTTTCCTACATGTCAGAATGAAATGTGGCCGAAGATGGATATTGTTCAGGGCTTTAACGTATTGCAGACACTTGGGCCAAACTATCTTGGTGGTTTAATGAGTAGTCACGCGCGCATAGCCATTCACGTAATGCATCGTGTCGGAGCTATGGTAACATTTATTGTGATTCTAACTTTAGGGGTGCGGATGTTAATGTTTGGGCGACAAGCGGGTGTTAACAGGTTCGCGGTGGTTGTTATGCTAGTGCTGCTCGTAGTACAACTATCGCTGGGTGTTGCAAATGTATTATTTTCAGTGCCGTTGACGGTTGCTACCATGCACAATGGGGTAGGGGTATTACTGCTATTAGCTGTTGTTTCGGTCAATTCTCGATATGTACCAACTAATCAATTCGGTTTTCCGGGCCGGGGTGGTGCCGCATGAGTGAGGCCCAACAATCTGGAATAAGAAAAACAGTTATTGCCTGTGCTATTTTTATCTCTTTAGTTTTACTGGCACTGATTAATAACATAAACCGCCCGGTAATTCTGAGTAATGAAATGCTGCGTGAGCAAGGGACTTTTGTACTTCCAAGGCCCCGGGAAATAGCTAGTATCGAGTTGGTAGATCACAACGGGGAACTGTTCAGTCTAGAAAATATAAAAGGAGTCTGGTCTTTTCTATACTTTGGGTTTACTTCCTGTCCAGATATTTGTCCGGTAACGCTTGCCGTATTGGCAGAAGTAGAGCGTAATTTGCGCCAGGCGGAAGACGCAAAGCTGTATGAAGGTTATCAAGTTGTTCTTATAACGGTTGATCCGGATCGAGATGATATTGAGACGCTTAAGCAGTATGTTAGCAATTTTTCCAAAAGATTTTTGGGTGTTACGGGCGATAACTTGGAAATAGCGAGTTTGGCACAACAGCTAAACGTTGCTTATGGGAAAGTTCCGGATTCCACTAACCCTGAAAGTTATCAAGTTGAACATTCAGGCAACATTGTATTGGTCAATCCGCGTGGACACTATCACGGCTTTATTAAAATACCGCACAGCTCCCAACAGATTATTGACAGCTACCGTACATTATCGGCTAATTTCTAGTAGTGACCTAGAAGTCGACTATCTAGATAAAAAGGGTGAGAGGTATGTTGAGTAACAATTTTCCGAAACTCTCCTGGGTTTTTAGTTGGCTGGCAACGGAGATCTCCAGAACTTAAAATGGTCGTCAGGCGAGAAAGCCAGAACGTTATTGCCGCATAAAGGGAAAAAACTGGGAAAAACCAGAACTCTTCACGCACCAGTGGTCGGATACTATTATAGGCCGAGACAAGCTTAAGTGTTTTATCAGTATCAAGCATACCACTACCATCGGAACACCAATCGTTGACAGCGACGCAAAGGTCAAATAACCAGTAACTACGTTTAGCATGGTGGAATTCAAGCACACCAGAAAGACCGCGCTCATTGAACAGGACATTGTCTCTAAATAAGTCACCATGAATGATGCCCTGGGGCAGGTTCTTTACATCATTTCGGACCAGCATTGATCTGATGCTTTTAATGGTTTCTCGAATGAGAGTTGCGTCTGCGTGAGAAATATTTTTCTCTATGTCTTTTGTTGCTTGTATAAGGTTATTGGTATTTGCATTGGCAGTTTGGGTGAAGCGGTATGTATGACAAGCTAGATGAAAGCGTGCAAGGAACCGACCGATAGCTTCACACTGGACTTTCGTAGGATTAAATACGTGATGGCCACGTAGTTTGGGGGAAATAACAAATGGCTTATTTCCAAATGCGCCTTCGAATTTATCCTGATTGTTTGCTAGTAGGTTGGCTACTGGTAGCCCGGCTTTCTCGCAACATAAAAGTATTGGCTGTAATAGTGGATTAACAGGAAGGTCGCGTTCAATTAGCGTAAGTAAAAAATCCCGGGTTTTGGGAGAGTGAATTTTTTTGCGCGCCCTTTTAGTGAGTGTACTTGTGCTTACGTAATAGTTGGTGTTTTCAATACCATTGGAGGCAGGCGAAAAACTACAGACTTCACCCAAGTTGTAGTTGGCGAATATCCCTCTAATTTGCTTTGGTGAAAGGTCGGTAATAACAGCCATTAAAATTTAACCAAGACCCACTGTTTAACAAGTTTGTCCGCTTTTTCAAGGTCTCCAAAGTTTTGAGTTTGATCCACGGGAACCAGGTAATAGGGTTTGCCTGTTTTAGGTACAATTCTAATCATCCTGAGCTGACCACTTTGTCGATATTCATAGACGGTGCGTTTGTCACCTTCAATAATCACGACATCTGGCCCTTTCAGGGCTTCAAGCGCAGATGCGGCGTTAAGATAGCCTGTGTTGAAAAAAAACCCCACCAACCCGGCCAGGTACAGTTTTAGAATGAACGTATTTATGTTTGAGGTCATATTTCTGATGAGAAAGCCATATGTGTTAATGTTGGGTACCCTTTAATATTGACCGAAAAAATGACCCACGACAAACCTTTACTGCTGGTTGATGGATCTTCCTATCTTTTTAGGGCCTATCACGCATTACCTGATTTACGAACTTCCTCCGGTGAGCCCACAGGCGCGATACGTGGGGTAATCTCCATGTTGAAAAAATTACAACTTGACTACCCTGGCAGTCATATTGTTGTTGTTTTTGATGCAAAGGGCAAAAATTTTCGAAATGATTTATATGCGGACTACAAAGCTAATCGCCCGCCAATGCCAGATGACCTTCGGGTGCAGATTAGTGGCGTGCACGAGATTATTAGAGCTTTGAAATTACCTTTGCTGATCATCGAAGATGTTGAAGCGGATGATGTCATTGGCACTCTCGCAGCTCAGGCGACAAATCGTGAAATAGTTACGGTTATATCTACCTCGGATAAAGACATGGCTCAGCTAGTCAATGCACATGTCAGTCTTGTAAATACAATGTCTGATACTTATATGGACAGGCAAGGGGTGATTGAAAAATTTGGCGTACCGCCGGAACTGATTATTGATTATCTCGCGCTCATGGGTGATACCTCCGACAACATCCCTGGTGTACCGAAAGTGGGCCCTAAGACCGCGGCAAAGTGGTTAAACTTGTATGGTAGTTTGGATGCGGTCATAAATAGTGCTGATGAGATTAAAGGAAAAGTTGGGGAAAGCTTGCGAAACACTGTCGATCTACTTCCTTTGTCTAAGGAGTTAACAACTATACGATGCGACTTGGATCTTGGCTTGCAACTTGATGAATTGACTCCAGGGACTGTTGACAAAAATTCTTTACGAGAGATATATACCCGCTTGGAATTTAGGGCTTGGTTGAAGGAGCTTGATGAACAAGATGCTGATTCGCGCGGTGTAGCAGGCCGCCCTGGTTTTTCGCAGAATGATGATATTGTTGGCACGGATGCTGATAAGCCTCAGTATACAATATTGTATAGTATAGCAGATCTAACGAAATGGATTGGCCGCGCAAAAAAGGCTGGGTTCTTTGCGTTTGATACTGAAACAACCAGCCTTAACTATATGCAAGCTAAGTTAGTAGGGTTTTCACTAGCAATTAATGCCGGAGAAGCAGCTTACATACCGATCGGTCATGACTACCCTGGTGCTCCTGAACAGATCCCCTTAGACTATGCTTTGAATGAATTTAAATCAATATTGGAAGACCCTAGCCTTACCAAGGTTGCGCAAAATTTAAAATATGATGAAAGTGTGCTTGCGCGTTATGGGATTGAAATTCGAGGCCCAAGGCATGACACGATGCTGCAATCTTATGTGTTAAACAGTGTTGCTACACGACATAATATGGATGCCTTGGCCAGATATTATTTGCAGATAGAGACCGTGTCATTTGAAGAGGTGGCAGGCAAAGGTGTGAAACAAATTACGTTCAACGAAGTGAGTGTTGACGTTGCAGGATATTATGCTGCTGAAGATGCTGACGTCGCACTTAAGTTGCATGAATGCATTTGGCCTTTGCTCGATGGTGGAGAACACGAAACCAATCGTTTGGTCAGTGTATATACTGACATTGAGGTGCCATTAATCAGGGTGCTATCAAAAGTCGAACGAAAAGGGGCGCTAGTAAATGGGAAGGCGCTGCAGAAGCAAAGTGAAGAGTTGGCAATTGGTATGCAGGCGCTTACTCAGCGGGCCTGGGATGAGGCCGGAACAAATTTCAATTTGGCATCCCCAAAGCAGTTACAGGAAATTCTTTGCAATCAGCTCAATTTACCTGTGTTGAGAAAAACTCCCAAAGGACAACCCTCTACAGCGGAGCCGGTGCTTGTAGAGTTAGCGGACGATTTTGAACTACCCAGAATTATTCTTGAATATAGAAGTTTGGCGAAACTGAAATCAACATATACAGATAAACTACCGTTACAGATAGACCCGGACACTGGCAGAATTCATACTTCTTATCATCAGGCTGTAGCTGCAACCGGAAGATTGTCTTCTTCGGACCCCAATTTACAGAATATTCCTATTCGCACCGCGGAAGGCCGAAAAATTCGACAAGCATTTATTGCCCCTGAAGGAAAATGTTTGTTGGCTGCGGATTATTCGCAGATTGAATTACGAATTATGGCTCACTTGTCTGGGGATGCAGGGCTAATGAACGCATTTGAAAACAATCTTGATGTGCATAGATCTACTGCTGCCGAAGTATTTGGGGGGAACATTGAATCTGTAACGGATGAACAGCGTCGCAGCGCAAAGGCCATTAATTTTGGATTAATTTATGGCATGTCTGCTTTTGGATTGGCGCGTCAATTGAAGGTCAACAGGAAAACAGCTGCTGAATATATTGATGTTTATTTTTCGCACTATCCTGGCGTTAAAGATTATATGGACGATATTCGCGAACAGGCGCGAAGTGCGGGTTATGTAGAAACTGTATTTGGTCGGAGGTTATATCTACCCGAAATTAATGCTCGAAATGGTCAGCGTCGGCAAGCCGCCGAGCGTACGGCAATTAATGCGCCTATGCAGGGTACTGCTGCCGACATTATAAAGCGCGCAATGATTGCTGTAGACAAATGGCTGGATAGCTCAGGAATTGATGCTCAAATGGTCATGCAGGTGCATGATGAATTGGTATTCGAGGTGAATGAGGAGCAAGTTGAAGCATTGTCTGGTGGGGTGGCAGAATGTATGGAACATGCCGCGGAATTGGATGTGCCACTAATTGTTGAAATCGGGTTTGGCGATAACTGGGACGTAGCGCATTAAAGGAAACGGAGAAATAGTGTTTTTTTTGATCGTATTGAACTTTTCTTAATAAGGTGTTGTCAATATATATAGCTGTAGGGCATTCGCTTCCTGACCCATCATAGAGATGCTCGAACCAACATGCGCCCCCCCGTAGCGTAATTGGACAGCAGCCCCCGGATAACACTGTTATCCGGGGGGCTTTTTATTTACGTTCTCCATTTATTTATCTGGTCCCGAGCTTGATCCAATCCGATGCCGGATTTTGCAGAAAAAAGCTGTACCGTGAGTAAATTGGTTTCAGATATTTTTTGTGTTGCCTCGCGTAGAGTGTTTGTTCGCACTCCCTGTTTGAGTTTATCGCATTTGTTGAGCAGCATATGCAGCGGGAGTCTCGAGTCTAAAGCCCAATCTATCATTTCAAGGTCATAGGGCTGGAAGGGGTGCCTGATATCCATTACTAGAATGAGCCCGGCAAGAGAATCTCGTTGCGATAAATAGTGTTCGTTGTTTTTTCGCCAGTTTAGCTTTTGTTTTTGAGATGCTTTGGCATAGCCGTATCCAGGTAAGTCCACTAAGCGGCCGCCTCCGGTGACATCAAAGAAATTGATGAGCTGTGTTCGGCCGGGCGTTTTACTGGTTCTGGCCAGCTGTCGATTACCGGTAAGTCGATTTAATACACTGGACTTTCCCGCGTTGGAGCGCCCGGCAAAAGCAATTTCGTAGCCGTTTTCTGCGGGATATTGCCCAGGGCTCGCTGCGCTAATGAGAAATACGGCCTCAATTTGCTTTGCCCTGTTCTTTTCTGGTTGATTAATGTCGACAGTCACTCATTTCTCAGTTCAATGGTATATAATCCGCGGATTTTACTGGATGTACTATTCTAGTGATAGGTGCACGCTCAGGATGTTTTTTTGGCAAGCGCCACATTGAGAAGAGGAATTCTGGATACGGGTCCCGGGGCATTGTCCTGGGTTAAGTTGAATACCCCTTGTGAAGGACGGAAAATAGATATGCGATTGAATGGATTGGTACTGGCTTTGGTATTGTTTAGTTTTGCAATAGGTAGCCATGTGCAGGCTGGTGGAAATATTGAAGCAGGCAAAAGTCTGGCTTTAGCTTGTGCAGCTTGTCATGGTCAAGATGGTAGTCAGGGATTGATGCCGAATTATCCGAAGTTGGCTGGACAGAATGAAAAATACCTTCTGGATCAATTGCATATGATCCAATCCGGAGAGCGAGTGGCGCCATTAATGGCGGGCCAGCTAAATGGTAAAAGTAGCCAGCAATTGTCAGATCTAGCGGCCTACTTTGCTTCTTTACCTGGCTTTAAAGGTGTATCCACTGATGACAAGTTAACACTTGGTGAGTCCATTTATCGCGGCGGAATTATGGAAAAGGGCGTTTCTGCTTGTACTGCATGTCATTCTCCTTCTGGAGTAGGTAATAACCTGGCTGGGTTTCCACGAGTAGCGGGCCAATCGCAAGAATACCTTGTAGAACAACTGACCAGGTATCGAGAAGGTACCCGGGCTACGGATGAAAAGACCGGCGGCATGATGCGCCAGATTGCGGGCGGGCTAACAGATGGTGAAATTCAGGCTTTAGCAAACTACATTCAGGGATTGCAGATGTCGGGAGAATAATATTTTTCCGGATTTATGCAGTATTTCCGGGTTAGGTATTGTCCAATAAGCTACATTGCATCTTCATGGTCTGTTTAAGTTAGGAAAAAGGAATGAATATATTTGTTAAAGGCCTTTGTGCGGTGGCTTTTCTGCTATTTGGTTTCCAGCTTTTCGGGCAACAAGGGTATGAGCAGGGCGTTGATTATCAGAAATTAGTCATTCCTGTTCAAACTCTTGACGAATCTAAAGTTGAAGTCATCGAAATATTTTCCTATGGATGCGTTCATTGTTATAACTTTGACTCTGAATTGCAGCAATGGCTTTCCGTGCAAAATGACGATGTGTCCTTCAGGCGTATCCCGGCGGTACTCAATAAGTCCTGGGAGACTTTAGCGCAGTCTTTTTACACTGCCCAGATTTTGGGTATTAGCGAAAAAGTTCACATGCCCATATTTACCGCAATTCATGAAACAGGCATCGATTTTAAAACTGCGGGACAGATGGCGGAGTTGTTTAAGATAAATGCCGGGGTAGAAAAGTCTGAGTTTACCAGCATTTTCGATTCTTTTGGCGTACGCAGCCAGGTTCAACAGGCGCGTGCGAGTGGTCGAATGTATCGTGTGAAAGGGGTGCCGACCATGGTTGTTGGTGGCAAATACGTTGTTGATGGCATAATGGCTGGTAATAATACGCGAATGCTTGATGTTGTTGATTTTCTGGTGCAACAAGAGAGTGAGAGTGACCAATAAAATTGAGCCGTCTGCTTATTTTTTGGGTCCAAATAGCAGTAACCCAATTAAAAATTAAGTAGGAAAATGTAAGGCGTGCCTCATTTAAATCAGAATACACTTGGTAAACTTAAGCCTGGGTCCACGAAAGCGGCTAAGCAGTCATTGGTTACTGCTGGAATGCCGCCACAAACACCTGGGGATTTAATTAGTTTGCTAAATTGGAGAAGCTCTCGCGCCCAGGAACCTGCTATTTCTCAGGTGCAGGCCATGGCCAATCCTGATGCCCCCGCACGATTGGAGCCCCGAAAAAACTCCGTCCTTCGATTTTTGAGCTTTAATATCCAGGTTGGAATTACAACTTGTGCCTATCGACAGTATTTGACCCGCGGGTGGAAACATTTGTTGCCCCACGAAGAACGCCACGAAAATCTGAAAAAAATTGCGAAAATTGTCTCTGATTATGATCTGGTCGCACTGCAGGAAGTCGATGCTGGTAGTTTGCGTAGTGGATATGTAAATCAAGTTGCGTATTTAGCGGATAAGGCCATATTCCCTTATTGGTATGCCCAGCTGAATAGGGATTTGGGGCGCTTTGCTCAGCATGGTAATGGCTTGCTTTCTCGAATAAAGCCGTCAAGGTTGGAAGATCATAAGTTACCCGGCATGTTACCTGGGCGAGGCGCAATAACTATGCGCTTTCAATTTTCTGGTGTAGAAGTACTGGTCATACTTATGCATTTATCTTTGGGTACACGTTCACGCCATTTACAACTTGAATATGTTCACAGACTTATTGAAGGTGAAGAGCATGTAGTGCTGATAGGGGATATGAACAGCCACCTTCAGTCTTTGTTGTTTAACTCGCCATTGGAAAGCACGAATTTAAGACCTGCTGAAGAGGTGTTGCCTACTTATCCGAGCTGGCAGCCAGCTGTAGCGCTTGACCATGTGCTGGTTACCCCGGGATTGGAAATATCAGAATTTGAAGTTCTTGATTGTAATATTTCTGATCATCTCCCAGTGTCAGTCAGTCTTTCACTGAGCAGTAATACTGATGCTTCATCTCCCCGGCGCGGGCGAATGCAATAAAATTAGTTGCTGTGAGCCAGCGTTTTATTTGGCTTGGAGAGGTTAGTTTTTACCTATTAACAAAGATTGTTGCAGAGTAAATGATACGTATCTGCTTTTTTTGTATGCTGGGTTAAAAAGCCAGGGTGGGTAGGTAAACTGGATGACCAAAATCGCAGGGAAGTTTTTTGATCCGGCATCCGCTGCTGAGTGGCAGGCGGAATGCCAGGAATGGTTTGATGCTCTTGATGGCGTATTATCCGTTCATGGAGCAGAGAGCGCCCAGGGTTTGTTGATGGAGCTCTCGCGCCATTTGGCGGATCGAGGGATTTTCGCCGGTACTGCAGCACTTAATACACCCTATAAAAACACCATCGCCCTTGAGGAGGAACCTCAGTATCCTGGTGATATAGAGCTTGAACAACGCATCGAAAATATTATTCGTTGGAACGCGGTTGCAATGGTCCTGTCTGCTTTTGATTCAGGTGAAGGTTTGGGTGGACACATCGCGACCTATCTCTCCATTGCAACAGCCATGGAAGTTGGTTTTAACCATATTTTTCAAAATAAATCTGCCAGCTATGGTGGAGACCAGGTCAATTTTCAGGCGCATAGTGCACCAGGAATATATGCACGTGCTTTTCTGGAGGGGCGGTTGACAGCCGAGCAACTAACGGCATATCGGCGGGAGTTGGATGTTAGTGGTGGATTGTCTTCCTACCCACACCCAAGAAGGATGCCAGAGTTTTGGGAAATGCCGACAGCTTCTATGGGCCTGTCAACTCCTAGTTCAATCTATCAAGCCCGTTTTGCCAAGTACCTGGAAGGGCGAGGTTTAAAGAAAAAGAACGGCGGAAAGGTGTGGACCTTTATCGGTGATGGAGAATCCGATGAGCCGGAAGTCTTGGGAACCATTAATATTGCTTCTCGTGAAGGGCTCGATAATTTGGTGTTGGTTATCAATTGTAATTTGCAGAGGTTGGATGGCCCAGTCCGCGGTAATGGGAAGATTATTCAGGAATTGGAGCGTGCATTTCGCGGCGCTGACTGGCATGTGTTAAAGGTCATATGGGGAGGTGGTTGGGATCCTATATTACAACGCGATGACAAGGGGGTGTTGCAGCGTCGTATGGATGACGCCCTGGATGGGGACTATCAGATGTATTCGGTGCTACCCGGAGATGCTGTACGAGAGCATTGGGTGGAATCCTCGCCAGAATTACGCGACTTGATGAAAACTCTAACGGATGAGGAAATACGCTCAATAACAAGAGGTGGGCACGATCACAAAAAGCTCTATGCAGCTTTTAAGGTGGCTGCGGAGTATAAAGATAAACCTTGTGTAGTTTTGGTTAAAACCTTGAAAGGTGATGGCTTGGGGCCAAGCTCGGAGGGCCGCAATACGGTGCATCAAAAGAAGCAACTATTACCCCATGAGCGTGTTGCGCTTGGGCGGAAGCTGGGTATTCCACTAGGGGATGAAGAGCTGAAGAAGGCGCAGTTATATAGGCCTGATGAGAATAGTAAAGAGTTGCAGTATCTTAAGGCTAGAAGAGAATACCTGGGAGGGCCGATCCCAGTGCGAAAGGTATCATGTGAAAAATTGCGGTCCCCTCCGCTTAGTTTGTTTAAGGGCATGCTTGCAGGCTCGGGGGAGCGTGAGCTTTCCACCACTATGGCAATGGTGCGCATGCTTGCAACGCTTATGAAAGACAAGAGGCTTGGTAAGTATATTGTTCCAATCGTACCTGACGAAGCCAGAACCTTTGGGATGGACGGCTTGTTTGCCCAAGCTGGGATCTATTCTCCGAAGGGTCAAAATTATCACCCCGTGGATGCCAATAGTCTTGCGCCTTACAAAGAGACTGAAGATGGGCAAATTTTACAGGAGGGCATTTGTGAGGCTGGCGCCATGGCTTCATTTATGGCTGCCGGTACAGCTTATGCTACTCATGGTTTGCCTATGGTGCCATTTTACATTTATTACTCTATGTTTGGGTTTCAGAGAGTTGGGGACATGGTATGGGCGTGTGGAGATATGTTGTGCAAGGGTTTTTTATTGGGAGGGACATCTGGCAGAACCACCTTAAATGGGGAAGGCTTACAACACCAGGATGGGCATTCACATCTGATTGCCAACAGCATACCTAATCTAAAGAGTTATGATCCGGCATTTGCTTATGAATTGGCCGTAATTGTGCAAGAGGGTATAAGCCGAATGTACGATAAACAGGAAAATATTTTTTACTATATTACTCTCACCAACCAAAATTACGTAATGCCTGAAATACCCTCAAACAATGAGGAGTCTGACAGTGAAGCTGGTAAGAACATAATGACAGGCATAATTCGGGGAATGTATCTTTACCAAAAATCGCAGCTTCAAATACCGGTCAGCGTAAATATATTGGGCAGTGGTGCATTGATGATGGAAGCATTAAGTGCAGCTGAAATACTGACGGGGTTTGGCTATGCAACTCAAGTATGGAGCGTTACCAGTTATAACGAATTACTTCGCGAGGCCTTGTCAGTGGAGAGGAAGGCGTTGATAGCCCCGCGTTGTTCGCAACGCCCTTATCTTGAAGAGTTGTTGAAACTTGAAAGTGGTATTTTTGTTGCAGTCAGTGATTATGTAAAAGCGCTCCCGCAAAGCGTTAGCAGGTGGATTCCTGGTAGTTACAGCGTGCTTGGAACGGACGGTTTTGGTTTAAGTGAATCTCGCTCTGTGCTTCGAGATTATTTTGAGATATCGGCTGAATGGATAGTCTATGCATCGCTGATAGCTTTGGCGCGCACAGGTGATTGTAAGCCGAAACAGGCAGCGGATTATGCGAAACAGGCTAGACTTGATCTAGGTAAGGTTGATCCGGCATCTGTTTAACATAATTGCATAACGCTTGCATTTTCTTTTGGTATACCTCCGGAGTTAGTTTACATAAATCATGTAAGCAATTGAAAGCAAACGTTAACCACTTTAATTCGAGTTTGGTATTTGCTGACAGTAACGTTATAGTGTATTTGGATTTCAGGTATGAGTTCCTATGAAATGAATGAAAAGCTTGATGGTAACCAGCATGATGCTGGCGATGGTCGGAGGGTTGGTGCTGACCGCAGGATGAGCGCAGATGAGCGCCGGCGCGGTGGTAATCGCTTATTGGAAGTGATCGTTAGTCGCAGCCAGGTGGCGCGCGACCGAAGGCAAGATAACAGGCGTTCGGCCGATGTCCCGAAAAATTGGTGGGGATTTTGGCGACGAGGGCAAAAAAAATTGACAGGGTGAGATTGATGGGCCGTTTATTGATTGTAATAAGTTTAGTTTTTTCAGCGGCAGGTTTGAATGCTGCTGATATTGCTGCCGGGGCAGCAGGTTACGCTTTGTGTGCAAGTTGTCACGGAGCTGCGGGTGAAGGCATTTCTGCTATGAATGCACCAAAGCTTGCGGGCCAGAGCGAATGGTACTTAAAAAGCCAGCTGTTGGGTTTTAAAGCTGGTCATCGTGGAGCAACAGCAGAAGATGGTCCAGGCGTGCAAATGCGTGGTATGGCAGGGACTCTGGTCGATGATGCCGCAGTGGAAAACGTGTCTGCGTTTATCGCCACTTTCCCGCCAGTCGAATCTCCGGTTACTATTCAGGGAGATGCAGCCCAGGGTAAAGGGCTTTATGCGCTTTGTGCGAGTTGTCATGGCTTGAACGGTGAAGGAAATGCAGCCATGAATGGACCGCGGCTGGCAGGCCAGAATGATTGGTATTTGAGAGCGCAACTCAGCAATTTCAGAAAGGGGCTGCGCGGCACTGCTCCGGGAGACGTCTTAGGTATCCAAATGCGTGGCATGGCAATAACCTTGGTGGATGATCAGGCTGTACTTGACGTTGTCAGCTATATTAATACTCTTCGATAATCTCTTTATATCATGCGTAATGGCGCGCGGCTGACGGTTAACCTCGAGGCGCTAGTCGCTAATTATCGCTATCTAGCGGAAGAATGTGCGCCCTCGGTTTGTGCAGCTGCAATTAAGGCTAATGCCTATGGGCTTGGGATACAAAAAGTGCTGCCTGCGCTGCTACAAGCGGGTTGCGAAACTTTTTTTGTCGCCACTCTCGAGGAAGGGTGTGTTGCACGGCAATGTGCCAGAGAATTTGGATACTCACCCATCGTGTATGTACTCGAAGGTCCGAATAAAGACTCAATGTCTGAATTTATCGTTTGGAATCTTCACCCGGTTTTAAATACCGAAGGGCAAATAGCGCTTTGGCGTGAATACCCTGAAAATCCAGCGGCCATTCATCTAGATACGGGCATGCATAGACTGGGCATGAGTGAAGCAGATTTCATCGCTGCTGGCATTGAGGGTTTGAACATTAGCCTTTTGATGACTCACCTTGCTTTTGGGAGTGAGCCTAAAAATCCAAAAAATCTGCAGCAACTGAAACAGATGCAGCGTGTTTTTTTTGCGTATTCTTCCATACCTAAAAGCATAGCCCATTCTGCCGGTATTCTATTGGGCAAACCATATCATGCAGATTTATGCCGGCCTGGAATTGGTCTTTATGGCGGGAATCCACTATCTGGAGGAGAGAACCCCATGCGTTCGGTTGTAACGTTGGAGGGTAGGATCATTCAGATGCAATGGGTGCCAAAGGGTACTGGCATTGGCTATGGGGCAAGTCATATAGTGCCATCAGAAGCTTTATTGGCCACGGTGGCCTTGGGTTATGCTGACGGCTTACCTCGAAGTTTGAGCAATTCTGGCAAGGCTTATTTTGGGGATCAACAATGCGAGATAGTGGGTAGCATATCTATGGATCTGACCATTGTTGATGTCACAAAGGTGGCGGGAGACATCGTTCAAGGAGACTGGCTGGAGTTTCTCGGTGAGCATATCGGCATAGATCAGATGGCCAGAGATTGTGGTGGCTTTAGCTATGAAATACTGACTGGGCTTGGATTGCGCGCGGAAAAAATTTACCTCGGAGAAGCGATTTAAAATCTGTTGCTTTCGTGGGAGCTTAAATGATTGTCTTTATAACGAAGGTTATCTGGCGCCAGCAAGCGCGCATGTGCTAATTCTCTCTCTGCTCGATGTTTGAAACCAAGAGCTTTGAAAATAAGAGAGCGATTGTACAAAGCTTGGTGGCTGGAGCCAGCACTCAATAAAAGTGCTGTCGAATAGTCACTGTTGGCTTCTTCATACCGTTTGACAGCGAAATAACTGTTGCCTCGGTTAATGTACAAATTATAAGCCGTAGGTGAAAGCGCGATAGCCTTGGTGTGGCTTGCTATTGCTTGGGAAAAACGATTTTTGCTGGCAAGAATTAGGCCTTGATTGGAGTATGTTGCAGCGAGATTATTGGTATTTAGTTGCCCATATTGAATAGCATCTTTGCAGGGCGCTTCGGTTGAAGCCTCAGCTGTAAGACGGGTCTGTTGGTAGCAATGCTCAGCGTAGAGTGAGGCTGGTGACTTCGCCATCACTGCGCAGGATAATAATGATACGTGTATATGCAAAATAAGCTGCAACTTGAATGTATGCTTTTTCATGGGTTATTTTTATATGCCATCGGCTAGTGTATAGATGCTAATAGTCATTGGGTGCTCTAAAAACCCAAGGCCCCTTAGCTTGAGGCATCAGATGTAAGTAAGCACTTACTAAAAGCAAGGATATGAACAATGGTAAAGTTATTCTCTAGCACCGTATATCTGGCTTGCATCGGTAAATATCATAGCATTAAGTGATTCATTTACAGTATTTGATTATTCTTGGTTCGACTCTATGCTGATTTGAGGCATTCTGCCATTGCGTGGTATTTTTTCTAAACTCTATTAGTTGTTAGTTGTGGCGTGTACAGAGTCAGTACTAATTTTCATAAATAAAAGGAATGGAAATGAAAGCATCAGATTTGTTTGTAAGCTGCTTGGAGAAAGAAGGTATAGAGTATATTTTTGGAGTGCCTGGAGAAGAAAATGCCGATTTTATGATGTCTTTGGAAAAGAGCGATAAAATCAAATTTATCCTCGCACGGCATGAGCAGGGTGCGGCGTTTATGGCGGAAATATATGGCCGATTAACAGGTAATCCTGCTGGATGTCTGGGCACGCTCGGCCCGGGGGCATCAAATCTTATTACCGGTGTTGCAGATTCCAATATGGATAGAGCGCCTATGTTGGTGTTAACTGGTCAGGGTGCGACACAGCGCCTGCATAAGGAATCCCATCAGGTGATGGATGTTGTTGCAATGTTTAGGCCCGTCACCAAATGGGCAGAATCCGTGCGGCTTGCATCTACGATTCCAGAAATGATTCGTAAAGCCGTGCGTTTGGCGAGAACTGAAAAACCGGGTGCAGTACACATCGAGCTACCTGAAGATATAGCCAAACACGAAACCGATGCTCAGCCATTAACGCCACGGCGTTTCCGCCGATCGGTACCCGATGATAAAATTGTTTCCCGGGCTTTTGAGCTGATCAAAAATGCCAGGCGTCCGGTGATCGTTGCGGGAAATGGCTGTATTAGACGCCGCGCTAGCGATCAGTTAAGAGCATTCTGTGAAAAAACCGGGATAGGGGTTATCAGTACTTTTATGGCCAAAGGTGCTGTGGATATGGATGCTGACTACTCCCTCTATACCGTCGGGCTGGGTTCAAAAGACCGAATCAATCTAATACTTGATGAAGCGGACCTGGTACTGACAATCGGCTTTGATATGGTTGAGTATCATCCTAGTTTGTGGAATCCCAATGGGGATAAAAATATCCTGCATGTAGATTTCCTTCCTACGGAAATTGATCAGTGCTACCTGCCAGAAATTGAGGTGGTTGGTGATTTGGCCCACGCATTGTGGATGTTTAATGAGTGTGTTGACGCGGAAGGTGGGCTGTCGTTTGACTTAAGTCATCAAAGACAAATAAAAAAGGAAATGCAGTTAGACTTATCTGAATACAGCCAGGACAAAACCCAGGGTTTAATACGGCCACAAAAGGCCGTTTGGGATGCTCGCCAGGTAATGGGCCCAAAAGATATTTTATTATCGGATGTGGGTGCCCACAAAATGTGGGTTGCCAGGCATTATCATGCCCACGAACCGAATACTTGTCTGATCCCCAATGGATTTTGTTCCATGGGCTTTGCACTGCCTGGAGCAATTGCTGCGAGTATTGTTTATCCGGAAAGGCGAATTATGGGAATTGCCGGGGATGCGGGGTTTTTAATGAACGTTCAGGAGATGGAGACCGCTAAGCGGCTGAAAAGTAATATTGTTATGCTGGTTTGGGAGGATAATGCTTATGGTTTGATTGCATGGAAGCAAACTAATGAATTTGGCAGGCATACAGATCTGTCCTTTGGCAACCCGAACTGGATGCAATTGGCAGATGCTTTCGGTTGGAATGGATATAGTTGTGATAATTCTGAAGCATTGTCAGATGTTCTGGAGCAAGCATTTGTGGAGCCGGGGCCCAGTTTGGTAGTGATCCCAATTGACTATAGGGAGAACGCTTTGCTTACCAAAAAACTAGGTGAAATAACGTGCGTAATCTGATTATTAGTACATTTTTCGGAGATAGCATCATCTTGTATCATTAGATGACAATAGTATTTAGTTCAGAGAGTTCGTTCCTGTAAAGAGAGCCGCTATGCAGATCATAAGTTCAAATATTGACGTGAATCAGAATGATTTCGTCCAAAATATGCAATATCACAAAGCGCTAAGCAATAATCTTAAGGTGTTGGTTAAACGGATTGCGCTTGGTGGCCCTGAAAAATCCAAAAAACGGCATCAGTCGCGGGGGAAATTGTTAGTCAGGGATAGAATTGATGTTTTACTGGATGAAGGCTCTGCTTTTGTAGAGTTAGGGCAGCTGGCTGGGTTTGAGCTGTACGATGACTGGATCCCAGGGGCGGGCATAGTGACAGGTATTGGCCGGGTAAGTGGTATAGAGTGTGTGATTGTGGCTAACGACGCTACTGTTAAGGGGGGCACTTACTATCCTATCACGGTCAAAAAACACTTGCGTGCCCAGGAGGTTGCCCTTGAAAATGGTCTCCCCTGCATTTATCTGGTAGATTCTGGCGGGGCATTTTTACCGCTGCAGGATGATGTTTTTCCAGATAAAAACCATTTTGGCAGAATATTTTATAACCAGGCAAATATGTCGGCAATAGGGATCCCCCAAATTGCGGTGGTTATGGGTTCCTGCACAGCCGGCGGGGCCTACGTTCCGGCCATGTGTGACGAGGCCATCATTGTCGATGAGCAAGGGACTATATTCCTGGGTGGTCCTCCGTTGGTTAAAGCCGCCACAGGAGAAGTTGTTGATGCTGAAACACTGGGTGGGGGA
Source organism: Pseudomonadales bacterium (assembly GCA_019090385.1). Taxonomy (GTDB): domain Bacteria; phylum Pseudomonadota; class Gammaproteobacteria; order Pseudomonadales; family Azotimanducaceae; genus DC-out156. The sequence continues at coordinate 27,303 of JAHRWB010000198.1, read as the reverse complement.
AAGGTTCACTCGAGGATCTCTGGCGTAACCGACCATCTTGCTGACAACGATCAGCATGCCTTAAGTATTGCTCGTGATATTATCGGTTCGAGCAACTTGATGTATACAAGTACGGTGGTTCACAAAGAAGTTTCAGCTCCCGTGTATGCTGCTGAGGAGATTTATGGTGTTTTGCCGCGAAATGCGCGCCTGCCATTTGATGTCAGGGAAATAATTGCGCGTTTGGTCGATGGGTCAGAATTCCATGAATTCAAAAAACTGTATGGAAGAACCCTGGTGTGCGGATTTGCGCATATCGCTGGGATGCCCGTAGGCATCATCGCAAATAACGGCATCCTGTTTTCTGAATCAGCGTTAAAAGGCGCGCATTTTATTCAACTATGTGACCGGAGAGGTGTGCCGCTGCTTTTTTTACAGAATATTACCGGCTTTATGGTGGGTAAAAAGTACGAGAGGAACGGTATTGCCAAGGATGGCGCGAAAATGGTCACTGCTGTAGCGTGTGCAAAAGTCCCCAAATTCACAGTTGTTATTGGCGGTTCTTTTGGTGCAGGAAACTATGCAATGTGTGGGCGTGCATATGGTGCTCGGTTTTTGTGGGTATGGCCCAATGCCCGGATTTCTGTCATGGGGGGGGAGCAGGCTGCAAGTGTGCTGGCCACGATTAAGAAAGAGGGTTTGGATTCTGCTGGACAGGATTGGGATAAAACAGAGCAGGAGTCTTTTAAAGATAATATACGCCAGCAGTATGAGAGAGAAGGTCATCCATATTATGCCAGTGCGCGGCTTTGGGATGATGGAGTTATTGATCCGAAAGACACGCGAACAGTGCTTTCTCTTGCGCTGTCAGTTGCTACACGAGAGCTGGATACCCGGGATTCGGGTTACGGCATATTTAGAATGTAATCTGCGGGATATCCCATGCTCAAGAAACTACTCATTGCCAACCGTGGAGAAATAGCTTGTCGAATTATCCGCAGTGCCAAAAAACTGGGGATCAGATCCGTAGCAGTTTGTTCTGATGAAGATAGGATGGCATTGCATGTTCAGCTTGCAGATGAATTCGTTTGTTTAGGTGGTGCCAGTGCTTTAGAAAATTATCTGGATATGGAGGCGATACTCAATGCCGCGTTACAGTCAGGGGCTGATTCGGTCCATCCTGGCTATGGTTTTTTGGCGGAGAATGCTGCCTTTGCAAAATTACTGAACGATGCCGGGTTAGTTTTTGTCGGGCCTTCCAGTGATGTTATTCAGTCCATGGGTTCAAAAATTGAATCCAAAAAACTTGTAGAGCAAGCCGGTGTTCCCGTTGTGCCTGGATATAATGGTGCGAATCAGGAAGCATCAATACTCGAAGATGAGGCGGGAAAAATAGGTTATCCCATTATTATCAAGGCTTCAGCCGGTGGTGGGGGTCGGGGTATGCGTTTGGTGAATAGTGCTTCTGAGTTTAAGGCGCAGCTAGATTCTGCAAAACTGGAGGCTCGTCAGGCCTTTAGTGATGATACTGTATTGCTTGAAAAGTATCTGGCTAAAGCGCGGCATATTGAAGTGCAGATTTTGGCTGATAGCTATGGAAACATAGTGCATTTGTTTGAACGTGATTGTTCTATGCAACGTAGGCACCAGAAGGTATTGGAAGAGGCTCCTGCGCCCAATATAAGCAATGAGTTTCGCCAACATATATGTCAAGCTGCAATAGATATTTCACGCAGTGTTAACTATGAAGGCGCTGGAACGGTCGAATTTATCTGCGATAAATCATCATTTTATTTCATGGAAATGAATACGCGTTTGCAAGTTGAACACCCTATCTCTGAGGCAATTACCGGCATTGATTTGGTAGATTGGCAATTGCGTATTGCGGCAGGAGAGAAGTTGGATATTGCTCAAGCTGATATAAAAATTAGTGGGCACGCTCTTGAGGCAAGATTGTATGCTGAAAACCCGAAGAAAAATTTTATGCCTAGTGCCGGAACATTGATAACGTTAAGCATACCTGCTGAGGTAAGAGTGGACACTGGCGTAGCTAGTGGCTCCGAAGTAAGCAGGTACTACGACCCGATGATAGCAAAAATTATTGCGCATGCTGATTCGCGGGAGTCGGCATTGGAGAAAATGTTGGGAGCTATCGAAAAAACTCGGGTGGCCGGAGTTGAGCATAATTTGGTGTTTTTGAAAAATTTACTTAATCACACAGCAATGCATGAAGGGAATTACGATACCGGTTTTATAGAACGGGAAATAGCCGAGCTAATTCCTCCAACGGCCACTTATGACCTATTGCTGGGTATGGTTTGGAAATTGTTGGCCTTGACCCAACCCCTGCCTTGGGGGGGTAAAACAGGTTTTCGAATTAACATGAATAACTCACAGCATTTTAATATAAGTGCTGATAGTAAGATTTTTGATGTGGTTGTGACTCGGAACGTTGAACAGCCCGATAGTTTTGGTATAAAAATTGACAGTGTTTATTTTGAGGTACGTGAAGCACGTTGGCAGGGTACTTCGGTCAGCGGGTATTTTAACAATAAAAAAGTGCGTGGTGATATTGCTGAAAGTGGCGGTAAGGTGATTGTTATGCGCAGTGGCGGATCCCAGACAATGCGAATCTACGATCCGCTTAAACAGATAAACAGGAATGTGACATGACATTTAGTGGCGTGGAGTTTGATTTTGGGCTGGGTGAAACGCTGGATAGTCTGCTCGACTCAGTGCGGCACTTTTGTAAAAAAGAAATAGTACCGATTGCTGAGAGCGTTGATAAAAATAATGAGTTTCCCAGATACTTGTGGCCTAAACTTGGGGCACTGGGAGTACTGGGAATGACGGCTGAGTCGAAGTATGGCGGTATGGACCTCGGGTATCTGGCACATTGTGTGGTGATGGAGGAGATTAGCCGAGCCTCGGCTTCAGTAGGGTTGTCATATGGCGCGCACTCAAATTTATGTGTTAATCAATTAAGTCGGTTTGGCAGTAACGCTCAGAAAGAAAAATATTTGCCTAAATTGATTAGTGGTGAATATTTGGGCGCCTTAGCTATGAGTGAATCGGGCGCGGGTTCAGATGTTATGAGTTTGCGCCTGCGTGCAAAATTGGATGGTGATCACTATGTACTGAATGGCAATAAAATGTGGATCACAAATGGCCCTACGGCGGACATACTCGTGGTCTATGCAACGATCGATCCTGCTCTAGGTCCCAAAGGTATAACAGCGTTCATTGTTGAGAAAAATGCGCCAGGTTTCTCCACCGGGGTAAAACTCGACAAATTGGGGATGCGCGGATCTGAGACAGGTGAACTTATTTTTGACAATTGTCGTTTGCCAGCAAGCAGTGTGCTTGGAAAGGTGGGCGAAGGTGCAAAAATTCTTATGAGTGGCCTGGATTTTGAAAGGGTAGTTTTGGCGGGAGGGCCTCTTGGTATTATGCGGGCATGCATGGATTTGGCTTTGCCATACGTACATACACGACAGCAATTTGGTCAGCCCATTGGCACCTTCCAGTTAATGCAGGGCAAAATTGCTGATATGTATACGACGATGAATGCATGTCGATCGTACGTTTATGCTGTGGCGCGTGCTTGTGATCAGAGCTCGCCAACGCGGTTTGATGCCGCTGGTTGTATCTTATATGCGTCCGAGCGTGCCACCTTGATGGCCTTGGAGACTATTCAGACCCTGGGTGGTGTCGGGTATATGAATGAGTTTGCGGCTGGAAGAATGCTCAGAGATGCTAAACTATACGAAATAGGCGCCGGTACCAGTGAAATTCGCCGTATGCTGATTGGCCGGGAGTTATTTTTGGCTTCGCAATCCTGAATCTAAAAAGTCGCTCAGGGCTGTATCTTAAAAGTCGCTCAGGGCTGTACCTAAAAAGCTGCTTGGGGCTGTTTTATCAAGGTAGTAGATAGACTATAATCCGCGCCGCTTTATATACAGTTGAATAAGGGGTTGAGACATTGATGCAACGTTTACTGGTAGTTTTTGGAATAATTTTAACTGTGTCCATTTGGGCTGATGTGCGAGTGCCCCCAGGTACGGATGATGCTGTACGTGATCGACTCACGCCGTTTGGCAGCTCGTGTAAAGCCGGGGAGGAGTGTGCTGGCACAGCGGTGGTTGCATCTGGCGGCGAACCCCTATCTGGACAAGCAGTTTATGATAAATCATGTTTTATTTGTCATGCAGCGGGTGTAGGTGGTGCGCCCAAATTTCAGAATATTGATGATTGGAAGCCGCGTCTGGCAAAGGGTCTGGATACGCTGTGGAGCAGCACTCAGAATGGCTTGAATGCGGGTATGCCCCCAAAAGGCACCTGTATGGACTGCTCGGATGATGAGTTGCGCGCTGCAATGGATTATATGATTGACGCTGTCAAATAACTTTGCGGTTGCTAAAATTCCAAGGTCGGGTCTCTATAACTCATTGCTTCACTCAAGTGTTTTGTTTCGATTGATTGTTTTTGGTCAAGATCTGCAATCGTTCTGCTGACTTTCAGTAAGCGGTGACATGCTCGGGCGGATAGCTTGAAATGGGCCATTCCTTCGCGCATTAGCGTTTCTGTAGATGAATCAAGGTGGCAAAACTGCTCAAGTTGAGTGATGGATAATTCGGAGTTCAATGGCCCGGCGTTCCGCTCGTATTGAATGCTTCGGGCAGTTGCTATGTTGCTCCTTATCTTGTCTTCATCTTCATCGGGAGAGGGCCCAAGTAGTTCGCTCTCCAAAATTTCATTTACCTTTACATGTATGTCTATTCGATCGAGTACTGGTGCGGATACTCGGGATCGATAACGAAATTTTTGTTGTGGACTACAACTACAGGACAATTCCGTACAATTGCGGCCAACAGGACACGGATTCATAGCGGCAATAAGCTGGAATGCTGCAGGATACTTCACTCGAGTATTGGCCCGGGCGATCATAACTTCTTTGGATTCCAGCGGCTCACGTAGAGACTCGATGACTTGACGATTAAATTCAGGCAATTCATCCAGAAAAAGCACACCAAAATGGGCCAGTGAAATTTCTCCGGGGCAAACTGGGTTGCCTCCCCCAGCCATTGCTGCCCTTGAGGCGCTGTGATGGGGGTTACGAAAAGGCCTCTCGTAAAATAGGTTGGACAAATCTGAAAATCCTGCAGCTGAGTGAATTTTTATCATTGCTGCTGTTTCCCGCTCAGTGGGCTGAGGCAATAAATACTGAATTCGATTCGCGAGCATGGTTTTTCCGCAGCCTGGTGGGCCGCTCATGAGCAAATGATGCGCCCCAGCAGCTGCGATAACTAAGCCGCGCTTGGCGGCAAATTGGCCTTTTACATTGTTAAGGCGGCAATCTTCCGGTACCGAGCGATGGACAGGCTTGTTTTTGAGGGTGCTAGAGACTGTTTCGTCTGTTTTTGGCAGCGGTTGTCGTATCAATTGACAGACTTCAAGCAAATGTTTAACGCCATAGACCTGAGAGCGCGAAAGTAAGCTGGCCTCCTGGAAATTTTGTTGCGGGACTATGAGTTTTCGAGAGCACTCTGCCGCATCAATGGCGGCAGATAAGCAACCTCGTACGGAGCGTACTTGGCCAGTTAATCCCAGTTCCCCGAGTACTTCGAGCTGGGATAATTGGGTGTCTGGAAGTTGTCCCGAAGCAACCAAAATGCCGACCGCGATAGCGAGATCAAAACGCCCACCGTGCTTGGGAATATCAGCAGGTGCCAGATTGACCGTTACCCGTATTTTAGGAAAATCGAATCCAGAGTTGAGTATGGCGCTTTTAACCCTGTCCCGAGCTTCTCTAACAGCAGCTTCGGGTAATCCAACAATTGAAAACCCAGGTAGTCCGCCTCTTATATGGGTTTCCACTGCCACCGCAGGGGCTTCGATGCCACTTAATGCGCGAGCGTGTACTGTTGAAGTGGACATGTGAATCGGGGTATCTGTTCCTTATTTGGCGAGTTTCGGAGCCGACGGATCCGATAGTTCCAGGATTTGTAGTCTGGCTTCCAGTATTTTCACTTGTTCGTTTAATTGTGATAGCAATTGAGTCTGCACTTCAAACTCGGCTATAGACACAAGTTTGAATTCGTCAAAGACAGTTTCTATTAAAGGTCTAATTTTTCGGCTTATCTCTTCTGATGTCATTCCGGAGAATCCAGATGAATCGCTTTGGCGTAGATTGGTCATCATTTGTGAAACTGATTCGCCAACTTGTCGAGCCAGTGATTCAAAAATATTTTGGTTTGCTGTCATGTGTTTTACGCTCTGCTAGTAAGTCGCTAAAAAGTAACCCGCTAAACATAGCGGTTGGTTATGAAGTGCAGCGAGGAAATCTTACCGCGCTCGAGATAGCCTCACCAGCGCTAATGACCGGGTGAAGTGTAAGTGATTCCTTTCATTAATTTTGTATTTATTGCTCATTTATTGTGCGCGCGTAGATATATTGCCCTATTATGGTGCATACAAGAGGTAGGTTTCACTTTTATGGGGCGTAAATTGATTTAGAAGTCATTTTATGAAACTGGCACGAAAACTGCTTTTATCTACTTCCAGGTACGACTAGTAAAAATTATTTATATCAAAATTAAGAGGGGAAAAATTGTGAAGAGAATTGCATATTCAATAATGTTTGGGTGGATGGCTTTGATTGCACCGGGTGTGGTCAGTGCGGCAGAGTTATCTGGAAATGTAACAATAGCAACTGATTATCGCTTTCGGGGTATTTCCCAGGGGGATCGCTCCATGGCAATTCAGGGAGGCTTTGATTTTGAGCATGAAAGTGGTTTTTATGCCGGTGCATGGGCATCAAATGTAACTTTTACAGGTGCTGCTATAGAAACAGATCTTTATGCGGGTTTTGGCGGCGAGTTTAATGAATCGGTTAGCTATGACGTTGGTTATATGTATTACGCATACCCAGAAGACGACACTTCGCCGGATCTGGATTATCAGGAAGTGTACGCAAGTGTTTCATACTCTGACGCGACGATTGGTCTGGCTGTATCAGACGATTATTTCGCGAAAACAGGTACATTCTGGTATTTGTATGGGGATTACGGTTTTGAAATCGCGGAAAATATTAGCCTGGGCTTTCACGTAGGATTTAACGCATTTGAAGATAATGAAGAATTTGCCGCCTTTATTGGCCCTGCGGATGGTGATGCGGGTGATAGTTATATCGATTATAGCGTCTCCCTCTCTACAGAGCAGCTGGGCGTTGAGTGGGGACTCTCTTTCATAGGAACTGATCTGAAGAAGAGTGAGTGTTTTGGCGGATCTAAACTGTGTTCTGACACAGTTGTATTATCGTTAACGAAAAGCTTGTAATTGAGAGAGAATTTGCTGCACCATTTTCTATTATGAGAAAGTGGTGTTAGCAAATAATTCAAACAGATCAGGAGAAATAAATGAAACTCGTTACAGCCATTATTAAACCATTCAAGTTAGACGATGTTCGAGAAGCGCTGTCAGAAATTGGTGTGCAGGGCATGACAGTTACTGAGGTGAAAGGGTTTGGCCGGCAAAAAGGTCACACTGAGCTTTATCGTGGTGCGGAGTATGTCGTGGATTTTTTACCCAAAGTTAAAATAGAGATTGCTATAGAAGATAACTTATTGGATCGATGTCTTGAGGCGATCACAAGTGCGGCAAATACCGGCAAGGTTGGAGACGGCAAAATATTTGTGTCCGCGCTTGAAAATCTGATACGCATTCGAACCGGAGAAACAGGCGCAGATGCTGTTTAATGCCTATGTATGAGGAAGATAATTGTGAAAGATAAAATTACTAAAAATGTTGGCCGGGGAGGCAGAAATTCTGTCGCAGCAATAAGTGAACATTCTCCGATAAAAATATTTATTTATGGCTTGGTGCTGTTAGCGGGTTTACCCGTGTTCGCCGATGAACTGAGTTCCGGCGATACAGCATGGATGTTAACGGCTACCGCCCTGGTACTTATGATGACAGTTCCTGGTTTATCGTTATTTTATGCGGGGATGAGTCGCAGCAAGAACGTGCTTTCAGTAATGATGCAATGTTTTGCCATATGCTGTCTGATGTCTGTTTTGTGGGTATTGTACGGATATAGTATTGCTTTTGGTGGTGAAGGCGCATTTTGGGGTGGTTTGGATAAGATGTTTCTGAATGGCTTAACGGTAGATTCCATGTCCGGGACTATACCTGAATCGGTGTTTATGACATTTCAAATGACCTTTGCAATTATTACACCTGCTCTGATAGTGGGTGCTTTTGCAGAACGTATTAAGTTTTCCAGCATGCTCGTGTTCATGACTTTTTGGTTCACAATAGTTTATGCCCCGGTTTGTCATTGGGTTTGGGGTGATGGTGGCTGGTTAGGTTCCAAAGGCATACTGGATTTTGCCGGAGGTACGGTGGTACATATCAACGCGGGTATAGCTGGGTTGGTTGCAGCAATTGTGCTTGGCAAGCGCGTAGGTTATCCCAATACGCCTATGGCTCCACACAATCTGACACTTACCTTAATTGGCGCTGGTTTGTTGTGGGTCGGTTGGTTCGGGTTTAACGCAGGTTCTGAGCTCGCGGCTGATAATGTTGCGGGTATGGCAATGGCGGTAACACAAATAGCGACGGCATCGGCAGCCTTGGCATGGATGTTTGCTGAATGGTTGATGTTTAAAAAGCCAAGTGTACTGGGCATCGCGTCTGGGGCGGTGGCTGGGCTGGTAGCAATTACTCCGGCTTCAGGTGCTGTAGGTCCTATGGGCGCTCTGGCGATTGGCGCAGTTTCTGGCGTCGGTTGTTTTCTGGCTGCTGCCAAACTTAAGCGTACTTTTGGCTATGACGATACGATGGACGTGTTCGGTGTACATGGTGTTGGTGGTATCATCGGTGCATTGCTTACCGGCGTATTTTGCGCTGAATCATTAGGTGGTGCAGGTTTCGGCGTTGAAGAGGGTGGCATAGCTGCGCAAGTTAGCGTACAAGCGCTGGGTATAGCCGCTACTGCTATATACACCGGCATAGTATCTTTCATCCTTCTTAAAATTATCGATGCGACAATTGGCTTGCGTGTAAATGAAGATGAAGAAAATCAAGGTCTCGATTTAGCCTCTCACGAGGAGCGAGGTTATATTTTCTAGAGCCTGGCAAGATTTTTGTCTTTTGCTGTAAAATTAGCGTATCTGTTCACGTTTCCAGCGCCGTGAACAGGTACGTTTTTTTTTGCTTCAACGATTAATAGCTCATTAGCCAGTACCTCTCTAGTTTGTGACAAACTTAATGTTATTGCTTTGGTCAATTTGCATAATCTCAAATCTGAGCTATTAATAGTGCTCAAATTAAAACAAGATTTAACTCAGGGAGTAGTTATGACTAGCGCGAATGAAAATGGACCCATTCCTGGCCGAACACCTGCAGAAGGTACTGTACATACGGTGAATGCTCGTGGGAGCACGCGTGGGCAGTTGGAAACCGACCTGGAAAAGTTTTTGGCGAGTGGAGGCACGATAGAGACAGTGGCGCAAAATGTAAGGTCTGATCCACCTCGTAAGCCTGAAAATAATTATGGCCGCGGGGCAATATAATTATCCGAGAAATACGCTCTTTCTAAAATCACCCAAAGGTGCCGTTTGCACTCTCTCCTTTGGTAAATATCTTCATTCAAACAGTAATGGATGATAATTCGCCGCGGGTTTTTTAGAATGGTGCCCACCGAGTTTACAGACGGGTAATATAGCAAGAGTAAGCTTTGCTTTTGCATTATCATATTTTCCGAGTTTCTAAGGAATTACATGCGATATATCAGTACTCGTGGGCAAACGCCCCCCATGCGATTTCAAGATGCCGTACTTGTTGGGCTGGCACCTGATGGTGGTCTGCTAATGCCAGAGAACATACCGTCGGTTACTTCTAAACTCGACGGCTGGCGTGGACTGAGCTTTGTCGAATTGGCCCTGGCCGTCATGAGTGAATTTATCGACGATATTCCGAGTGCTGATCTTGAAGATCTTGTCAGGCGCAGTTATGCAGGCTTCGATTCAGAGGATATTACCCCGCTAAAGCAAGTTGGAAACATTCATATTCTTGAGTTGTTTCATGGCCCGACACTGGCTTTTAAAGATATTGCGCTTCAGTTTTTAGGCAATTTATTTGAGTATTTGCTTAAAGACCGTGATCAGTATATGAACATATTGGGGGCAACCAGCGGAGACACAGGAAGTGCCGCGATAGCCGGTGTGAAGGGTAAAAAAAATATAACCATATTTGTTATGTATCCCGAGGGGAAACCCAGTCATTTGCAGGAGCTGCAGATGACGACGACTACCGATAAAAATGTTCACTGCCTTGCAGTAGACGGGAGTTTTGATGACTGTCAGTCATTGATGAAGACGGTATTTAATGATCTGGAATTTAAACAGCAATATCAATTAGGGGCGGTGAATTCTGTCAATTGGGCGCGTGTATTGGCACAGGTTGTCTATTATGCGTACGCCAGTCTACGCTTGAGTGGGAGTGGCGAAAGGAGCGTATCTTTTAGTGTTCCAACGGGAAATTTTGGAGATATTCTGGCAGGCTATATAGCGAAAAAAATGGGTTTTCCCATTGCTACATTGATGTTGGCAAGTAATGAAAATGATATTTTGCCCATATTTTTTAATACCGGCGTGTATAAAAGAAGCGACGTTCATTTTACGCTTAGTCCATCTATGGATATTCAGGTCGCAAGTAATTTTGAGCGCTACTTGTTCTTGAAACTTGACCGAGACGCCGAGGCAGTTCGGCGCTTTATGCAGGAATTTGAAAAAGAAGGAAAGGTGGTTTTAAGCCACAATTATCCCGTTGATGAAGATATACAGGCTGTATCCATAGGCACTCAGGAAACATTGGACACCATTGCGGGGGTGCAGCGGATTCAAGATTATGTTTTGGATCCGCATACGGCTGTAGGTGTTGCCGCGGCAAAACTGATTCCTGGAGAGGGGCCGGTTGTGTGTCTGGCTACCGCTCACCCTGCCAAGTTTCCCGAAGCGATAGAGACAGCGCTTGCTGGACAGGAAGATGCGTCCGTGCTTGATGCTTTGAAACATCCGCGACTATCGAAGCTTGAAGGTTTAAAGTCAAAAAGTACCCAAATTTCTGCAGATTTGGATTCGCTAAAAAAATACATTACCCAACACGCATTAAATAGGACTGCTGAAGAATCTGAATAGACTGAGTTATAACAGTCAAAATGAACTAAGACATGATGGAATATCACTCAAACAAGTTACTTCGCGATAGTTCGTAGTTTGCGGCGGTGTTGATTGGGATGTGCGGTTAAACCAGATCGTTTTGATGCCTAATGCGCTGGCTGCCTGAATATCATGCTCAGGATGGTCTCCGATATGCACCATTTGATTTGCCGTAACCCCGGCATGCTGCATTGCAGCAATAAACATATCGGGTGCGGGCTTTCCTATACCAAGATCAGCTGCGGAATAACTAAACGAAAAATATTTGTCTAGACCAATTCGACTAATATTCGTGTTGCCGTTGGAAAGAGCCCCGAGTAAATAGTTAGCTGAGAGAGTTTCAAGTAGGCTAATAGCGTGATCAAAATATGTGACTTCATGTCGCGCCTGCATAAATACTTCCACTGCCTGTTGCGCAAGGTTTACGGAAAGATCTCTTGAGCCACCGATTTGTTGCAGTGCTGCTGCGAGAACCTGAGTGCGTAAATTTGTTAAATCGTGTTTTAGCTCTGGATTATCCCGCGTCACTCTGTTTCGAATGAGCGTCAGTTCATCCTGGCTGATTCGTTCCTTAAAATCCGGGATTCGCTTGTTCAGCCAGTCATTTTGTTTTTCTACAGCAGTACGTATGAGTGGGCTTGTTTCCCAAAGTGTATCGTCCAGATCAAATGTGATGAGTTGAATGCTCATGATTTACGCTTGGCACGAGGGTGTGCAATATCATATACCTGGGTCAGATGCTGAAAATTCAGATGTGTATAAATCTGTGTAGTCGAGATATCCGAATGTCCAAGTAATTCTTGTATTGAGCGGAGGTCACCGCTGGATTCAAGCATGTGGCTAGCAAAACTGTGTCGTAGCATGTGCGGGTGTAAACTCGTATCTTTGAGTTGTTGCTTGCCATAATGCTTGAGACGCATTTGAATGGTTCGAGGACTGATTCTGTTTTCATTTCTACCGGTAAAAACCGGGACGTCAATGCTTGTATATTGTCGGTGTTGTAACCAGTTTTCTAATGCCGTATTGGCGTGCCTTCCCAGAGGTACCTGCCTGGATTTATTTCCTTTACCTGTGACGGTAACAAAGCCTTCTTTTAAGTTCAGATCAGAAATGTTAATTCCAACAAGCTCTGAGAGTCGCAATCCGCTGGAATAAAATAGCTCCAAAATGGCTTTATCACGTATAGCGATTTTGCTGGTGGGTTTAAAATCCAGTAACTTTGCGGCTTGATCAGTATCCAAAAGCCTTGGTAGTTTGTTCTGTTTTCTCGGCGCATGTAGGGAAGTTGCAGGGTTGTTTTTTATCAGGCGATGTTTTTTTAGGTAACTAAAACACGCCCGAATACTTGATAAACAGCGTTGTATGGAGCGTGGCGACAGATTTTTGCGGTGTAAAAAATTAATAAAAGACTGTATATGGTGGGCTTGGCAGTCGACTAAAGATGTTGCTTCGGTGAAGGAAGCAAATTGAAACAGGTCCCGCCTATACGCGTTGATAGTATGTTTGCTGTACTGTTTTTGGTGTTCGAGCACATCCAAATATTTTGCGATAAGTGGGTCTGTAGTATCCATTCTTTTTTAAGCTCGTTTTGTTGAAGCTCGAATGTATGTTGCGTTCTAATCTACAACATTATGCGCATCAGGTATATTTTTTGCCTATACGTAAGCCTCGAGCGCGCAGGATAACATCTTACCTAAAAAGGCTAAAAACTCTGTTCCTAGATCAGAGGTAAAATGCTGTGCGTCATTACTACCAATTGCCAGTAAGCCGTGGATAGGTAGTTCGCCGGGTTTTTTGTTAATATTTATTTTCAGTGGTATAAGTACGGTCGAGCCACTGGCTGGTTTTACATCTGGGAACAACAGAGAAAATTCTTCGGATCTGATTGCACCGCAGACAATTTTCTCAGCTTTCATTAAACCAATATGTGGAATATTGGTTGTAAACCGAAGGTGAACCTTGGGCTCGTATTTACTGTTTGCACAAATATAACATCTTACGTGGGCAGCAGAAAATTGGGTGGCAAGTTGTTCAGAAAGAACCAGATCAATATCGTTGATAGATTTGGTTTCCATGAGCGCTAATGTCAAATTACATATTTTCTGGAATAACGCACTGTTTTCTTTGGCCGTATCCAGTAGGGTATCCAGCTGGATACGCATTTCTGAATTGCGGGTTCTCAACATTGAAATTTGTTTTTCAACCAATGAAACAGCAGTGCCAGCTTGATGGGGTAGGCTCATCTGTAACAATAGTTCAGGATGATGACTAAAAAAGTCATTATTACGCTGTAGAAATTCTACAATTACAGTCTCGTCTGCGAGGGGAGTAGTTTCTTTCGCTTTCATTAGTTAAAACTCGTTTTATCCGTTAAATCTGAATACTGCCTTCGTAAACCAAATTAGCCTGGCCGACCAATGTTATTGGTGTGTTGCCTCCCAGCCAGCTTACTCTTAGTTTGCCTCCAGGCAGTGATACTTTTACTTTTTGCTTTAATTTTTTTTGTAAAATACCTGCTACTACTGCTGCACATGCCCCACTTCCACATGCCTGGGTTTCACCTACGCCACGTTCATAAACACGTAATCGCACAAATCCAGTGTCAACGATTTCACAGAATTCAACATTTACTCCCTTGGCAAAAAATTCATGAGTTGATAGTTGGGCGCCCAGTGTCTGAAGTGGTGCAGTAATTATATTGTCGACGAAAATAACTGCGTGGGGGTTCCCCGTTGAGATTTGGGTAAAGTGTATTTCCTGATTGCCGATTGTTAATTTGCTGAGCGCTACTTCTGGCGTATTGGAAGCCTCTTCTATAGAGCAAACCGGGAGCGTTGGTAAGCCCATGTCGATTTCAAACATTCCATCCGGTCTTCTGTAGGTAGCGATATTACCACCCATGGTTTCCAGTTTTAGCCCTGTCTTTTTGCTAAGTTTCTGATCGTAAATAAAGCGTGCAAAACAATAAGCACCATTTCCACATTGTTCAGCTTCGCTTCCATCGGTATTAAAGATTCGATAGCGGAAATCGCGATCTGGATTCTGGGGGGGCTCAACAACCAACAATTGGTCGAAACCTACGCCAGTATGTCGGTTTCCCCATTGCCGAATAGTACTTTCCTCCAGCACATAGCTCTGGGCAATCAGGTTGAGCACCATGAAGTCATTACCCGCACCTTGCATCTTGGTAAAATTTAATCGCATTGTGCTGGCCTAGGTAGAGGCTCCCAAATTACCATCGGTTTATGGAAGTGTGCAAGGAAATGTACTTTCCAGTGCAAGTTGGTCGTTTATAGTTTCGCGTCGCCGGACCAGGTGGGTTTCATCCTTGCTGATAATAATTTCTGGCGCTCTGTTTCGGCTATTGTAGTTTGACGATTGAACAAAGCCATATGCGCCTGCGGTCATTATGGCAAGCAATGCCCCTTGTTCGAGCTTAAGTGTGCAGTTCTTGGCAAGAAAATCAGCACTTTCACAAACTGGGCCTACTAGATCCCAATTTAGTTCTGTGGTCAGAGCCGAGGCATCATCCAAAGCCGAAACTTGCTCGACTCGATGTTGTGCTTGATATAGTGCAGGACGTATCAGGTCGTTCATCGCGGCATCGACGATTGCGAAATTACGGCCGGTGGTCGGGTTGCTGGCGGGTTTTAGGTATTCTACGCTAGTTAACAATAGGCCGGCATTTGCAACCAGAAAACGGCCTGGCTCTACCAGTAAATCGAGGTTGTAGTTCTCCAGCAACTTAACAAGACTGCTTGCATAATCGCGTATGGAGAAGGGTTTTTCATCCAGGTAATTTACTCCTACACCTCCGCCCATGTTTAGATGAGTAATCGAGATGCCCATTTCCTGGAGGTGATCCACCATATCTAGCATGAAGCGGGCAGCTTCCAGCAGTGGAGAAAGTTCAGTGATCTGCGAGCCTATATGGCAGTCTATGCCCTGGACGCTCAGGAATTCAGATTTATCTGCATATGCATATAAATCGATGGCGGCTTTGGGGGTGATGCCAAATTTATTTTCGGAAAGTCCGGTTGAGATGTATGGGTGCGTTTTTGCATCGATGTCGGGATTAATACGCAATGAGATTGGAGCGATTATCCCCAAAAGTTTTGCCCGCTCTTCGAGTCGTAGTAGCTCTGCGTGGCTTTCAACATTTAAACAATGAATATCCAGTTTTAGCGCAAAATCTAGCTCCGCTACGGATTTTCCTACGCCAGAAAATACGATTTTTTTCGGATCGCCTCCAGCACGCAATACGCGCTCTAGTTCCCCACCGGAAACAACATCAAAGCCTGCACCCATATTTGCCAGCATAGCAAGTACACCAATATTGCTGTTGGCTTTAACTGCGTAGCAAATCTGGTGGCGTTGCTGGCCAAATGCTGATTGCATTGCTTGATATTGATGCCTGATCGCAGCTTCAGAGTATACGTATGCTGGTGTGCCATATTTATCGGCTAGTGATTTTAGAGACACAGATTCTATCCATAAATCCGCATTTTTGCGTTTAGTAAGACTCATAAAACCCTCGGACTTAGGTAATTTTGAATAGCGGATAATTGTCCATTTGTATTAACAGGAACTACCTGCGATTTGCGCACTGGTTCAGCATCGGGTAAATATAAGGGCCCTTTCTGTCCACAGGTCGCGACATTAGCAATCAGGTAAACGGACAGAAATATCTTAAAAATTGAGTGCACGTTAAGCGCCCTTTGGCAAAAGGGAAATTATACACGGATGACGCTATGAGTTCTGACTTGAGTACTGTTGATCTTAGTAATCCAGATGATTGGCAAATAAGGCTTCAAGGTGGAGTTTGAGGCGGAAGTACGGCATAAAATTATTTTGAGGCTGATCAATGTGCACTTCTGAAATATAGATGGGGTGCGGATCGACCTGTTTGTCTACTTGATTCTGGGCTCGGTAATCAGCTGCAAACTGGGCGATATCATCAATTAATTTATTGTTAGGCATTACATGCAGCCATTCGGTATCACCCCAGCTAAAGTCATAAACATTTGTTAGCGCGGTATATTTTTTTACCGAAAGACCTTGCCGAAGTTGGGTCTGGGGAGGTCTAAATAGGCTTGGCCCGGCACCCTGATTGATCCAAATTCGCGGGGCTTTCACCTTATTTTTGGTTAGATTGATTGCGAAGGTACTCAGGGAATGGGCTAACTGCTTAGCAGGTCTTTGGTATGTACCCGTGTGATAAATGGCACCATCCGTCGTTCCTGCATACAGCGAAACAGTACCTTGGGACTCATCAACCATAATCACCGGGAGAGGTTTTTGAATTGTGTTGCAAAAAGCTGCAAATCTGGCCAGTTTTCCACATTTACTGTCAACGCGGGTGAGTGTATTTCCTGCACTGGATATTTTTTTTGGTGTGGTGGCCAAATGTGAAAATAATGTGGTTTCACTGCTATAGGTTGAGATTTTGTACATTGGTGCGTGGTCGTGCGCGGTGTCGAGGCAGATATAACTGGAACCGAGACTAAAAATATATCGCGCTATTCCCTGTTTGGCCAACGATTGTGGAGAGGTCTTATTTAGGAGCTTTTGCAGACGATTGCGTAATATTTCAGTTTTTGTGTTATCTATACAATAGCAATTTTGTTTTTCATAACTATTATTCTGCACGTGCTCAAGTAGCGAGACTAGTGCAGTGTCGCCGAAGAATACTTGGGTAGTTATCTGATGCGATTTGTCAATGGTGATGATTTCTATACTGCTAACCAGGTTGTATTGGAAACCGCTGAAACATAGAGGATCATTCCAATTACTGATTATCGTACTGCCCTGCTGGGAAAGATCATGCATACTTTCTTCTTCAGCATTAATGAGTACGATGAGATGGTTGGCCCCCTGATCGTCTTTATTGCTAATGCGCTGAGGGTGGATGTGATGCTTTAAACAGGCAAATATGCGCTCAATCCGATATTCATGCTGGGGCTCGCCACTAGCAGTGTCTTCATAGATTACATTTTCGTATGACAGACCATTTTGTAAACACCAGATAACGGTCTCCGATAAGCGCTCTGATTCAAAAACCTTTTGTAGATCTGACAGGATCTGCCAGGTTTGCTGCCTGCGACGAAATATAAGCTGCTCTGTGCTTTGTTTAGGAAGCAGTACTGGATTGATTCGTGCAATAGCATTTTGTTTACTGGGCTCAGTACTCAGCAATTTGGATTTGAGGATGGACCTTCGAGCCTCAGTTTGGTTTAAAAGAGCGGGCTCAGAACGCAGGGGCGTTTTTTTCGCTAATTCTTCAATCCAACAATAGGCTAAGTTTAAGGCGCTGGAAATTTTTTTATCTTCTTCAATATATGCATGGATCGACCAGTTGCGCTTGTGTTGTAGGTGATCGACAGTGTGTTTGTCCCAGTTCCATTCTGTATATAGATTTTCAAGCACCTCGCTCATGTCTTTGTTCAGAGGGGGTCCATTCACGGCTAATTTTGATACAAAGCACTCTCGAAGAGTGTTTTGTCGTAAGCTATCGTTACGTTCGGAAAAATGCGCTTCTACTCTATGGTAAAGTAACAAGTAGTTATCCAAACTTTCCAGCTTGATCTCAGCTGAGTGCATGGCGATTTTGTAGTCTTCTGAGAGACTCGAAAGAGATTGATTAGTAGCGTAGGACTCTATCAACATTAGCTCGAGCAGAGATTTATGTGGGGTCTCAAACGACCGCTCCATTTCAATTAATCCAGCCAGGTAGCACTCTTCCTGCGGGACACTGGTTACCCGACCAAAATCTGTAATTTGCTCTTCCTGGACAAAGCGTTGTTTTAGCAGTCTGGCGACATAGCTTGAGTAATTTACATTGGGTCCGCCCGGCACCAACCACCAGATTGGAAATCGTCCTTCCAGGAGCGTTGCGCTTCGATAAAACTCGTCTAATAACAATCGTGGGGTCTGCACGCCGGGTATTTTATTTTCGAGCTTGAAATCGTTCGGGTCTAGGAGGAAAAAACCCAGCTCCAATTGGTATTCTTTGGCCCAGATATAAATGAGGTGCATTTTTTTTTCAAGCAATGCATGGGTATTTTTTTTGCAGCAAACCCAAAGCTTCACACTACTGATGCTATTGTGATCCGGGGCTTCGCAGCTCATTATAAACAGGGACTGTATGTTCGTTGTAGGCTGAATTAATCTTGGTTGGGTGAAGCTCATGGTTATTTTTTTGATGTTGGCCAGGGTCAGATCATCAGGTTCATAATTGTCTATGCCGGTCGGTGCGTGTGATACGTAACCGGGTAGTGCTGCATGGCCGCTGTGAATTAACAGAGGTAAGACCTGCATGGCAATTCTTTGATTGGTGGTGAATTGCTTGAATATTTCGCTACGCCGCTGCTGGTGTTGCTTTCGAAAGCGATCTTCCAGGATATTAAGTGTTTTGAGATCAATAATATCCGGCTCGATAGGATGTCCGGGTATATTGCTTTGGGGCTGAGCGCTGTTCTCTTGGCCTGAAATAGTTTGCATAGCCTTAAGTATAGGCAGGTACACCAATATCGTGCGAATTCAGCAGATACCGGTCATGAGCATAAGAAAATGACCTATATTCGCTTCCGCCCACGTATCACGGCAGACTTGACTTGGCTGGGTGCCGTGGCGCCAAAATGATTTCTTGCTTTAACAGAACCTTCAAGTGTGAGTACATCAAACACATCTGCTTCTATTTGTGCTGAAAAGGTAGTGAGTTCCAGGAGCGTTAGTTTATCGAGGGCTCTATCTTCAGCAATTGCAAATGCAACTGTTTTACCTACCACCTCATGGGCATCCCGAAAAGGTACTCCCTTGCGTACAAGATAATCGGCCAGATCGGTTGCTGTAGAGAAGCCTTCCTGTGCGGCGCTATACATGCGCGCGGTGTTAGGTTGGATATTAGGTAGCATTGAAGAAACTGCGGTTAAAACATCTTTTAACGTATCTATAGAGTCGAATAATGGTTCCTTGTCTTCCTGATTGTCTTTGTTATAAGCCAAAGGCTGGCTTTTCATCAGTGTCAGCATAGCAATGAGGTTGCCAATTGCCCGGCCGCTTTTGCCCCTGATTAACTCAGGGACATCAGGGTTTTTTTTCTGTGGCATGATGCTGGAGCCGGTACAAAAACGATCGGGTAGCTCGATAAATCCAAATTGTGTACTGGACCAAAGAACAAGCTCCTCTGCCCATCGGGACAGATGAGTGAGTGTCATGCTTGTGACTGCGCAGAATTCTATGGCGAAGTCGCGATCGCTTACACCATCCACAGAGTTTTCACAGATGCCGTCAAAGCCTAGTAATTGCGCAGTTAACTCTCGGTCGATGGGAAATGTTGTGCCGGCCAATGCTGCACTGCCCAAAGGCATTACATTGAGTCGTTTACGGCAATCCAGCATTCGGTCCCGGTCTCTTATAAGCATTTCAAACCAAGCCATTAGATGGTGCCCAAAAGTGATGGGCTGGGCTGATTGCAAGTGGGTATAGCCAGGCATGATGGTATCGGAATACGCTTCTGCAAGATCGGTCAGGACGTGGAGTATCTGGTTCTTAAGTAATACGACAGTATCAAGCTCGTCTCTCAAGTAGAGTCGAATATCTGTTGCGACTTGATCGTTGCGTGATCGACCAGTATGTAGTTTTTTCCCGACATCGCCAATTATATCTATTAGTCGGGCCTCGATATTCATATGGACATCTTCGAGGCTCACCTGCCAGTTAAAAGTACCGTTTTCGATTTCACTTTTTATGGACTCTAAGCCGGATATTATTAACGTTTGTTCTGATTCTGAAATAATACCTACGCGCGCAAGCATTGTTGCGTGGGCGATTGACCCAGCAATATCATGATGGTACAGGCGCTGATCAAACTCAACAGATGCTGTAAAGCGCTCTACAAATTGGTCAGTGGGCTCGGTAAACCTGCCGCCCCATAATTTTTTGTTGCCGGGTGTGTTATTCATATCGTTACTTAATGGTTGGGAATGATTTGGATCCGAGGTTTCCTCGCCTCTCTCACCTTGGTAAAGTCGGCTGACTATACGGCAGGTATGGCTGTAAACCTAGCAGATAAGGAATTCAAAACTGAAAATGCATGAGCTAGCTTTAAAGGTGGTCTATTGAAACGTTCGGAGCGTGTAAGTCACGTAAATGATACACATTTTGAATTGCCGGAACTATGCAATGTTTTGGCTATTTGTGTACTGGTTTTAATTGGTGAATTGCTGGTAATCGTTCTGCTTTTGGCTGGTGGTCCACTAAGTTGGGTACGGCTGTCTCTACTATCACTGTATGTGCAATGGGTTGTGTTGGGTAGCGCAGGCTTACTTTGTGCCTCTAGGTCGGTGTTTGCTCGTATTAGCTTGGTACAAGGAGCGCTTTTCGCGTTTTTCCTGGTATTGGCTGTGACTCTGTTTGTTAGTGTGGCATCACAGATCGTTTATCGTGGAGCTGCGGATTTCTTAAGCCCCCGGTTTGACTGGGTACAAATAATTAACCAGCTCAGTATCGCCGGGATTATAACCGGCGTGGTTTTGCGCTATTTTCATGTGCAGCAAAAACTCCGAGAACGAGAAAGGTCCGAGCTACAATCCAGGATTCAGGCATTACACTCTCGGATTAGGCCACACTTCCTGTTTAATAGTATGAATATTATTGCCAGTTTGATATCTACAGAGCCAGAAATGGCTGAAACAGTGGTAGAGGATTTATCTGAATTATTTAGAGCCAGCTTGAATGAAGTGGGAAACCAGGTGTCGATAAATGAAGAGCTAAGTTTGTGTAAGCGCTATGTGCATATTGAAGGCCTAAGATTGGGTGATCGCTTGAAGGTGAATTGGCAGGTGGAAAATTGTCCACCACGCGTCAAGATACCGCTGCTGACGCTTCAGCCTTTGTTGGAAAATGCAATATATCATGGCATACAGCCCTTACCCGAGGGTGGAACTATACGTATTCATATTCGCTGCGAATCTGAAATGTTTATTGTCACCATTTCCAATCCGTTGCCGGACATCGACAGTGTGGGTGCAAAAGGAAATAAAATGGCGCTAGCTAATATCAGCAGTCGTATAAATGCACTTTATGGCTCGGATGCCAGCCTTAGTGCCTGGGCGGATGGGCATGAGTATTTTACTGAATTAAAATATCCAGCGGTGGTGGAGCCGGCATGAGATTATTAATAGTCGACGATGAAAAATTGGCTCGTGACCGGATGGCCCGCATGTTAGATGAGTCATCTGACGTTGAAGTCGTCGGTCAGGCGGCAAATGGAATACAGGCATTGGCACTTTGTAATGAGTTACATCCTGATTTGGTGCTGTTGGATATTCGAATGCCCGGGATGGATGGACTCGAAGCAGCCAGTCATATGATGGCTTTTGATGAGCCCCCCGCGATAGTGTTCTGTACGGCGTACGAGGAGCACGCGATAGAAGCGTTTAAAGTACATGCGGTGGGGTATTTATTGAAGCCCGTACGACGCGATGATTTGAAAAATATTTTGGTTAATGTAGGAAGAACAAACAAGGCGCAGTTAACTGCGCTGGCGGGTGTGGATGGGCAGAGTCGTTCCCATTTGTCCGCTAGAACACGACGTGGGATAGAGCTCGTTGCTATTGATGAAATTCGATTTCTGCAAGCTGATCAGAAATATGTCACCGTTAGGCATGGTGAGGGTGAATTGTTAATTGATGAAACGCTTAGGGAGCTGGAGCAGGAGTTTGCATTACACTTTATTAGAGTGCACCGCAATGCGCTGGTTGCAGCAAAATACATTTCCGGCCTGGATAGAGATGAGGAAGGACGTTATGAGGTTAGAATGCAGGATGTTGACAAAAAGATACCCGTAAGTCGCCGACATATTGCAGGCGTTAGAAAGGTAATTAAAAAGCTGTGATTGTACAAGCATGGACATTTATACCCATACAAATATTCGAAACTATTTCTTTGCGGGCTTTGAATTAAAAGGTAGTAATCAGTATGAAGAAAGTACGTATCGCAACCAGAAAAAGTAAACTTGCCATGTGGCAATCTGAGTTTATTAAGCGCCAATTGGAATTAGCTTATCCAAAATTGGAAATAGAGCTTGTTGGCATCACCACGGAAGGTGACCGTGTACTGGATCGTTCACTAAGTGAAATTGGTGGGAAAGGATTATTTATTAAAGAGCTTGAAGCAGCTTTGTTGAACAATGAGGCGGATTTTGCTGTTCATTCGCTAAAGGATTTGCCTAGCACATTAACAGAGGGTTTCGTTTTGACGGCATCTGGTTTTAGAGAAGATGCCCGGGATGCATTGATTACGCGGGAGGGGTCAGGCTTGAAAGATCTTGCCTCAGGCGCATCTGTAGGATCTTCTAGTTTAAGAAGGCAGTCGCAACTGAAGGCGCTGCGCCCTGATCTGGTGATGATGCCAATTCGTGGGAACGTCGATACTCGATTAAACAAGCTGGAAGCGGGTGAGTTTGATGCCATAGTGCTTGCAGCGGCTGGATTAAAACGTTTGGGCATGGAGGGGCGGGTAAGTGATTACTTAACAATTGAGCAAAGTCTACCTTGCCCGGGGCAAGCGGCTTTGGGTATAGAGTGTCTTAGTGATGCTTTGGAGGTTCGTGAGCTTGTGTCGGTTCTAAATGATAGGCAGGTTGAGAAATGCATTCTTACCGAACGAACAGTTAGTCGCTCTCTGGGGGGCGACTGTTCCATTCCGTTGGCAGCATATTGTACAGAGAACCAAGGCAAACTTTATTTGCGCTGCTTTTTGTCAGATGCTACCGGTACTCAAGTGATCCGCAGCGAAGTGCGCGGTCTAAATAGTGATGAGGTGGGGTTGGCTGCAGCGAATGAATTGTTTGAGCTGGGTGCGGAAAAGATACTGGCATCTCTAAATGATTCTAATTAGTGTGCGGTAGAAATTCGAGTTGGCTACAAAAAATATAAAAAGGACTATTCTTGTTACTCGGACTCAACCTGGTGCGTCCACCTTGGGGAATATGCTGTCCAGGGCGGGCTATCAGCCAAGAATTTGTAGTTTGATAAACACTGAAATCATTACTAACGACTCGGATATATTCGAGCTTGGAGGCTACCAAGCTTTCATATTTGTATCTTCTGCGGCTGTTAGGTTTGCAACAGGTTTGGTGCCACTGCTGCAAAATATTGAAGCGCCGGAAATATACGCGGTGGGCCCGGAAACTTCACGTGCATTGGAAAAATTTGGGCTGACCTCTGTTGTGCCATCTAACGCAGATAGTGAAGGGCTGTTAGAGTTGCCAGGACTAAATGACGTCTATGGAAAGCGTATTGCTGTTGTGTGTGGAAGAGGTGGCAGGAAGAAGTTGCATAAAAAACTAGATAGCAGAGGGGCAGTTGTCACAAGGATTGAAGTATACCAGCGACGACAGAAACTTGTTGAACTCGATATGGCGGGAATTGACGCAGTTGCCATTTCGAGTGGTGAGGGTCTACTTGCCTATGTTAATGCAGGTAAAAATCAAACCCGAGATATTCCTATTCTTCTCCCTTCTGAGAGGGTTGCAAAGCTTGCGCGAAGCGCGGGTTTCACACAGTGTATTGTTTGCAATGGTGCGTCTGCAGGGGCGGTGGTGGAAGGGTTGGAAAGATTGTTTTTAGACGCAATATAAATTTGGAGTTCCAAAAGTATGGATGAAGTAGAGGGGCAGCGATCTGAGCCACAGGAATTAAACTCCAAGTTAGATGGGGGACAGCCTGAGCGCGGTGGTAAACAGCCTGAGCCAGGTAATCAACAACCTATGTCAGCCAGTAAGCAGGAAATAGAGATTCGGAAAGGTAGTTCAGGGTGGTTGCTGCTGTTTGTTTTCCTTATAGCAATTTCCGGGCTTGGAGTGAGTGGGTATTTGGCTTACGTTCTTGTGTACATTGCCGAGGACTCAAGCGAAATAACTGCGATGGAATTATTGCGCTCCGAAATGCGCGAATTGGAAGGTTCTGTGAGATTGCAGCAATCTTCCTTCAATGAACGATTTGCTACGGAGTTTGCCAGGCAGGATAGCAAACGGCTGGAGCTTGAAAAAAATCTGGTTGAGGGTATGAATGAAGCGATTAATCTTGCTCCTCCGGGTGCTAGAGATTGGAAGCTGGCTGAGGTTGAGTATTTGTTGCGTATAGCAAACCATCGTCTGCTGCTGGAGAAGGATGTTCGCGGTACAATAAAAATGTTGAAAAGCGCAGATCAAATACTGCGTGATCTAGACGACTTTTCACTACATTCTGTCAGAGCTCTAATAGCTCAGGAGTTGCAACAGTTAAGCAATGTTAGGCAGTTAGATCTTCAGGGCATGTTTTTGAGCATTGAAGCGCTGAAATCTGATGTTGACGGCCTACCCTTGCGGTTTCCGCAATATATAGCTGATAAAGAGATCTCAGATGGGTCGCTGCCAAATAGTGAAGGTCATACTGTATTGTCCGAATTGCTGGAAACCCTATCGTCAATGTTCGAGTTTAGAGAGTACTCGGATGAAGGGTTTAAACCCATGCTGCTGCCCAACCAGGCGAGTTATCTGGAGATCAACATGCGTCTAATGTTGGAGCGTGCACAGTTGGCGCTATTAAAGCGGGATGATATGTTGTTTCATAAGAGCTTGGCGTCCCTGCGTTTGTGGATGTTGAGGTATCTGAATACAGGAAGTGGGAAAACACAAAGTATGTTGTCCAGCATCGACTCGTTGTCAGAGGTTGAGCTTGAAGCGGTTTTGCCCGAAGTCTCCTCATCCCTTAATAAGTTGCTCGAACAAAGCCGACAGATTTCCTTGGACCCATCATGATTGTACTTTTGCTTATAGCGTTTGTTGCATTGGTGGTGGGTGCATTATTGGGCACATTAATCGCTCAGGATGCTGGGTATGTGCTCATTGCCTATAACGACATGAGTATAGAAAGCAGCATTTGGTTTGCATTGTTCAGCCTGTTTATTTTTTATCTAGTACTACGGTTCGTCATGGGTGTTGGCTCCGGCTTTATTAGTTCCAGGTTGGGGTTGCAATTATGGAATAATGACCGCCGTGCAAAAAAATCCCGCTCGCGCACCTTGAGTGGGTTATTGCTGATGGAAGAAGGTCAATGGCTGGATGCGAAGAATATATTACTTTCCAGTGCTTCTCGCTCGGAATTTCCCTGGATTAATTACATAACCGCTGCGCGTGCGGCTCAACAAACAGGTGACTTTGAAGGGCGGGACAAATTATTGGCCCTGGCCAGGGAAAGTACACCCGATTCTGAGGTTCCTGCGCTGCTGGTTAAGGCACAGTTGCAGATTGATGCTCAGCAATGGAATGCAGCATTGGCAACATTGCTAAATTTGCGTACCCTGCGGGCCGCAAATACCCGCGAGTTGGAAATGTTTGGATTATGCTATAGCCAGTTGAAAGATTGGGATGCGATAATTGATTTGCTTCCTGAAATGAGGAAGCAAAAAAAGCTGGACGACCGCGCTCGACAAACTCAGCTTCAACTGGAAACAAAGGCGTGGCGAAATAAGTTGATCGCTGTACAGGTGCAATTATTGCAACCGACAGAAAGCAGTAAAAATAACAATATTGATAAGGGGAAAGCAAAAACGGTACTTCATAACTTTTGGAGAGGGGTACCCAAGAATATTGCTGGAGTACCAGAATTTGCACACAGTTACGCCAATGCATTGATAGAACAGAATTTGCACGAAGAAGCTGAAACTTTAGTTGTTAAAACTCTAAACAGGAGTTGGGATACACAGTTAGCGAAATGTTATGGCGGAATAAGGGGTGGTAGTGCAAAAAAGCAGATAGCAGTTGCAGAGTCCTGGCTGAAACAACATTCGGATGATCCCAACCTACTATTGTCGTTAGGTCGCATCAGCATGCATCAGGCTGATTGGCAACAAGCGAGAGTGTATTTTGAGTCCAGTCTCAAACTGCGTAAATCAGCCGATACTTATGCCGAATTGGCACGCTTGTGCCTTGCTTTGGATGATATAGAGCAAGGTCGTGAATACATGATGCAAGCTGTTTTTCAGGTTGAAAGTGCTCCTGAAGTACTGCTGCCCGGTAATGCTATTTAGACTGTTTTCCGCCCTTCATAGCACCAAAAAATTCATCATTGGTTTTTGTATCTTTCATTCGATTAATGAGGAATTCGATTGCGGCGACGTCATCCATATCATGCAATATTTTACGCAATATCCAGATGCGTTGTAGATCGGCTTCATTCATAAGCTTTTCTTCTCGGCGCGTGCCAGAACGTCTGACATTAATCGCAGGATAAACGCGTTTTTCGGCTATCTTGCGCTCAAGGTGGAGTTCCTGATTACCGGTACCTTTGAATTCTTCATAGATAACTTCATCCATCTTTGAGCCGGTATCGACAAGCGATGTTGCAATAATGGTTAGGCTCCCGCCTTCTTCGATATTTCTGGCGGCGCCAAAAAATCGTTTGGGTCGTTCCAGGGCATGGGCATCCACACCGCCAGTCAGAACTTTGCCTGAACTGGGTACAATCGTATTATATGCTCTTGCGAGTCGGGTAATAGAATCAAGAAGAATAACCACGTCTTTACGGTGCTCGACAAGTCGTTTGGCCTTTTCGATGACCATTTCTGCAACTTGCACGTGCCTTGATGGAGGTTCGTCAAAGGTACTTGCAACCACTTCGCCGCGCACAGAGCGTTGCATCTCTGTGACTTCCTCGGGACGCTCATCTATCAGCAATACGATCAGAACAACGTCGTCGTAATTTGATTCAATAGATTGCGCGATATTTTGCAAGATCAGTGTTTTACCAGCTTTAGGTGGTGAAACTATTAATCCACGCTGTCCCTTACCGATGGGTGCTACCAGATCAATAATGCGAGCGGTCAAATCTTCGGTGCTGCCATTGCCCCGTTCCAGCTTTAGCGGATCATCAGGGAACAATGGGGTCAGGTTTTCGAACAAGATTTTCTGTTTCTTGCCTGTGGGTTCACTGTAATTAATTTCTGAAACTTTCAGTAAGGCGAAATAGCGTTCGCCGTCTTTGGGAGGTCGGATTTTTCCAGCAATGCTGTCACCGGTACGTAGATTGAAACGTCTGATTTGACTGGGTGAAACATA
>JAHRWB010000197.1 GCA_019090385.1 Pseudomonadales bacterium | reverse complement strand
GTAATAAAGCATGTTGTACGGCTATATGCAAGACTCACAATATGTCAAATTGCCAATCGCCAGTGCATTTATACGCATTGTAGAGCTACTAATAAGTAGCTATTTAGTAAGTCTATCTTTGACCAATTTACAGGCCTGCGCTAAAACATAGCCGCTCTAGATATCATCAAGCGGGAATACTGGCCGCCGAATTTTTTTATACGGCAAGCGTGAATGCAGTTGGCTGGCAAGTCCTGGCGTATCAAGATCAATAAAATGAGAAGCAATACCCGCAAAGGCAGCTCTATGTTGCAGTTCAGATTTTATCGCCACTATATGCCGCTCGTTAGGCTCAATGCCCAAACTACGAAAATGATTCACTTCAAACCCGTGGCAGGCACTTGAAGTCAAGATCACCTCTATGCCCTCACAATCAATCACTACCGTTGGTCCGCGTCGATACCGTCCGGCATTAAATGCCGTTGCAGTTGAATAAACCCCATCCTGAATAACGCGAACCCGACCACTGATTTCAATCGGGTCGCCATGATAATCATCCACTTTAGCACCAACTATCATGCTAACCCGTTTACCCACCCCTGCCTGAATAGCCAACTGTACCGCCCCAGGATCGACGATATTCCCAATTACTGCATTGCTGGCATTTTGCCTTAGTAGTTCCGCCAGGACCGCAGTGCCATCTCCTGGTGTACCAGCACCACCGCTGTCGGCTAGATCCCCCAAAATTACCAGCCCCTCTAGCTCCATGGCTTCCCGAATACCCTCTTCCAGCCCCACCATATCAGTATGAAAAGCCTGTCGCCGATCCCAACAAGCCTGCTTGATCTGCTCGGCAAGTTCCTTCGCGAGCTCTGGTTCATTATTGGTTGTCACAGTTACATTCAGCCCGGTTTCCCGAATGTCCGAACAAAAAAATCCACCCAATAAGGAAATATCCAACACACGCTCATCCCGGGACAAATTTCTCGCCTTACGCATCAGCGCATCCATGGGCCATCCTGGTGCTATATAAAGTTTTTGCAAAGCCGGTGCCATGGCAGGTTGCGCCCAGGCCGGCGTTACCGATACATCACCAGCAATGATTCGTGAAATCATCTGTGCAGACTTTCTACCCACTACATCGAAGTCATAGTGGGGATTGGTTTTCACGCCAATCAGCATATCAGCTTGTTCCACCATTAAAGGGGTGGTATTGGAATGTCCATCAAGGGAAGCGACTATAGTGACGTTATCACCCACCAATTCGCGTATTGCCCGCAGCAGTTCACCCTCGCAATCATCACAACCCTCAGCGACAGCGGTTCCATGCAAGTGTAAAAATATTCCATCTACCGGCGGCTGTTTCTTTAATAAGTCTATAAAGCCCGCTACGGCTGATGCATGGGCATCCGACGCCAACTTACCACCTACGCCAACTACAACAAATTGCAGGGGCACCAGGTCCCAGTTGAGCTTTTTGGCCTGATTCATAAAGCCTGCAAGCATGCCTGTCCCTCTTCCCAAGCGTAACAGCCGATCCCCCGTTAAGGTCGCTCTTTGAAGTTGATCGAGATGTATTTGCTGACTTGCAAAAGTATTACTGGCTACCAGATATCCACCAAAGGCTACACGCATTATTTAGATCCCTTATTCAGTTAACAAATAGTTTGCAAATATTATTGAATCAACAGGAAAAACTAGTCCTTGTCTATCAGAAAAAAAAGTGTTTTATTCGCTAAACAGTTTCTGAAGGAGATATTGCCATGGCCACAGATCAATCTGGTGAAACTCATGCCAACTGGCTAGCCCAGGTCAAAGAAGAAGCACTGGAACCTGAACTGCCCATATGCGACGCCCACCATCACCTATGGCTCGACACGGGCCACACCGGGTGGCCTTACACGCTGAAAGACCTGCACGCAGATACGAGCTCAGGACACAATATAGTACGCACCGTTTTTCTTGAATGTCACGCGCAATACCATAAACAAGGGCCAAAACACCTGGCACCGGTAGGAGAAACCGAGTTCGTTGCTGAACTTGCCGCACAAAGTGCTGCATCAGGCCAGGCTGAAATATCCGCTATTATGGGCAACGCGGATGTGTCCCTGGGAGATGCAGTGGAAGAAGTCCTCAATGCACATGAAATAGCCGGTCGTGGTTTATTTCGCGGTATCCGGTATATCACCGCACAAGATGCCCACCCTCCGCTATCAATGGGAGACGTTGCACAAATGACTGACCCCAACTATCTAGACGGGGTGCGAAAAGTAGGCGCAATGGGATATACCTATGACGCTATGGTCTACCATCCACAACTACCCGACTTAGCGGAAGTTGCTCGCGCCTGCCCCGATACGCCTATTGTGATCAATCACCTGGGAGGGTTTCTCGGTACTGGGCCTTATAAAGACAAGCGTGAGGAAATACTTCAGCAGTGGCGCACCTCCATGGCAAGCCTGGCAAAATGCCCAAACACCTATCTGAAGCTGGGGGGTATTGGTATGCCCATGATGGGATTCAGGTGGGATAAACAGGCGCTACCACCCAGCTCCGAAGAGTTAGCCAAGCCCTGGGCTGAGCCTATCCAGTACGTTATAGAGCAGTTTGGACCGGAACGCTGCATGTTCGAATCCAATTTTCCTGTGGATAAAAGGGGCGCAGGATATGTTGTGCTTTGGAACGCCTTCAAACGTATAGCCAAAGCTTATTCCGCTGATGAAAAGCGTCAGCTGTTTCACGATACCGCCGCCCGAGCTTACCGCATAGAAACACTGGCCTGATACAGTACCAACCTGGCTCAGCCACCAGTCCTGGCCAGGAACTCCTTGACCAGGACATTAACCTGCTCTGGCTGGTCGTAGTGCAGCATATGTCCAGCATTTTCCACTACCTGATGCTGGGCGTTTTGGAACAATTTCCTGCGACGTTGAAGCGTGGACTCGTAAAGCGCTTCCTCAACACTGCCCGCCGGAAGCCGTTTCTCCCAGTAGTTTCTGGAAAACTCACCTGTAACCATCAATACCGGGCATTCGACAGAACGCCAGAACGTTTCGTTTTCATGGTGTGCAGTAGTTAACCACACCATGTGGATGGCAGGATCCCAACACCATTGCACACCCCCATCCGGATGCGGCTCAACTCCATGATCCACAATTATCTGAGCAGACATCTTTGACAGCTGGGGGTTATTGCTGGTCAGGCGCGTGAGGGCTTCACTGGCATCTTTCATCGCTCTTCGTTGTGTCGTAACAGCCATCGAAACATTTACATCGTTACGCATACTCTCCAATAAATTACCTTCATCGAGCTTTGCCTCTATTCCGGGAGGCCCCAAACCGTCCAGTAAAATCAAACGAACGATTTCATCCGGATACATGGCTGTATAGCGATAGGCAATATGTCCGCCCAAGCTATGCGCAATCAGCGTAACCTTACTTAATCTGGCATGAAGAATCAGTGAGCGGACGTCGGCCACAAACTGCACCATCGTGTAGGTCCCGGGGTTATCACTCTGACCATGGCCTCTCATATCCATCGCTATCACATGATAATTATCCGAAAGCGCTTCAGCCAGGCTGAACATACTCATAGCGTGATCACGCATGCCATGAACAATCAGCACATCGGGCTTTTCAGGATTACCAAAATCCACTGCAGAGAGGCGGCAATCTGCAGACCCCGTATAAAAAAAACGCTTAAACTCTTCCACAATACCTCTACTCAAGTTACCAATTTGTTGACTGCGCATAATTCAGCAAATATACATT
>JAHRWB010000196.1 GCA_019090385.1 Pseudomonadales bacterium | reverse complement strand
GCGCATTATTTTCAAGAGCTGTATTTTCAAACTCTCGCTTTTCAAAATCGTTCTTTTCAAAAGTTGTGCTATATACATTTGTTCCAAATAAAAATGCGCAAACCCGCGTAAACCGGGCAATAATTGCCAATAAAAGTAACATAAAAGAAAATGGCAGCACTGCCTTTATAATCCAGCGAAACGGTAAACCACCCGGCGCCTGGGATACTTCTCCTAACGTAAAACTTAGAGCAGCAAAGGGTAAGCCATACCAGATCACCAATATTACAAAGGGCAGCAAGGCCAGCAATATTCCATAAAGCTCCAGCCATGCCTGCATTCGCTCAGACAATTTTAGTGACACTATATCAACACGCACATGGGTATCCGCCTGATAGGCGTAAGATAGCCCTATCAAAAAACCAACGGAATACAGGTGCCATTGTAATTCTTCCAGTTCAATATGGCCTTCATCAAACAAATACCGCATAACAACGTTTACTACAATGCAGGCTAGCAAGACCAGCCATAACCATGATACAGAGCGGCCCACAAATCCCAACATTTTATCCACACTATGCGAGATCGCTGTCTCTGGTAGCACTAAACGCCCCATTACAAACTACTTGGCAGGTAGGCGAAGCGCTTCCACTGCGCGTATTCCGCTTCAAACGCTCTCTGAGAAGAGAGCACTCTGGCAAAGTCTGCATCATTTTCAGCTTCTTCATTCAGTAGCTGTGTAGTGGTTGATTTAAGCGCTAGCAATATTTCCGAAGACAAATATCGCGCTGTTACACCCTGCTCCTCAAAGCCAGATACAACTTTTCCCTGAACCGCTTCACCATGGGCCAGATTACGCGCTACACCCGCTGTGCAGGCTAATTCAATCAATGACTGATCAGCACCAGACAGCGCACTCCATACTTCCAGGTTAATAATCAGATGTGCCGCCGTATGGGGCTGATGCCAACCAGGAAAATAATTATTAGGTGCCACGCGAGCAAAACCCAATGCCTGATCTACTACCGGCAAGGAAAATTCAGTCGCATCTATAGCGCCTTTTTCCAGTGCCTGAAATATCTCGCCACCAGGTAGCATGGTTACCGAGGCGCCCATTCGTTGCAGGACTTTCCCGCCTAAACCTGCAAAACGAATTTTGAGTCCCCTGAAATCCTCAACGGTTTTAATTGGTGTTCGAAACCAACCAGCCGTTTCTGGCCCGATCATTCCACACAAAATCGGCTTAAGATTGTGCGCTTTATAAATAGCCGTGGTCAGCGACTGGCCTCCTCCGTTATACCACCAGCCCATGTAGGCCCATGGTTCCAACCCAAAAGGTGCAGCACCGATGAGTGCTGATGCGGGTATTTTTCCTTGATCATACCCCAGCCACGTATACCCGGCCTGTACTTTCCCTCCTCTCACAGCATCGGTAATAGAAAAAGCCGGTACAATCTCTCCCGGGTCAAATAGATTGAACATTATGGCCCCGCCACTGGCTCGCTCCAATACCTCGGCGACATAGCTTGGGTTATCCCCCAACACCGGTAAGTTTTTTGATACATAGATCGGTACTCGCCACCGATGTCTGATCTGCTGCCCGGGTACAGATGCAAGTGGTTTAGCTTGTGTACTGGTCACAGCGGGTGAAGGCGGCCGAATCCCCAAGCTTAAAAACACACCCAGGATCAGTGCAACCACTACTGCAAACAATGCAGAACGATTGGAAATCAAAATTATGCCTCCCGGCAACAAGTATTAAAAAAGAAGGATCAGTGTAGAATAATTACTATCAGAGTAAAAACTATTGGAATAACTAACAACAAATGCCCGACTCACTCACGAAACAAATGTTCTTCCATCGGCTGGCCGCACATCCTGAGAGCAAAATCGCACTCAAAGACAATGAGCAAACGCTAACCTATAAAGACCTGCTGAGCCAAACAGATCTATTTGCAGCCAGGCTTCTTCAGCCAACTGAGACTTCACTCCAAGGTCAGCGTATTGCACTCCTGTTACCTGCTGGCTTCGATTATGTCATTTCCTTGCTAGGTATCTGGCGAGCAGGCGGTGTGGCAGTACCACTGAACGTAAGCACATCAGAAAACGAAATCAAATATGCACTGGAAACTGCCCAGGTTACGCGTTTGTTTTCAGATCAGCAGCACATTGCCAGCGCAGCTTCCGTTTGCGCATCCCTAAACATAGCCTGTGATGAGAGCAATGCGCTGCGCTTGAACCAGCCCGGAAATGCTTCCTCAGACACAATACCCACACGCTATCCCGAACCCGGGCACCGTGCCATGCTGCTGTTTACCAGTGGCACTACCAACAAACCCAAAGGTGTTGTGACTACCCATGCTTGCCTGTCTTCGCAAATCAACACCCTGCTGGACGCCTGGCAATGGCAAGCCAGTGACGTTATTCCATTATTTCTACCCATGCACCATGTACACGGTATCATCAACATATTGTGTTGTGGCCTGGCGGCAGGAGCGACTGTAGATATTTTTTCGGCATTCGATATGCCACGTATTTTTGAGCGTGTTGCAGCAAAGCACTACACTCTGTTCATGGCGGTACCGACAATTTACGTCAAAATGATCGGAGCGCTTGAAAATGCATCTGATTTATCCCTGCGTGATGCCACCTGCCAGGGCTTCTCGAACATGCGGCTGATGATTTCTGGCTCGGCTGCTTGCCCGGTTTCGGTTCATTCAAGTTGGACCAAACTCACTCAACAAGTCCTGCTGGAACGCTACGGCATGACAGAAATTGGTATGGCACTGTCCAATCCCTACAAAGGAGAACGCAAACCCGGTAGCGTGGGTCAGGCACTACCCAATGTAGAAGTCCGCCTGGTGGACGAAAATCAAAAGACGATTAATGGTGAATTTACCCCGGGAGAAATCTGGATAAAGGGCCCCAATGTTTTTCTGGAGTATTGGCTTAACCCAACCGCAACACGAGAAACGTTTTCCAGCGATGGCTGGTTCAAGACAGGAGATATTGCCAGCCTGGAGGACGGCTACTATCGAATTCTCGGTCGCTCATCGGTAGATATAATAAAAACTGGCGGTGAAAAAGTTTCCGCTCTTGAGATTGAAAGCGCATTATTAGAACATGCGGGCATTGCAGAATGCGCGGTATTGGGTTTGCCTGATGAAACCTGGGGTGAAGCTATCGTTGCGGCCGTTGTACTCAATGCCGGGCAGGAATTAAGCGCCGCAAATCTGATCACTTGGTGTAAAGACTGCATGTCTCCCTACAAAGTACCCAAACGAATAAAGTTCATGGCCCAGCTCCCAAGAAATGCCATGGGGAAAATAACCAAACCTGCACTTAAAAAGATACTTGAGTCTAAGCACTAAAATACCAAAGTGCTGTGCCCAACAACAAGTAAACGGGCCGCTAGCCAGACCGGTATTGCAGTCTCACAATCACCAGATTTTAACCCGCTGGTCAGGTGGCAAATACATCGCATCGCCCTCCTTTACGTCAAAAGCCCGATAAAACTCGGACACGTTTACCGCGGCACCATTGGTCCGAAATTTAGCGGGCGAATGTGGATCAACGGTTAGTAATCGTTTGGTCTCTTCATCTCGGATAATTCCACGCCAGACCTGAGCCCAACCCATAAAGAAGCGTTGATCACCACTTAAGCCGTCGATCACCGGTGGCACTCTACCCGCTAATGACAGTTTGTAGGCTTTATAGGCAATGGACAGGCCACCCAAATCTCCTATGTTCTCACCACTGGTAAACTCTCCGTTAACAGTCAAATCATCAATAACTACATAACTATTATACTGTGCTGCAAGTTTATCCTTCAGTTTTTCAAAGCGGGCACTATCAACCTCAGTCCACCAATCACGTAGATTCCCGTCTCCATCAAATTTCCTGCCCTGATCGTCAAAGCCATGGCCTATCTCATGACCTATTACCGCTCCTATACCACCGTAATTCACAGCGTCGTCGGCCAACACATTAAAAAATGGTGGTTGCAAAATAGAGGCTGGAAATACAATCTCGTTCCACACCGGGTTGTAATAGGCATTGACTGTCTGAGGATTCATAAACCACTCGGTTTTATCTACAGCTTCATCCAGCTTTGCCAGGGCACGGTCATTTCCAAATAATGAAGCACGCTTGCTATTACCTACCATGTCATCTGCATTGATATGTAGCTTGCTGTAATCGCGCCATTTATCAGGATGACCAATTTTAGGGGTGAATTTTGAAAGTTTTTTCAAAGCCTTAATTTTGGTCGCTTCACTCATCCATTCAAGTTCAGAAATTGATTTCTGATACGCACTTATCAGAAATTCAATCATAACCTGCATACGCTCCCGCGAAGCTTCCGTATAGTGTTTTTCCACATACAACTGCCCTAACAGCTCACCCATGTTGGCGTTAATTGAGTTAACCGCCCGTTTCCACACAGGCCGAGGCGCTTCCACACCCTGCAATCCAGCCCGGTAAAACAAAAAAGACAAATTGAAGTATTCATCACCCATGACACTGGAAAAGCGATTTAACAGCTGAAATGTCAGGTAGTCCTTCCAGGTATCCAGGCTGCTATTGGTTATTATTTCTCCAAGCGCGGCAAAATAACTGGGTTGGGAAAGCACATAAAAATCGCGCTCTGGAATTCCGGCTGACTCGAAGAAAACCTCCCACTCAATCAGCGGCGCCAGAGATTTTAATTGTGCTAATGTTTTGGGATTGTATCCCTTAACAGGATCACGATTTTCCTCTCTGGTCCAATGCACTTGTGCCAACTGTTTTTCCAGCATCAATAAATGCTGAGCTTTTGCCGCACCCTCTTTAATTCCTGCTAATGCGAACAAACCAGCTACATATTCAGTAAATAAGCGCCTGCCTTGCTGATACTGTTCGGTATCTTCGAGATAATAGTCCCGGTCGGGCAAACTCAGACCCGACTCGTTCAGGTATACGACGTTGGTATCAGGGTCTTTAAAATCAGAAAATATCGTGATGTCCATTGGGTTGTTAACACCATAAGCCCCCAGGACGCTAAACAAGGCGTAAAGGTCATGATGGGAACTTAGAGCAGCAATGCTATCCAACTCAGCTTTAAGAGGCATACTCCCATTTTTAGTCGCCGTCTGCGTATCGAGATAAGCATTATAATAGTCACGAATTTTTTGCTCGGGACTGCCAGCTTCAGCATTTTTTGCTGCACTGACCTGTTCTATTAATGCCCGAACATCGGTATTTGATTTTTCCCGCAGCTCATCGAAAGATCCCCAGCGAGCCCGGTCTGCCGGCAATTCTGTCCTGTTAATCCACCCACCATTTACATAGGCAAAAAAATCATCCTGGGCAGCAACAGAGCGATCAAAAGCTGACATATCTATTCCGCTGGTTAAAGAGCCCTCAGCGGTGTTTGGTAAAGAGCCCTCAGCGGTTTTCTGTAAAGAGCCCTCAGCGGTGTTTGGTAAAGAGCCCTCAGCGGTTTTCTGTAAAGAGCCCTCAGCGGTGTTTGGTAAAGAGCCCTCAGCGGT
>JAHRWB010000195.1 GCA_019090385.1 Pseudomonadales bacterium | reverse complement strand
GGCGCTTTGACGGAGTGGTGCTCAGTTACAAACCAAGCGCCACTGTGAGTTTTGATCTCACAGGTGGCTATCTCATAGACTCTTCCTTTAATAGTCCGGATACTAATCGCCCCTTTGTGGGGGTAAGTGGCGAATACGTCAATCAGTCTGGAAACATCACAATCGAGCCCTTTTTGATGCAGCAGTACGTGGACGGCATACTGGATCGTCGTGCTTTAGGCGTACAGGCAGAATTACGTTTTGATCAAGCGGTCCTCTACACGCTTGTAGACTATGATATTCACCATTCAGCACTAAATAACGCAACGTTAATGGGGAATTTCAGAATAGGAGAGATGCGTGTTTCAACTTCATTTGCACATCGAAAAAGCCCCTATCTAACAACACGAAATGCTTTGATTGGTCAGTTGTCCGTTGATTTGTCGGAGCTTGAGGAGGCCATTCTGGATATTAAGCTAAAAGACCTGGCAGATGATCGGACCGCGACAAGCAATACAGCCAGAGTCAGCTTGACTTCCAATGTCTCAGAGCACTGGCTTATATCTACAGAAGTCGCGGCCTCCAGCTTCTCTAAAACTGAATCCTCAATTGATATTGTTGGGTTGGATTCCTACAAATCTATTTATTCATCTTTTCAGATTCGGACTACCGATATTTTTGGTGCAGCCAGTTACACTGCACTAACCCTGCGACGTGCAGATACAGATTCTGGATCTACCAGTTCCTTGTTCCTGGATAACCGAATAAACATGGGCAAACATTGGCGTGTTTATCCCCGGGTACGTCTTGATTTGCGTGATTTTGATGAGTCGGATGATAAACAGTGGACAATGAACCCCTCTATACGGTTGGATTATAAACATGGTCAGCGGTTCAGATTTCAGGCAGAGGCGGGATATACGTGGGTGACGCGTGGGATGGTTAACCAGGATTTGGATATTTCAGGCGTATTTTTCAGGCTGGGATACAGCGCAAGTTTTTGACTCTTTGGTCAAGAGCAATTAAATAGAGAGAACATATATTCTTCCTGCTTGCATGCTCCCGGATGATTATTCAGGCTCGCAAAGAAAGACGGGAATATCTCGTTGGGTTCTTTTTTGATATGTTTCATAAGGCGCATAGTATTTGACGCAGGTAGGCCAAAGTTCAGCCTTTTCTTCTGGCGATAGCCTCCTGGCCACGAGGGACATTTTTCTTCCTCCTTGCTCTACCTGAATGTGTGGGTGGGCGACCAGATTATAGAACCAGGTCGGATTTTTTGGGGAACCTCCCTGGGAGGCTACCAGTAGAACCCCATCTTTATAGGGAACATACATTAAGGGGATGGTCCGATGTTTGCCGCTTTTGGCTCCGGTCATGGTGACGATGCAAATATAATAGCCGCCCAGTTTGTTCATCCAGCGGCCTTTGCTTAGGCGATATACCCATACGTTAAAATGAGTGAACAGCTTCAAAAAAGCCCTTGATGGAGGCTTGCCGTGCAGTTGTGTGTTTTCTTCCTTGCTCATATTGAATATTTCATCGTTTAGCGGTTATGCATTAGGATCAAGGTTCTGCCGCTTGCATTCAAGGGAAATATTGCCCTGTACTCGGTCTATTGTTCTGAGATAACAAAATTCTCAATTATTCCTACAGAATTCAAAACTTCTACTAGACTTCAAAATATATGCGCATTTGTGACTAGCGTAATTTTTTGAATTGTTAGGCTGAGGAGAATCCTGTGGAATATTTAAAGTTCAATATCCTATTGATGCTTGGGTGTATGCTGGTTAGCTTGTCCAGCTACGCGGAAATAGAATTTAATGGTTTTATGACAGTCGGTGGCGGTCAAATGATCGACGACGATGAGATTTCAGAATACGCTGGTTTTGATGGAAAATGGAAATCTGATCCAGATACAGTATTTGGACTGCAAGTTTCCTCGCCCTTGGGGGAAAAACTAAAAGCGACGGCCCAGTTTATTGCCCGCGGTGAAGACGGATATGATATCGAAGCAGAATGGGCGTATTTAACTTATTCAGTGAATGATTCTCTGGATTTGCGTGCGGGAAGATTACGCTCACCCCTGTTTGGTTATTCAGATTACCTTGATGTGGGTTTTGCCTATCCGTTTATCAGGCCTCCTACTGAGGTGTATCGCATTTTGTTCACCACAGTGACTGGTGTGGATGCGAATTACAGTACTTCCTTTGGTGCCTGGGATGCCACTTTTCAGGGTTTTTATGGCAGGATGGAAGCGTCCGTAAATCTCGCTGGTGAAGAAGTGCCATTCGATTTACCCGATTTTATGGGTGTGAACATGACGCTTACTTATGATTGGCTCAGCTTCCGTGCCTCATACAACAATGCACCTGATGCGACTATTCCAGCACCTGCAGCATTGCAGCCCCTGTTAGATGGCATTACTGCTGCAGGTTTTCCTTCCGTGGCAGACGCTTTGGATATTAATGGTGAAAAAGCCACATTTTGGGGTATGGGCGTAAATATTGATTATGAAGGCTGGCTGGCCGCAGGGGAATACACAGAAATCCTCTTTGATGATCAATCGCTCCTGAGTGATGATGATGCCTGGTATCTCATGTTGGGCAAGCGAATGGGAAATTTCACTTTGCATGTGACTTATCAGGAAAAAAATCAAAAGCCCGATATGGAGTTTCTTGAAGAGATTCCTGCCGGCGTAGCACCTGCACTTGATGGGCTAAGAGCCGTTATATCAGGCGCGGTAAGACAATCGAAAAATAAGGTAACGACCTTTGGTGTGCGATATGAGGTTACTCCAAGTGCAGCTCTGAAAGTCGAATATGCCCATATAAATTTCGATAACCTGGATCAAACTGGTGGTCTGTTAAGTTTTTCCGTAAG
>JAHRWB010000194.1 GCA_019090385.1 Pseudomonadales bacterium | reverse complement strand
GAGGCAAAGAAAACATGCACTTTACGGTTACTGAAAACGAAGTTAAAACCTTAGTTTATACCAATACTTTGAACAAGGCAAGCATCAAGTTAAATGACAAAGATTTCGATGCAATCAACGATGCGCTTTCCAGTAAGGGCAGCTGGCATAGTCGATTTTCTTTCTTTTGTTCCATTTAATCTAATGCAGGCTTCTGATCGCACAAGCATGGCTAATTCTTTGGAGCTGAGGGCCCCGTTTGTTTCCAAAAACCTTGTATTAGCGTTGCTGAACATTAGCTCAAAAAACAAATTTTCGAAGCGCTATAACAAACGGCTTCTCGTCGAAGGTTTAAGCGATATCCTACCTGAATTTATATTGACGCAAACTAAGAAACCATTTAACCCACCGATGCGTGGAATAATATTGGCTAACATAGGTGTCGTTAGGGCTTACTTGTGTGATGATAATCATTCTAGGGTTCTCCAATTGCTATCCAAAGACTTTGGCGAAAATGAAGTAAAGGCATTCGAGTTGGGTAAGTGTGATAATTCCACTTATCTGCGGGTTTTGGCTTCGCTGGAGTGCTGGTTGAGGAAAACTTATCCAGCTACAATTTCTACAGTCTAGCATATGTCTAAAAACCGAGTACACAAGCATTTGTTAATTGGCGCGAAGCCTCCGCCGATTGGTGGTACAACCGTACTATTCGAGCAGTTGGTGAGGGATCTTGCTATTTTTAACGAGTTGCAAGTGACTACTTTAAATATCGGTGTTAGACGTGAGGATAGATTTGGAAAAATCGTGGTCTCACTAATAACTTTTTGGCAATGTTTGTTGCAGATTCCTTATCATGACTCTATCGGCTTCCATGGTTCGGTACGTGGTGTTACGCTTTTTACGCCCGTGTTGTATTGTTTGTCGAAAATATATCGAAGGAGGCTTATTGTCAGAACCTTTGGGGGTGGTTTTGATCTAAAATATGATTCAATGCCCTATTTGGGTAGAATATTTTTTCGGCTATTTGTCCTCCGATGTGATTGTGTACTGTTCGAGACTAAAGTAAGTGTAAATAAATTTTCTGCGATGAAGCACCAACGGATTGAGTGGTACCCAAACTCACGGCCAATCGCACAAGAGCCACCACTTAACACTAGAGTCCGGAATAATGCACGCAATTTTGTCTTTTTGAGTCATGTTAAAAAAGACAAGGGTATTTTGGTCTTATTGGAAGCATTCCATCGTCTAGGTGACAGTGTCCATCTACATATTTATGGCCCAATTATTGGGTCTATCACTCATCATCAGCTAACAGGGAAAAATCACACTTATCACGGCATAGCTTTACCCAAGGATGTGGCTGGGATTTTGTCAACGATGGATGTGCTGGTTCTACCGACTTTCTATGTTGGTGAGGGTTATCCTGGTGCAATACTGGAAGCTTATGCTAATGGGTTACCAGTTATTACCACTAATTGGCGATGTATACCTGAAATTGTTTGTCACGGTAGCGGTATACTAGTCAGACCAGGTAGTATTGAAGATATTACTCGCGCTGTTAAGAGGTATACCGAAAGCGATGAGTTTTATAAGAGTTCTTCTAGTTCAGCTCTTAAGATGGCAGATTACTTCGATTCACAAAAATGGAGTAGAGTTTATTTAGATATTTTGCTTGCTAGCTAGGTCTTATTTCTTGTCTAGCTTTAACTTTTCTGTATGTGTGTGGTATGCAGTGAAGTAGCGCCCGCCTAAAGGCATTACCCCTGGATGGGCCGCATCATGTCTCGTTACTCGTGGTGATAAACGCAGCTAACCACTGAGGGTCGGGCAATCGTACAAACTGTATCCGGACCTTACCCACTTGTAGTTTTACGCAGGCGTCTGGCGTGGGTGAAGTGATGATCTGTGTGAACAGGGCTTTGGTTTTATCTTTACCTGCTGTAGATTGTTTGAAATAGCTGCGCCAACGATACAAGGTTTGTGCCGGGATATTTAGGGCTTGCGCATATTCAGCCAGAGAACCGTCATAGGCATCAGCCTGTTGAAGTTGTTCAGACCAATATTGTTGCTTTGAAGTGATGGCGGGCATCATATTTTCCCTACATTAAAAACAGGGATGATGTCAAAACTCGTGCAACGATATCAGGTGTAGATGCCCTGACGCTTACCCACAAAGGTGGGCGTTTGACCCAGAAATTAGTTTTATCATAACCAATAGATGGTTAATGCTTATTCAATAATGGCTTTACAGCAATCACCAGTGATAATCTTCTCTAAGTAATTCATACAGCTCCTTATTATGAGGCACGTAGTAATTATCTAGGTAATCGTAGACCTTTTGGTCCACTACGTTTCTATTGCTTCCGATGTTACGGGGTACGAGGTCTTTTACTACGAAGTTATCATTTACTTCGACGAAATTGAATATGCGCTTTAGTGCACTTCCTGGCGCACTAAAGAATTCCTCACTGCTAAGCACAAGCATTTGTTCTGGAGAAAAATATTGTAGAAATCTATCTATCTGCTCCTTGTATATGCCGCGGCGTTTGTAGGATTTTTGGATAAAAATATCATTCTTATAGTCTTGCTTCCTAAGGTAGGGACCTAGCCTTTTATCCTCGGCCTGTAATGCTTCGAGAACAGGTAGAAATTCCCGCCCTATTCGTGTCTCATGGAAGTAGTGGGATATGGCTCTTTCGCTCGGATTTCTTAAAAGAAGAATAATTTTTATTTTTGGTGTTAGTTGAGATATTCTTTTTGGGCTAAGCGGATTATATATGTAGAGCGGAGACGCTTCAAATGTTTTGAAGCCTCGCTTCATTTTCTGTTTATATGGAAAATGAGCACGGTACCATTGCTCCCCTTTATAATAGTTGTCTACTATAGGATCCAGCCCTCCATCAAAGAAGTGCACCTCCTTTTGGTAGCTTTGTATGATCTCGGGGTGTTGCCCCAAATAGTGGAATAAACTTGATGTCCCGGCTTTTTGAGCTCCGATTATTATAAAATCAGGCAAGGATCGGAGTTGCGAGGTTGCTTGTCGATATTGCCAGATCAAGTTTCTCGCGGCTAGCTTGATCCGATTTGGCATCAAGTATTGTAAAGAAGGCATCGTATCTCCAATTTATTTTCATTTATCAGCTACAGTTTAATAGTTTATGGCGGTTGAAGAAAATGTACGTCGAAGAAAAGCTGAAAGCCGAGATCGCTCGGGAGGAGATTGAAAAAACACCCGATGAAGCGGGGCACGCTCAGAGCATAAGGACGGCTCGCCCTGTGTTTTCAAACGGGGTATCTTCCTAGCTCCACCTATCACCAGATGTAGTGGACTCCTCCCAGCTTACATACCGGCGTCGATGCGCCAAAATGGGATGTAGGAACAAGCCCATTTGAAATGTAGAAGGAGTCCGAGATGAAGATTACCCGAGCAGGTGTAGTGATCAGTGTTGAATATCTCTGGTGTGCCATAATTATGTATTTCCTCTTCAAGTGCCTCAATGCAAAAACTGGGTTCCAGTGTGTTCGGGACTCACCATGCGAGCGCTCGTCTTGAATACCAATCCATGACGGCGATGAGATACACAAAGCCATGCGCCATCGGAATATATGTGATATCGGTGGACCAAAGATTTCGGGCTTGCCACACTTATAATCGTCCAGTCATTGGGGGCACTTCTATCGGCTCTATTAATTATCTGGCCAATGGAAGTAAGGCATTCCCCAAAGAGCGCTTGGAAGTTTTTTGCGGCGGGGGTATTTTACAGCTGAATAATTTTCGCGCACTCAAGGGCTTTGGTTGGCAAGGTTTTAGATCTGAGCGATTGTGGCGTCAGGATAAAGGACAAAAGCAATGTGCCCAGGCTTTTGTTGATGTAATAGGGAGTGGAGATGCGAGCGGTTTAATCGAGGTCGATGAATTGATTGAAGTCGCCAGCACTTGTTTTGATGTAGTTGAACAAATTACTTAGTTATTGGAAGAGTAGCGGTGATTAAGCAAGCGGAGCGGCTATTTCATACATTAAGGTATTTAAAACCAACACAGTTCATTTATTTTTTTATTCGTCGTTTACTTCCTGCTGCATCAGT
>JAHRWB010000193.1 GCA_019090385.1 Pseudomonadales bacterium | reverse complement strand
CCTGTGTGGAAAGTACAAGCGGCTTAAGCACCGTGGTGTAATCTGCGAGAAATGTGGTGTTGAGGTAACGCTAACCAAAGTGCGTCGTGATCGTATGGGCCATATTGAACTGGCCAGTCCAGTTGCGCACATTTGGTTTTTGAAATCACTGCCGTCGCGTATCGGGCTGTTGCTTGATATGACATTGAGAGATATTGAGCGGGTTCTCTATTTTGAATCCTATGTGGTTATCGAGCCGGGAATGACCGATCTGGAACCGGGTCAATTGCTGACTGATGAAGAATATTATCAGAAGCTCGAAGAATACGCCGATGAATTTGTTGCCAAGATGGGTGCTGAAGCTATTCAGGATTTATTAATAGCATTGGACCTTGATGAAGAAATTGCCATATTAAGGGAAGAAATCCCGGCAACCAATTCTGAAACAAAAATTAAAAAATTCTCCAAACGTTTGAAATTGATGGAAGCGTTTGTGACTTCAGGCAACGATCCGCGCTGGATGATAATGAAGGTGCTGCCCATTCTGCCACCCGATTTGCGGCCTTTGGTGCCCCTGGATGGTGGGCGTTTTGCTACTTCTGATCTGAATGATTTGTATCGGCGCGTGATTAATCGAAACAATCGTCTTAAGCGGCTATTAGATCTTAGTGCGCCGGACATTATCGTGCGTAATGAAAAGCGCATGCTGCAGGAATCTGTGGATGCCTTACTTGACAATGGTCGTCGTGGACGCGCCATAACCGGATCAAACAAGCGGCCACTTAAGTCTCTGGCAGACATGATAAAGGGCAAGCAAGGTCGCTTCCGACAGAACCTGCTGGGCAAGCGTGTCGATTACTCGGGGCGTTCGGTAATTGTTGTAGGGCCTACCCTCAAATTGCATCAGTGCGGCTTGCCAAAAAAGATGGCGTTGGAGTTATTTAAACCTTTCATCTTTGGAAAGCTTGAAGCGCGTGGCCTGGCCACTACCATCAAAGCTGCCAAGAAGATGGTTGAAAAAGAAACTTCAGAGGTTTGGGATATTCTCGCTGAC
Source organism: Pseudomonadales bacterium (assembly GCA_019090385.1). Lineage (GTDB taxonomy): Bacteria > Pseudomonadota > Gammaproteobacteria > Pseudomonadales > Azotimanducaceae > DC-out156. The sequence continues at coordinate 6,532 of JAHRWB010000193.1, read as the reverse complement.
GTTATTCGAGAGCACCCGGTTTTACTGAATCGTGCGCCAACCTTGCACAGACTGGGTATCCAGGCATTTGAGCCAACCCTCATCGAGGGTAAGGCTATTCAATTGCACCCATTAGTGTGTGCAGCATATAACGCAGATTTTGACGGTGACCAGATGGCGGTACACGTGCCATTGACCCTGGAAGCTCAGCTGGAGTCCAGGACATTGATGATGTCCACTAATAATATCCTGTCCCCGGCGAGTGGCGAGCCTATCATTGTGCCTTCCCAGGACGTTATTCTCGGTTTGTATTACATGACTCGCGAGCGAATAAATGTCAAAGGTGAGGGCATGATTTTCGCGGACACCGATGAGGTGCATCGTGCCCACGCAAACGGCAAAGTAAATATTCACGCCAAAATCAAGGTACGAATTGTCCAGCGCAAGGAAGCTGAAGATGGCTCGATGTATGAAGAGCGCACGATGGTGGATACGACTGTTGGTAGAGCGTTGTTTTACGAAATTGTTCCGAAGGAATTATCCTTCGAGATGGTTAACCGGTCTATGGACAAGAAGGCCATATCAGCACTAATTGATGCTTGTTATCGAAATGTTGGTTTAAAAGAAACTGTTATTTTTGCCGATCAGCTTATGTATATGGGCTTTAGGCATTCAACCTCATCAGGTGCATCAATTTGCGTCGACGATTTTGTTATCCCGGAAACCAAATCGCAGCTTATCAGTGATGCGCGGTCCGAAGTAAACGAAATCGAGTCACAATTTGCATCCGGGCTTGTTACCCAGGGCGAAAAATATAACAAAGTTGTAGATATATGGTCCCGGGCGAATGAGCTGGTGGCACGGGCAATGATGGATGGTATTTCGCTGGAGCCAGTAAAAGCTAGCACTGGAGAAGAGTTTGTTCAGGATTCGTTTAATTCGGTTTATATCTATTCAGATTCTGGCGCTCGAGGGTCCCCCACGCAGATTCGTCAGCTAGCTGGAATGCGTGGTCTGATGACGCGTCCGGATGGAAGCATTATCGAAACGCCTATTATTGCTAACTTCCGCGAAGGCTTGTCGGTAAACGAGTATTTTATTTCTACGCACGGAGCGAGAAAGGGTCTTGCGGATACTGCGCTTAAAACAGCTAACTCTGGTTATTTGACACGGCGGTTGGTCGATGTAGCTCAGGATATGGTGGTTACTGAGCAGGAATGTGGCACAGAGGATGGCATTTTTGTATCTGCCATGATTGAAGGGGGGGATATTGTTGAGCCCCTCAGTGCGCGTGTTCTTGGTCGGCTGGTGGCAGAAAATGTCTATGCGGCAGATGGTAAAACTATATTGATAGAAACGGGCACGATGCTTGATGAGTACTGGGTAGACCAGTTTGAAGAACTGGGCATCGACGAAATGGTAGTTCGCTCTGCAATTACTTGTCGAACGACTCATGGAGTGTGTACCAACTGTTACGGTCGTGACCTGGCGCGAGGGCATAAAGTTAACGTTGGAGAAGCGGTAGGTGTTATTGCTGCTCAATCCATCGGTGAGCCGGGAACTCAGCTCACCATGCGTACCTTCCACATTGGTGGTGCTGCATCGCGAGCATCGGCCGTGGACAGTGTTCAGGTTAAACATGACGGTAGTGTGCGTCTGCACAATATGAAAACTGTGCAGCGCGAAAATGGCGACTTGGTTGCGGTTTCTCGTTCAGGCGAAATTGCCATTGCTGACAGTCATGGTCGAGAGAGGGAGAAATACAAGCTTCCTTATGGATCGGTAGTGAGCGTCAAGCCTGGTGATGCTGTAGAGGCGGGCCAGCAAATCGCGCAATGGGACCCGCATACCCACCCGATCGTAACCGAAATGGCGGGTAAGATTGTTTTTCAGGACATGGAAGAAGGGTTAACCATTAACCGTGTCACCGATGAGTTAACCGGCCTGACTAATATCACAGTGCTAGACCCGAAAGATCGTCCCACTGCATCGAAAGAACTGCGAGCAGCGGTGTCTTTGGTTGATGCTGAGGGAGAAGCTATTCGCATCACTGGTACAGACGTGCCAGCACACTACTTTTTACCTGCAAACGCGATTTTAAACCTGGAAGATGGTGACCAGGTGGGTATTGGCGAAATTATCGCTAGAATTCCCCAGGAAGGATCAAAAACCCGTGACATTACCGGTGGTTTGCCTCGGGTTGCAGACTTGTTCGAGGCGCGCAAACCTAAAGAAGCCGCTATTCTTGCCGGTGCCAGTGGTTTGGTAAGTTTTGGTAAGGAGACTAAGGGCAAGCGCCGATTGGTTATCACACCTCAGGATGGTGGATCACCACTGGAAAGTCTTATTCATAAATGGCGAAATATTTCGGTGTTTGATGGTGAAACCGTGGAACGGGGTGAAGTTGTTTCTGAAGGCCCCCTCAGCCCCCACGATATTCTTAAGCTTAAGGGTGTAAAGCCATTAGCAGAATATATCACCAACGAAATTCAGGAAGTATATCGCTTACAGGGCGTTATCATTAACGATAAGCATATTGAGGTTATCGTGCGTCAGATGCTTCGGAAGGCTGAAATAGTTGCGCCCGGTGATTCCAGCTTTATACGAGGGGAGCAGGTCGAGTTCATCGCGGTACGCGGAGAGAACGAGCGTCTGGTAGAGGAAGGTAAAGAGCCGGCAAAATTTGAAAGGATTTTGCTGGGTATTACCAAGTCCTCACTGGCTACAGAGTCCTTCCTGTCAGCAGCATCTTTCCAGGAAACTACCCGTGTTCTTACAGAGGCGGCAGTAACTGGAAAGCGGGATCATTTACGTGGTCTGAAAGAAAACGTTGTTGTGGGCCGGCTAATTCCAGCCGGTACTGGCATGTCATATCACAACGAGCGTAAACGTGCCAAAGAGGAAGAATTCGCATTGCGACTGGCCAAGGAGCAGGGCGCTACTGCTGATGAGGTGGAACAAGCCTTGTTTGAAGCGCTAAGCAATGTAGAGGATGAAGAATAAAGTTCTTTCATCCCTTGACCCGGGTAAGGCGTGGCGATTAGAATCGCGCGCCTTTTACCGTATCTGGTAGAGATGCGGATAAATGTAATTTTAGGTTATTAAAAGAAATCTGATTTAAGGTGCTGAAGCGTACATAAGTCAGAAATTGATGGAGAATATGAATGGCAACGACCAGCCAACTGGTTCGCAAACCGCGCAAGCGAAAGGCAGAAAAAAGCCAGGTGCCTGCACTTCAGGGTTGTCCCCAACGACGTGGAGTTTGTACGCGCGTATATACAACGACACCCAAAAAACCAAACTCAGCGCTACGCAAAGTGTGCCGCGTGCGTTTGACCAATGGGTTTGAAGTCAACTCCTACATTGGCGGAGAAGGGCACAATCTACAGGAGCACTCTGTTGTTTTGATACGTGGGGGTCGGGTAAAAGACCTTCCAGGTGTTAGATATCATACTGTTCGTGGCACCCTGGATACTTCGGGTGTATCGGATCGCCGTCAAGGTCGCTCAAAGTATGGTGCCAAACGTCCTAAATAGGTACTTTGAAAGCACCAGGTAATTAATACCAGAAAATAGATACCAGAAAAATATAATTTAAAAGGGCTTTCAATACTGGAAGCCTAAAACTCCAAGTAAGGCTGGGTTGGGCGATTTCGCTGCATATCCAGGCTGACCTGAATAAAAGGAGACACTGATGCCCCGTCGTCGTGTTGTTGCTAAACGAGAAATACTGCCAGATCCCAAATATCACAATCAAACTGTAGCAAAGTTCATTAACCACGTAATGGTCAGTGGTAAAAAATCCGTGGCCGAGAATATTGTATACGGGGCTTTGGGACGCATTGAGGAAAATAGTGAAGGTGGCGCGGTAGATGTGTTTGAGCGTGCGCTGGAAGCGGTTGCGCCTTTTGTTGAAGTAAAATCACGCCGTGTGGGTGGTGCTACTTATCAGGTGCCCGTTGAGGTGCGTGCCAGTCGGCGCCAGGCTCTGGCCATGCGGTGGTTGGTTGAGTGCGCTAGAAAGCGTGGAGAGAAGTCCATGGCAGCCAGACTGGCTGGCGAGTTGGGCGACGCTGCTGAAGGCCGTGGAACAGCGGTGAAAAAACGCGAAGATACGCATCGTATGGCTGAAGCCAACAAAATGTTTTCGCACTATCGTTTCTAATGCTTCTAAAACCATCATTAAGATTTACTTAAGAACTACACTAAAACTGCAAACAGCCGTCGGAGAGCATCATGGCCCGTAGTACCCCAATCAGTCGATATCGCAATATTGGTATTGTTGCCCACGTGGACGCGGGTAAAACCACGACTACAGAGCGCGTTCTTTTTTATACAGGGCTGTCACACAAGATTGGTGAGGTCCATGATGGCGCTGCCACTATGGACTGGATGGAACAGGAGCAGGAGCGAGGTATAACAATTACTTCTGCGGCAACTACCTGTTTTTGGGCGGGTATGAGTCAGCAATTTGATCGGCATCGCGTCAACATTATAGATACCCCTGGGCACGTTGATTTTACCATTGAGGTAGAGCGTTCTCTGCGCGTGCTGGATGGTGCTGTGGTGGTCTTCTGTGCTACCTCAGGTGTAGAGCCACAATCCGAAACAGTATGGCGGCAGGCAGATCGCTATGAAGTGCCGCGTATTGTTTTCGTAAACAAAATGGACAGGGCAGGTGCTAATTTTTTACGGGTAATTGAGCAGATCAATACGCGTTTGGGGGCAACTTGTGTTCCTATCCAGCTGGCCATTGGTGCTGAAGAAAACTTCAAGGGTATTATTGACCTGGTTAAAATGAAGGCCATTTTGTGGAATGAGGCTGATCAGGGTTTGACCTTTGAATATGAAGATATTCCTGAAGATATGCAGGCCCAGTGCGAAGAATATCGTGAAGCTATGATGGAGGCTGCAGCTGAGGCCAATGATGAATTAACAGAAAAATACCTCGAAGAGGGTGAGCTAAACGAAGAAGATATACGCACAGGTCTGCGATTTCGAGTATTAGCGAACGAAATTGTACTGGGGTTATGTGGGTCCGCTTTTAAGAATAAAGGCGTACAGGCTATGTTGGATGCGGTTATTGAATATATGCCTGCACCCAATGAAGTAAAAGCTATCGAAGGTACATTGGATGATGGTGAGACGACCGAGAAGCGATCTGCCAGCGATGAAGAGCCTTTTGCGGCCCTGGCATTTAAAATTGCTACGGATCCATTTGTGGGTACTTTGACCTTTTTTAGAGTGTATTCTGGTGTTTTGAATTCTGGCGACCAGCTCTACAATCCGGTTAAGCAAAAACGCGAGCGTGTTGGCCGAATGGTACAAATGCACTCTAATAATCGCGAAGAAATAAAAGAAGTCCGCGCGGGAGATATTGCGGCTGCAATTGGTCTTAAGGATGTCACTACGGGTGATACACTTTGTGACCTGAGCAACCATATTACACTTGAGCGAATGGAGTTCCCGGAACCGGTTATTTCCGTTGCAGTCGAGCCTAAGTCTATTCCTGACCAGGAAAAGATGGGTGTGGCGCTGGGTAAATTGGCCCAGGAAGACCCGTCTTTCAGAGTAGAGACAGATGAAGAATCCGGGCAGACCATTATTTCTGGAATGGGTGAGTTGCATCTGGATATTATTGTCGATCGTATGCGGCGTGAATTTAGTGTTGAAGCAAATATCGGTAAGCCACAAGTTGCTTACCGTGAAAGCATACGTAAGTCAGTTGAAATTGAAGGCAAATTTGTACGTCAGACGGGTGGCCGAGGCCAGTATGGTCACGTATGGCTAAAACTGGAGCCGCTCGAGAGCGAGGATGGTGAGATTTACGAATTTGTTGATGAAATCGTTGGTGGTGTGGTGCCTCGTGAATACATTGGAGCGGTAAAAAAAGGCATCAGCGACCAAATGAAAAATGGAGTAATTGCTGGTTATCCGCTGATCGGAGTAAAGGCAACTTTATTTGATGGTAGTTATCACGAGGTGGATTCAAATGAAATGGCATTTAAGATTGCTGGTTCAATGGCCCTGCGTGATGGAGCCAAAATTGCAGAGCCAGCATTGCTGGAACCTGTTATGACGGTAGAAGTTGTTACCCCCGAAGAGTATATGGGTGATGTGGTAGGTGATTTGAATCGTCGTCGCGGGATGATTAGTGGAATGGATGAAAATCCATCGGGTAAAATTGTACGTGCAGAAGTTCCCTTGGGTGAAATGTTTGGCTATGCAACGTCATTGCGTTCTGCAAGTCAGGGAAGAGCTACGTTTACTATGGAATTTTCTAACTATGCAGAAGTACCAAGCAGCATTGCTGAGACAATCGGGAAAAAATAAACAGTTTTTATTAACGTTTTTTGAGTAGAGGGCCCGTTCCATGGCTAAGGAAAAATTTGAGCGTAATAAACCGCATGTTAACGTTGGCACGATAGGTCACGTTGACCATGGTAAAACAACCTTAACAGCTGCGTTAACACGCGTATGTGCTGAAACATATGGTTCAGGTGAGTTTAAGGATTTCGACCAGATTGATAATGCACCGGAAGAAAGAGAGCGTG
>JAHRWB010000192.1 GCA_019090385.1 Pseudomonadales bacterium | reverse complement strand
GGTTAAGCGGCTGCAATACCTTATACATCGTCCTAACGGATTAATTCTTGTGACAGGTCCAACAGGTAGTGGTAAAACTACTACTTTGTATGGTGCGCTGAATGAGCTTAATAGCGAAGAAAAAAAAATAATTACGGTTGAAGATCCGGTGGAATATCAGCTGGAGCGGGTTAGTCAGGTACAGGTGAATGCGAAAATTGGCCTGACATTTGCCAGTGTGCTCAGGGCAGCGTTACGGCAGGATCCCGATGTCTTATTGTTAGGGGAAATTCGCGATAAAGAAACGGCTGAAATAGCGTTACGTGCTTCAATGACAGGTCATCTGGTATTGTCCACTTTGCATACCAATGATGCTATTAGTAGTGCCACTCGGCTGTTGGATATAGGCATTGAGGGTTATCTTGCTGCAAGTACCTTACGGGCTGTTATTGCGCAGAGGCTAGTGCGCCGTATTTGCGTCCGCTGTAGTTCTCCGGAAGCCATCGACAGTCAGCAAATAGCATGGCTCGGTGCTTTGGTAGGTGAGTTCAAAGCACAAGAACTACAGTTTTTCAAAGGTCAAGGTTGCCCCCAGTGTAACAAAACTGGCTATCGAGGACGTATACCGGTCTTTGAGTTGCTGGAATTTAACGAAAAACTAGCGAATACCTTGCGATCGGAAAATGCCGAATTGTTTGTAAAAACAGCACGCGCTCATGATGGGTATCGGCCTTTGGTGTTGAGTGCGCTGGATTTGGCCGTCGCCGGCACAACATCATTGTCGGAAGTGCTTGCTCTTTCCGGGCAGGTGGAAGACTTGAATATTGAAGGTCTTGAAATGATTAGCGGCGAACAGATGGATATTAATTCCGGCTTGCTGAGCAAAGGGTCCGGTTCATTCCGTGACAGTCTGAACTAGTCATGCAATTGATGGGTGTTGTTGTGGTGTCTTGTAAATGAGTTTATTTGAGTATCATGCTAAAGATAGCCAGGGACAATCTTTTCATGGAGAGATGGAGGGTAGCTCCGCTTCTCTCATAGCACGCCAGTTAACGGATAGTGGTGCAATACCGCTGAATATCAGGGAAGTGAAGATAGAGGTATCGGATGCCCAGAAATTTAAGCTGGATTGGCTTAAGAAAAACAAGGTAAATCTGGATGAAATGATTTTATTTTCACGTCAGATGCGTAGTTTGATGAGAGCGGGTATACCAATAGTTCGTGCCATTCGGGGTTTGTCCAGTTCATCGCAAAACCCACATTTTTCCAGCATATTGTCGGAGATAGCAGATTCCCTGGAGTCAGGTATGGATTTGGCCACCAGCCTGAAACAACATGATGGCGTATTTAGTCACTTGTATGTCAGTGTTATTTTCGTGGGAGAGAATACCGGTAAGCTGGATATGGCTTTTCAGCATATTGCTAAACATCTGGATCTAGAGCGAGAAACACTGAAACGGATAAAGTCAGCCACCCGTTATCCGACATTTGTACTTGTTGCCATTGGTATAGCCATTGTCATTCTGAATATGTTTGTCATACCGGCATTTGCCGGGGTGTTTGCTAAGTTCGGCGCAGAACTACCCTGGCAAACACAGGTGATTTTAGCCGTTTCAAATTTTTTTGTTGAGTATTGGGTAGTCTTGTTATTGTTCTTAGGCGGTGTTTTGTATGGGGGTAAGCGCTACCTGAATACAGATGCTGGTCGACTAAAGTGGGATGAAAAAAAACTCCGTATGCCGGTTCTTGGGAAGATCTTTGAACGCATTAATTTGAGTCGGTTTTGTCAGTCATTTGCCATTGTGCTTGACTCAGGTATACCCGTTACAAATGGGTTGACGGTTGTGGAAGGCTCGGTGGGCAATCTGTATATGGAGAGCAAGATCGGGGATATGCGCAAGTCAATCGAGCGTGGAGACAGTATTTTAAACGCGGCAACCGCTACTAATATGTTTACACCGGTAGTTCTGCAGATGATGGCTGTGGGTGAAGAATCGGGAACCATGGTCGAACTCTTGGATGAAGCGGCAAGTTTTTATACTGAGGAAGTGGATTACGCGCTTCAGGGGCTGACAGAAGCCATAGAACCATTGTTGATTATAGCTATTGGCGCAATGGTGCTGGTTATGGCCTTGGGCGTATTTCTGCCTTTATGGGATTTGTCTGGCGTAGCCGCTGGGTAATAAGCCTAATCTACCTGCTGAATCCTGGATATAAGCTATGCTTAGCTGTGAGCGTGTTTATCTGTCAGATGACATCTGTTTAAGAATTCTCAAGGAGGCGGGATGTACCGTGGTTACAGAGGGTTTACCATCATTGAACTAGTGGTGGTTATTATATTGTTGGGCATATTGGCAGCAACGGCGTTGCCGCGTTTTATGGGCGTGACAGATGAAGCTCACCAGGCCGTATTCGAAGGTGTGACGGGTAGCTTTCAAACTGGTGTATCCCTTTATCATGCGCAGTGGATTGCACAGGGACAACCCGTGCCCAATACTCAAATTCTAAATTTTAATAATCTGCGCGTTGATGCGGATGGATATCCCTATGGGTTAGTTGATCGGAGTTCTGGCACAAGTACAGTGACTACTTCTCAGGATTGCGAAGACATATTTGAGGGCGTACTGCAAGTTGGTGCGCCGAGCGTGGTGGATGTGGCTGCACTATCGAATGTGGTGGGAAGGACAGAAGATTTTGTTACGGTACAGGCCACTCCACTATGTGCTTATTACTATACTGCAGAAACCAGTTTAAGTGGTGCCACGGTCCCGATGGTTGTTTATAACTCCGCTACCGGGGCGGTGATTACATCTACACAGGTGTTGCCTTAAGGTAGTGCCTTGTCGGTTGTCTGCTGCTTGGAATAATGCGAGTAGTTTCAGGTGAAAATTTTACCAATATCTAGTTTGGAACATGGAACCGGGTTTACTATCGTCGAACTGGTTACCGTATTGTTATTGTTGGGTATTTTATCGGCCTTTGCGGTTAGCAAGTTAATGGGTGCCAGTTCGTTTCGTCCAAGCCTGGTTGTACAGGAGAGTATGGCGCTGTTACGTTTTTCTCTGAGCCAGGCTCAGGCGCGGCAGGACTTGGGCATTTCCTTTGTGCTGGATCAGTCCGGATCAGATTGGCGTTTTCGAGTTCTGGCCGACAGAACAGGTAGTGCCGCTGAGCTTCGGACTGCGATGATTGCCCACAGCGATGCAGCCATTCGAGTTCTAAATGGCGTGGGTCAGACGCATCTTGATTCCAGTACAGCCCTCGTTATCGACTTCGACGGACTGGGAAGTATTGTTAGTAGTACTGCGGGCGCTACAGTGCTTAATCCAGATCTGGGTATCGGATTGGAGGTTTCCGGCGACGCTACGTTCAATCTGTGCGTTGCACCCGGAGGTTTTGCTTTTCGAGGTGCGTGTGGGTAGTCGAGCAAAAGGATTCACGCTTGTTGAATTGGTCATGACCATTTTGGTGATGAGTATTTCCATGATCGGATTAAGTTCCGCATTGGGGTTTGGGCTTCGTCACCAGTCTGACGGTGTTTG
>JAHRWB010000191.1 GCA_019090385.1 Pseudomonadales bacterium | reverse complement strand
GGGAATAGCAAAAGCCAGCGCATAATTAATCGTGTACATTAAGTGCTAATCAATCAAAAATTTGCGGCATTAATTGATAAGGAGCAATGCACATGGGAGCACGTACAGGTGAGCAATATATAAAAGGGCTCCAGGATGGCCGAAAAATCTATGTAAACGGTGATTTAGTCCGGGACGTAACAAGTTATCCTGGTTACAGAGGAGTCGCTACCGAACTGGCCCGTCATTATGATCGCCACTTTGACCCCGAGCTAGGCTCCGAATTGACTTTTGCATCTCCTAAAGACGATGCACCTGTCAGCAACTCCTTCCTTTATGTAACAAACCACAAGCAGCTCGAACAACGCATACGCGGAGAACGCCTGCGCTGCGAACATACCTATGGCTTAATGGGCCGATTACCTGATTTTATGAATGCCTGGGTTACCGATATGGCCCGCGTACCCCATGTTCTTGGTGCAAAAGATAAACAATTTGCCGAAAATGCCATTAATTTTTATGCATACTGCCGTGACAACGATATATGCATGACTCATACCTTACTCGATCCCCATGTTGATCGCAGTAAAGGCCCCGATGCACAACAAGCCTTAAAAATTGTGAAAGAAACCAGTAAAGGTATTATCGTTTCAGGTGCCAGAATGCTATCAACATTGGCACCTGTCAGTGATGAACTGTTGGTTGGTCCTTTTCTTCCACGTAAGAAAGGCGAAGAAGCATACGCAGTTGCCTTCGCGGTTCCGGTTGCAACGGAGGGGCTGAGCTTTATAGCCAGAGAAACTTACGATCTGGAACGCAACCCTTTCGACCGGCCTCTGAGCCACCGATTTGATGAAGGCGACGCCATCGCTGTTTTTAAAGATGTTCTGATTCCCTGGTCGCGTGTTTTTGTGGCCGGGGACATTCAATCCTACAATACTCTGATCATCGCCTTTCCCGGACATGTCGGTATGCAAGCAGTGATCAGAGGAACCGAAAAACTGCGCTTTATGACAGGCTTGGCCTGTAAGCTGGCAAGCGTAAATGGCCGGGATAAAATGCCCCGCTACCAGGAAATGCTGGGAGAGTTGATAGGATATATCCAAATTGCAGAAGGCTTGATCTGTGGTGCCGGCAACGAATTATTGCAGCGTGTTGCTGCAACTGAACAAATTAATGGTGGTCCGGTTGACGCCTCTGCCGCGATAAATGTTAAAGGCAATGTGCACGCCTTTGAAAGCTTTGCCGGAGCCGCGGCCATGCGTCAATTCTTTCCCTACGTAAATACCATGGTTTGCGATATTATTCGACGCATCGGTTCTAGCGGTATCGTTATGACCCCAACCCAGGCCGACTTCGAAAATGACGAAATAAAAGACGCACTAGACAGTTATGTTGGTGGCCCTGGAATGGAGGCTATAGATAAGGTTCGCCTCCAAAAGCTCGCCTGGGATGCCATTGCTACTGAATTTGGCAGTCGTCAGGAACATTACGAAATATTTTTTGGCGGAGACCCTTACACAGTGCGCATGATGCAATTCCATGCCCCGGAACGGGCCCGTTGTGAAGCACTGGTTGATAGGCTCTTCGCAACAGGGGAATAACCGTAGCAATGCCTATCACCTTCCAAAACCATACTGGAGCCAGAATGCCCATAAAGGCAAAATACCTTTTTTTTTATCTCTTCATCAGTTTAATAATTGGCGGATGTAGTGGAAGGCCCCAACCTAAAGAAGTTGAATATGTGCAGGATGAGGACATTGCAACTCCCTTGCTATGGGTTTCACGATTTTTCAGTCGCATTGAATCCGCAAGTACCTTACCAGTAAAACCCATACCCGGTGAAACCGTTCGAGCTATTATTTCCAGTACCAATACAAGTGACGGCGAGATGCACCTGTATTGGAAAAAACTGGGAACAGATAAAACTCATCAGCAACGCATTACGCTTTTTGAGTCCTCACCCTACGAAAACACCCAGGTCATTGCCTTTCAGATTCCTTCCAATATGGAAATGGGAAATTACCACATTCGCTTTGCCTACGTTTCTGATACCACATCTGAATCGACTGTATGGCTAGATTTCGAAGTAACCAACCAGGCATGGTTCCAGGAACGACAAGTAATTGCTTCTATGGCGAACGTCCTTCCTCAAGCTAGTCTGCCCGGAATAACTTTACTTGCCGAGTATCACCCAATGCCGGAAGGTACGATAGTTGACGATGGCATGTCAGAAGGAGAAATTGGGCAAGTTCACGCTACAGAAACAAGCCTGTCGACGCAAAAGTCTTATGGTCCCTCAAAAAAAGGTGACTGGATTATATACGGGTTCAATCCCCTGGCGGGCATGGCACAAGAAAACGCATTTTGGGCAATAGGAAATCCTATTGAGGGTCTGACAGTGGTTAACGACCCCACCGGCCCAATAGGCTGGCCTTTTGGACATAAAAAAGGAAAACGCTACTATGCCGTTCTCGACTTCTCAAATCTTGTAACACTAAACAACCAGCTTTTCGAAGCGGGTGGCGAGGGGAATAACGGAAAGCCGCTTGTGAGACCTCCCCAGATACCCGCGCCACCGCTTCCTTCTCCAGTACCACCACCCCCCGCACCTCAGGGTTATGGTCTAACAGGTGACCTTGGCCCCTGCCCCGACGGAATTAGTACACTTGGCCTTGTCATCCAACTGGATGACAGTACTGGCTTTGATTGGTTACGCGGAAAAAGTGCCAATATCCTAAACGAACTAGGTGCGCAAAATATTATACAAATTCAACCTGAACAAATTTCCAGTGGTTTCAAATACGACCCGGACAAACTGTCATCATTAGTTCGCGACGCCATAAAAAATCTGGATTGCAATTGTTCAGAAGTTATCATTACCGTGATCTCCCATGGAAAGGCCAAAGCGAATGGAGAACACATCATGATATTTAAGGATCGTTACCTGGAAAGGCGAAGTAATAAAATCGTTGCCAAAAAAACAGAGATAAATACTGCTGATTTTATTTCGTTAGTAGCTAAAACTTTTCATGATGAAGGCAAAGATTGTCTGGCGGTAACAACTTTACTCCAGCCCTGTTATTCCGGTGCGGTGTTAGATAAAGCAGAAGAAGCTTTAAGACGGGGTGCCGGTCCGGAACGAAGAAAATTCCGAATTATGTCCGCTTCGCGAGCTAACCAACCTGCCTATGGCGATTGGAACGGTGGCGTAGGAGATCCTGACATTTATTTTCTTGAAGCACTAAAAGACTGTATTGCAAACAGGCTATATGATGCAAATGGTGACGGGCTAGTCAGCCTCCAGGAGGCTTGGCCTTGCTTGCTAGAAGCCGTTTGGTTACGTGCAAAATCACAAAGCGGGAAGGACCAGAACCCTGACAAATGGCCTAACCCATAAAAATGTTATATTAACGGTAGCTACCCAGGTTCATTTGGACAATTATTTTCAGCAAGATTGAATTTATCACTACCTGCTATCGAACCAGTGACTGTAAAACAACTAATACAATGGAATAATCCAAGGGAGAAGAAGAATGAAAATAGGAATTAACTCAGGTGCTGCATCTGGTCCGGAAACAACATTCCCGGGACTCATCGCAAGAGCACAACAAATGGAAGCACATGGCTTTGATTGCTTCTGGATGGCAAATATGTTCGGTCTGGATGCCATGACCGCGCTGGCTGTAGTAGGCCAGCAGACATCAACTATCCAGTTGGGCACTGCGGTAGTACCCAGCTATCCGCGTCATCCATTGATCATGGCTCAACAGGCGGCGACCACAAACGTGGCATCTAACGGCCGTTTTCATCTTGGCCTGGGTCTTTCCCATAAACCCATTATCGAAGGCATGCTGGGCATGTCCTACGACAAGCCTGCAAAGCACATGCGCGAATACCTATCAATACTGACGCCTGCAGCAAAAAACGAAAAGGTCAGCTTTAGCGGAGATCAATATACTGCGAGAGGTCGAATTACAGTTACCGATTCAAAACCCGTACCTATACTAGTTGCTGCTCTGGGCGATATTATGCTGAAACTGGCCGCTACTATGGCAGATGGCACTATCACATGGATGACCGGATTGAAAACGCTGGAAGACCATATTATCCCCAAAATTCGCAAAGCTGCCGCAGAAGCAGGTCGCCCGGAACCACGTATTGTTGCCGGAGTACCCACTGCAATCATTCCGGCAAGCGACAAGCAGGCTTCAATTGAAAGAATAGAAAAAGGCATGAAAATGTACGGTCAACTCGACTCCTACCGCTCTATGCTTGATAAAGAAGGCGTAGCCGGGCCCTCTGGCGTTGCGAATATTGGTGAGGAGGCTGAGTTGCGAAAATACATTCAGCGACTACGTGATATAGGCGTTACCG
>JAHRWB010000190.1 GCA_019090385.1 Pseudomonadales bacterium | reverse complement strand
TGAGCCTTTTTTACCTTTTGAGGGCTTACGTTTCTTGCGCCCCGTTGCCAATTTATCAATGGCTTCCTGGAATTCACGTACATGTTCAAAGCGCCGATACACCGAAGCAAATCTGACATAGGCTACTTCATCCAAGTTTCGCAATTCTTCCATAATGATGTCACCAAGATATCCAGAATTAACCTCGCGCTCCCCAAGGGAACGTAAATGGTGCTGGATATGGTTGAAGGATGCTTCTATACGATCAGTTTCAACCGGACGATTTTCCAACGCTCGCAAAATCCCCGCCCTGAGTTTTTCCTCATTAAAAGGCTCCCGGGCACCATCACGTTTTACAATGCGCGGCATGACCAATACTGCCGTTTCAAAGGTTGTAAAGCGATCACCACAGCTTGTACATTCTCGCCGCCGCCGCACCTGGTCGCCCTCGGTAACCAGCCGGCTATCAATGACCTTGGTATCATCCGCACCACAAAAGGGACAATGCATTAGCAGTTTCCAATCGCCCTCATATACGGGCTTATCTGTTACTTGTTCAGCTAAATTTACCTGGCGTTTCGGAGGTTATGCAGACGCCGTATAAACTGGAAATTTTGCGCACAGAGCAAGCACTTTCAATCGCACAGAGACAATCATATTTTCGTTTTCAATATCGTCCAAAACATCACATATCCAACCGGTCAGCTGTCTACATTCAGCCTCCCCAAATCCGCGCCGTGTAACCGCTGGGGAACCGATCCGCAAGCCACTGGTCACAAATGGTGAACGCGTATCATTGGGTACAGAGTTTTTGTTGACCGTAATATTGGCCGTACCCAGTACCGCATCAGCTTGTTTACCGGTAATCTCCCGACCTATCAGATCCAGCAAAAATAGATGATTGTCCGTACCACCAGATACAATTTTATAATCACGCTTCAGAAATTCGTCCACCATAACCTTCGCATTGGCCAAAACTTTCTGCTGATATTCGGCAAATTCATCAGTCATGGCTTCTTTAAAGCAGATCGCCTTAGCCGCAATCACATGCATTAGCGGACCACCCTGAGATCCCGGAAACACTGCCGAGTTAAGTTTCTTCTCTATTTCAGCATTTGATTTTGCCAATATAAACCCACCACGTGGGCCTCCCAGGGTTTTATGGGAAGTAGAAGTCGTTACATCGGCTATTTGCACGGGGCTTGGATACAAACCCACCGCGATCAAGCCTGCAACATGGGCCATATCCACCAACAAGTATGCACCCACTGAATCAGCTATTGCCCTGAAGCGCCCCCAATCCATATTTCTGGAATAAGCAGAAAAACCGGCAACAATCATTTTTGGTTTGTGTTCACGTGCAAGATCTTCAACCTGGTTGTAATCCACGACACCGTGCTCATCCAGGCCATATTGAATCGCATTATAGATACGGCCAGAAAAATTAACCGATGCACCATGCGTCAGGTGCCCGCCATCTGCCAGGCTCATACCCAGCACAGTATCACCGTGCTCAAGCAATGCCAGATAAACTGCAGCGTTGGCCTGAGAACCCGAGTGAGGCTGCACATTGGCATAGTCCGCATTGAACAATTGCTTTACGCGATCTATGGCAAGGCTCTCAATTGTATCTACGTTTTCACAACCACCATAATAACGTTTACCGGGATAACCCTCGGCATACTTATTGGTTAATACACTGCCTTGCGCTTCCAGCACACGCGGGCTGGCGTAATTTTCCGACGCAATCAACTCAATGTGGTCTTCCTGACGTTGGTTTTCCAATTGCATGGCTTGCCAAATTTCATCGTCAAAACCTTTTATACGCATACTCTTATCAAACATATGAAGCTAAACTCTCCTACCTTAAAAGTGGGACTACGATCGCTTATACGATTGTAGCCTATCGACAACACGGATATGAAAAAATCATGGCTCAGTATGTTTACACAATGCACAAAGTCTCAAAAATTGTGCCTCCAAACCGAACAATTCTTGAAGATATATCACTGTCTTTTTTCCCGGGTGCAAAAATTGGCGTCCTGGGCCTGAATGGCTCAGGAAAATCTACGCTATTAAAAATTATGGCCGGGCTGGACGCAGAGATAGAGGGAGAAGCACGACCACAAAAAGAACTACATGTTGCTTACCTGCCCCAGGAACCTCAACTCGACCCCAATCTGGATGTACGCGGAAACGTAGAACGTGGCGTGAGTGCCACCAAAAAGCTACTCACTGACTTCGATGAAATCTCAGCACGTTTTGCCGAACCTCTATCAGATGAGGAAATGAATGATCTGCTCGAACAGCAGGGCGAGTTGCAAACTCAGATTGATGCCCAAGATGCATGGAATCTCGATCGCACACTCGACATCGCTGCAGACGCGCTCAGACTTCCAGCCTGGGATGCTGATATTGCTAAACTTTCTGGTGGGGAAAAGCGCCGGGTCGCTCTCTGCGAGTTACTACTCTCTCGCCCTGATATGTTGCTGCTCGATGAACCTACCAACCATCTCGATGCTGAAAGCGTTGCCTGGCTGGAGCGTTTTCTGGATGACTATCCCGGCACTGTAGTGGCAGTAACCCATGACCGTTATTTCCTGGACAATGTAGCAGGTTGGATTCTCGAGCTGGACCGCGGTAGAGGTATCCCCTACGAAGGCAACTACAGCAATTGGCTGGAAACAAAAGAAAAACGCCTGGCCGCAGAAGAGTCACAGGAAAAAGCCAGACAACGATCTATTAAATCTGAACTGGAATGGGTACGCAGTAACCCAAAAGGCAGGCAGGCAAAAAGTAAAGCACGGCTAACGCGATTTGAAGAATTGTCGTCCAAAGACACGCAAAAACGCGTAGAGACAGAGTCTTTATATATTCCACCTGGCCCCAGACTTGGCGAAAAAGTCTTTTCTATCAACGAAGTCAGCAAAGGATTCGGAGACCGCGTACTCTTTCAAAACCTCTCTTTTGACGTTCCCCGTGGTGCAATTGTTGGCATTATCGGAGGTAACGGCGCAGGTAAAACCACTCTGTTTCGTCTGCTATCAGGCCAGGAGCAGCCTGACGACGGCAGCGTAGATATAGGGGATACAGTTGAACTCGCGTATGTGGATCAGAGCCGAGAAGACCTTAACTCTGAAAACACGGTATGGGAAGAAGTCTCAGACAAGCTCGACCTGATCCGAATTGGCAATTACGAAACCTCTTCACGAGCCTACCTTGGTCGCTTTAATTTCAAGGGGACTGATCAGCAGAAGATTGTCGGCCAGTTATCTGGCGGAGAACGCAACCGCCTACACCTGGCAAAATTACTCAAACAGGGCGCCAACGTTCTTCTGTTAGATGAACCTACTAACGACCTGGATGTAGAAACTCTACGAGCCTTAGAAGAAGCTCTACTTAATTTTCCTGGCACTATACTGGTTATTTCTCATGACCGATGGTTCCTGGACAGAATTGCAACTCATATACTTGCCTTCGAAGGAGACAGCCATGTTGAGTGGTACGCCGGAAACTTCAGCGACTATGAACTGGACCATAAAGCACGCATGCAGGCTGCCGGCCAATCCACCGATCAACCCCATCGTGTAAAATACAAGAAAATTTCTCGCTAGTATTTTTGCACTCACGCCTCATCAAAGACCGCCAACGCTTTAGATAGGGCGCTTACGGTTACAATTTCCATGCCCTCTATCGGAGGGCGTGGCTTATTCCCCTCAGGAATAATAGCTCGTCTGAAACCATGTTTATAGGCTTCCCTTAAACGCTCTTGCCCGTTTGCAACAGGGCGCACCTCTCCCGTCAACCCCAGCTCACCAAACACTACCATGTCTGCTGGAATGACCCGATTCTTATAACTTGAGAGTACCGCTAATAACAGTGCCAGATCAACACCCGGCTCACCAACACGCACACCTCCTACCACATTGGCAAACACGTCTTGATCATTTAGCGAAACGCCGCAGTGGCGATGAAGAACCGCCAGGTGCATACCCAGCCTTTGAGCATCCAGGCCGATGGCTAAACGCTTGGGATAGCCTCCCTGCACATCATCCACCAAGGCCTGCAACTCAATCAATAGTGGCCTCGTTCCTTCCCATAAAACCGTGGTAACGCTGCCGGCAGCAGGCTTGTCCGAGCGTTGCAAGAAAATAGCAGAGGGGTTTGATACCTCTCTCATGCCAAGGTCGGTCATGGCAAATACACCCAGCTCGTTAACCGCACCAAAGCGATTTTTTAAACCACGCAAAGTGCGATATCGAGAACCCACCGGGCTGTCGAGCATGACAAAACAATCAATCATATGTTCAAGCACTTTTGGGCCAGCCAAAGAGCCCTCTTTAGTAACGTGACCAACCAAAATCACAACCGTATTAGACTGTTTGGCAAGGCGCGTAAAAAATGCGGCGGTTTCTCTAACCTGGCTAACACTGCCTGGTACGCTTTCAACAGAATCCAGTTGCATGACCTGTATCGAATCTAGTACCAACACACCCGGCTTATGCTCTAACATCAGTGCTGCAATTTCTTCAGCCCGGGTTTCTGCTGCAACACGCAGTGAGTCAGTAGGCAGTTTAAGCCGCGTCGCTCGCATGGCCAGCTGTTGCAGCGACTCCTCACCAGAGACATACAATACACCAACCTGACTCGCCAATCGCGCAGTGACCTGCAACAACAAAGTGCTCTTGCCGGCACCAGGCTCCCCGCCCATAAGTACCACTGAACCCGGAACAAACCCCCCGCCTAGAACTCGGTCGAATTCTTCAAAGCCAGAGCTGATTCTGGGGTTACTGGCAATCTCGACTTCACTTAGATGTTTAACTTCAGTATCGCTACCCGCATAACCACCGTTGCGCGTAGCGGTGTTTAGAGAAACACTAATGGAACGCGCCTGGTTCGCCCCACTGCTAGTGTTCCCTGCCGCAGGAGTGAAGCGTGTAAGCGTATTCCATTCACTGCAACTCGCGCACTGTCCCTGCCATTGCGGATGCTCAGATCCGCAATCTCCACAGACATATACACTCTTCGTCTTTGCCATTTTTACTACCTGATGCTGACTACCTTATTATGGCGCCATAAAAACGGCGCCTAACTCATCATGTATCCGTCAAAGTGATCCGGGATATGAGATTCAAACTTGGTGAGATGGCCAATAAATGTAAGTTTGACCATACCGATTGGACCATTACGTTGCTTGCCTATGATGAGTTCCGCCAGACCCTTATCTTCTGTTTCGGGGTTATACACTTCGTCACGATAAACAAACAAAATAACATCTGCATCCTGCTCAATGGCACCAGACTCTCGCAAATCTGACATCATCGGACGCTTGTCGGGGCGGTTTTCCAGACTTCGATTCAGCTGAGACAAGGCAACCACTGGGCAGTCCATTTCCTTGGCCAGCGCCTTGAGCGAGCGCGAGATTTCGGAAATCTCTCCGGTACGATTATCTGACTTGCCGGAACCTCGCATCAGCTGCAAATAATCCACTACGATCATGCGCAGCCCACCAGCCTCACGGTGGACTCTCCGGGCCCGGGTTTTCAGGTCGTTCGGACTGAGTGCTGGTGAGTCATCAATATACAAATTGCGGTCTTTTAGCTGCGCTACAGCGCCGGCAAAGCGATCCCAATCTTC
Organism: Pseudomonadales bacterium; assembly: GCA_019090385.1. Lineage (GTDB taxonomy): Bacteria > Pseudomonadota > Gammaproteobacteria > Pseudomonadales > Azotimanducaceae > DC-out156. The sequence goes on along the minus strand of JAHRWB010000190.1, from coordinate 7,409 downwards.
TGGCTCCATCTTTCCATTGCGCATTTTCGTCTGGTCTATACGCCCCAGCGAAGACAACATACGCATAACCAGTTGGTCTGCTGGCATCTCCATACTGAATACCAGTACCGCGCCCTCCGCCTTATCATCCATCAAGGCATGTTCCGCCAAATTCATGGCAAATGATGTTTTCCCCATACTCGGGCGGCCGGCTACAATGATCAAATCAGATTTTTGCATGCCCGAAGTTTTTTTATCCAGATCTTCGAAGCCAGTTGCCAGGCCAGTGAGGGTATCACCGCTGGCAAACAACCTTTCCAGGCGCTTAACCGCTCTCTCAAGCAAGGGTTTGACATTTTCGGGGCCACTATCGCGTATGTGTCCTTCATGGATTCTAAATACTTGCTGCTCAGCAGTTTCCAACAGCTCTTTGCTGTCGCGCCCTTGAGGATCCAGAGCAGATTCTGCAATTCTATTCGCGGCAGCAATCAATTGCCTCAGGGTCGAGCGCTCTGAAACGATTTTTGCATAAGCGCCCACATTGCTGGCACCGGGTGTATTTTCAGCAAGTTCAGCCAGATATCCCGGCCCCCCGGCTTTATCCAGCACACCTTTCGCTTGCATCCATTCAGAAAGCGTAATGACGTCCAGCGGCTCATTTTCTGATGCAAGGCTATACATAGCATCAAAGATAATGCGGTGCTGGGCCCGGTAAAAATCCTTGCCCGTTATGACATCTGAGACGTTAAACCAGGCTTCATCGTTTAGCATTAGGCCACCCAATACCGCCTGCTCCGCCTCAATGGCATGGGGCGGCACTTTTACCGATGGACTAAGTGTTTGAGTTGCGGAATCAACACGAACTTCCGAAATAATTTCAGACATACGGATAACCTGATTGGAGAGTACAGATTAAATATCAAGCTTGAACTTCTCAAGCAATAAATTCAGTAAAGGCAAAGCACAATCACCTGACCTGGCGCCAGAAAGTAGCCTAGAACTGAAAACAAGCGAAAGCAAAAATTGGAAAAACCCTGGGCCAGGAAAGCCCAGGGGGCAAATACTGCTAATCTTCTGCGACAACAGCCACCATGATAGTTGCACTCAATTCTGAATGTAGTTGAATACTCACTTCATACTCACCGACATTACCAAAAACACCGTCTGGCATGCGCACTTCAGTTTTGTGCACATCTTTACCCTGGGCTACAAGCGCATCAGCAATTTCCTGCGTGCCAACGGATCCGAACAATTTACCTTCGTCGCTGGCCTTAGCAGCAATAACTATGGCCACACTTTCCAGAGTATTAGCACGCGCCTGAGCCACATCGTGTTTTTCCAGTGCAATTTTTTCCAGTTCAGCGCGACGTCCTTCAAAAACTCTGCGATTTTCCGCATTTGCACGTACCGCTTTACCCTTTGGAATTAAAAAATTGCGTGCAAACCCATTGCGCACGGAAATTTCGTCCCCCAAATCTCCCATCTTTCCAACACGTTCAAGCAGGATTACATTCATTTCGAGATACTCCGGTATTATTTGTGTTGATCGGTATAAGGCAAAAGTGCCAGATATCGAGCACGCTTCACGGCCAGAGATAACTGGCGCTGGTAACGTGCTTTAGTACCGGTAATACGGCTAGGCACAAGTTTTCCAGTCTCGGTGATGTACTGTTTTAGCAAATCGAGGTCTTTATAATCTATCTCCTCAATGCCTTCGGCCGAGAAGCGACAATATTTTTTTCTTCTGAAATTTCTGGACATGCTTATTTCTCCTCTGCTGCGGGCTCGGAACCGCTGCTGTCTTGGGGCGCACCTTCTTGGGGTGCATCGCTAGCAGCCGCATTTGCTTTTTCTGCTGCCTTAGCCTCTTCAGCTTCACGCGCCCTTACTTTAGCAGCGACTTCTTCTTCGCGACGCCTATCTCTTTCACGCTCGCGTTCTTTATCTCTGAGCTCTTCCTCATAAATCTTGGACTGATCAGTCACGGGCTTTTTACGTCGAATTACCATGCTTCGAAGTACAGCATCATTAAAACGAAAGGCACTTTCCAACTCAGTCAAAGCTTGCGCCCCAACTTCAATATTCATCAACAGATAATGTGCTTTATGTGCCTTGTTTATAGGGTAACTTAACGGACGTCGCCCCCAGTCTTCGCGGCGGTGAATCACACCATTATCCGCTTCAACCAGAGATTGATATCGTTCCATCATGCCGGGAACCTGGTCACTTTGATCAGGGTGTACGAGAATTACGACTTCATAATGCCGCATAAGATCTCCCTTTGGTGTAGTCGCCTCCGAATCCTATTCGTAAAGCAAGGAGTTAATGTAAGTGTAGGCCAGGCGAGTCCAGAACCCAATGACGCTACTGTTCCTATTTATTGGCTCACTGCCAAAAAATGAGGGCAAATTCTAATTACTAAACAAGTACATATCAAGTAAAGATTTAATTCTGGCCGCGCTGGCGAACAGCCTCATATAAAATAATACCTGTAGCTACTGATACATTGAGGCTTTCCACCGCTCCCAGCATTGGAATCATAACCACCTGGTCGCAATGTTTATGCGTTAACGCACGCATACCCCCTTCTTCCCCTCCCACGACAATCGCCGTGGAGCCGCTATAATCTACTTCATTCCATGGCCCACTCTCCTGACCATTCAGTGTTTCTCCACTAGAGCCTGTAATCTGAACTCCCTGTTCACTGAGCCAGCGCATTCTGCGAGCCAGATTTACAACAGAAACTAAAAAAAGAGACTCTGCAGCCCCACTCGCAGTTTTTCGGGCAACAGCAGATAATGGCGCACAGCGCCTTTTGGGTAACATCACCACGTCCACTCCCGCCGCCTCAGCTGACCGAAGGCACGCACCCAGGTTTCTTGGGTCCATCACACCGTCCAAGATCAGACACAGGGGCGCCTCACCCATGCTCGGCCAACGAAATTCCAGCTCTTTTTCATCGGCCAAATGCACACTTTCAGTTTCTGCAATCAGCCCCTGGTGCACAGCCCCCTTGATGCTTTTGACGCAAGCATTCAAGCGTTTGCGCGAGACTCGCTCAACAGGTACGCCCAATTCCCGGGCACGCACAAGAATGCGCTCAATACGGACATCATTACGTGTTTCCAGTGCCAATATTTTTTCGACACGAACACGCCCTTCATCTAATAGACTTTCCACTGAATGAATGCCAAAAACCAAATCGGAGGTCTGATTGCCCATAATCTACTCCCTATCCTTCTTGCGCTTCTTTTTGTCGGACTTTTTACGCGACTTCTTGTGAGACTTATTTGGCTTGGACTTACTATTCTTCGACTTACCGCTCTTGGAACCAGCAGGCTTCTTGTCCCGCCGCTTTTTTCCCACTTTGTTGTGAGATTTTTTGGCCTTGGCCCCCTGAAGCAGCAAATCCACTTTCCGAGATTCAACGTTGACATCGGCCAGCACCACTTCCAACATCTGACCCAGTTGAAACCGCCGACCTGATCTCTCCCCGATCAGCGCCAATTGCTCAGGCACATACTCAAAATAATCCGACCCCAGATTGGAAATATGAAGCAAGCCCTGCACCCATATACCCTCAAGCTCTATGAATAATCCAAAATCTGTAACTCCGGTAACCTGACCCAAAAATTTGTCACCCACAAATGCCTCTGCATAACTGCACTTGTACCAATCAGTAACATCTCGCGAAATGTCTTCAGCACGCCGCTCGGTCACCGAAATTTGTTGACCGATTTCAGTCAGCTGCTGCTCAGAGTAGGCCTCAACAACGACACCAACAGCTGCATGCTTATTTTTGGCCAATAAGTTTTTGATTGCACGATGTACGAGCAAGTCGGCATAGCGTCGAATGGGTGAAGTAAAATGCGTGTAGTACTCAAGGGACAAGCCGAAATGGCCAGTGTTTTCTGGTGCGTAAAATGCCTGACCCATAGATCTGAGAACAGCAAAGGCCAAAACCTGGGCATCGGGTCTTTCCTGTATATCGCTTAAAAGACCCGATAATTGCTTTGTCGTTGGGGTGCCCGATTTAAGACAACTTGCCGATACACCAGCAGAACGAAACAATGCCCGAAGCTGATCCAGTTTTTCTCCTTCTGGACCACTGTGCACCCGGTATAAAGTGGGTACTTTTTTATCCGCTAGAAATCTCGCCGCACAGACATTGGCAGATATCATGGCCGTCTCAATTAGCTTATGGGCATCATTGCGCTCAATACGCAAAAGTTCAGCGACTTCACCAGCATCATTTAATTTAAGTGTTACCTCTCGCGTATCAAACTCAAGCGCACCACGCTCCGCGCTTTGTAAATTTTGCGCCAGGTAACATTCGTGCAAGGCGTCGAGATTACTTCTTACCGCAGGCTCAGAGAGCAACTCATTTTGCGTAAGATAAGTGTGTACCTGACTATAGGTGAGCCGCTGCCATGAGCGAATAATAGCTTCATAAAAAGTAAACTCGCCTACCGTCCCATTAGCGTTGATATGCATATCACAAACCAATGCCAGTCGGTATTGTTCCGGACGCAAGGAGCACAAATCGTTGGAGAGTTGCTCCGGCAGCATGGGCACCACTTGGTCCGGCAAGTATACTGAGTTACCCCGCTCAATAGCACACTCATCCAAGGCTGAGCCGGGCAGCACATAATGCCCCACATCAGCAATAGCCACTACCAGGCGCCACCCACCTGACGATACGCTTTGGCAATATACGGCATCATCAAAATCTCGAGAATCTGCACCATCAATGGTGACCAAAGGTAAAGCCGTAAGATCTATGCGTGTCTTGTCCTCTGACACCCCGCCCACGGTGCGATAACTCTCGGGGTCCACTGCATCAGGCAACAAAGATAAACTTTCCGCTAATGCTTCGGGCCAAACCGTGGGTATCTGGTAGGCTTTGAGCAAACCGGCCGAAATTCTGTCTACCGCATCCCGCTCAGCAACCACTTCCACTATATTTCCCTGCAAGCCGTAGCGGTCTTCGCCAGTTATTGAGACCGCGACCCGATCACCGTCTTTTCCGCCCAAACGCTCAGGAAAATCAGTTATCGCACCAGCAACTGCATCCGCCGGTTTAGTTTCCAGAGAAGCTACTATGCTTACTCGCCCTTTGTAGTCCGGCTGTTCAGATTCAACATAACAAATATTTTGGTCCACAATCAGACGGCCAAATAGTAATTTCGGGCCCCGCTCATTAATGTGCAAAGCTTCATATACACCATTTATCTCCACAGCTACCGCCAGATCCCCAGACCTGGCTTTCAAGTCCCTTTTCACCTTAACCCGCACGGGCTTGCCGGACGGACGATCAACGTCATCTTTAGGGAGAAGCATCCACTCCCCTCTACCCAAAAAACTCAGGATACCGCTTATTTCTGATGGTTTTGTCATAGCCTTTTTCGCCAGAATGGCGCCACGTCGGGTACAAGTCAGATACATATAGATACTGTACAGTCGCGCAAGGTACGCGATTGTGTGGCTTGTGTCTAAAAATTAAAGCTCAATTCAGCATTTCAGGGTAATCCGCAGAGCGACCCATCTCTTCAGAGCTGTACTGTTAATGAAATCAATAGTTTTTTGTCCGCATCGCTAACGCGGGACAATAGCGGCAAAGCACTAGCAAGAAACCTTATTTCAGCGGATGGAAAATATACTGGGCTGACAGGTCAGCCCAGTATATAGATTGTAAGCACTTAGTTTAATACCGGCTTACATACGGCAAGGGTATTAAGGCAATGATACTACCTTAACACTAGCGTCGACGGATGCTCTGTCTATGTACGCAATAACTGCAGGATCAGTAGATATGAGCGCCATTACCGCCGCATCACCATCAACAACCTTGGGCGGCTTTCCCTTTCCGGTAAATACCAGTTTGGCCCAATAAGCTTTTAGCTGTGAAGCTGACTTATTTAGCACTTTAGATTCGAACTCCGCGCGCGGCCCTGAACCCGGCTTTTGATTAACGGGAACCACACTCTTTCCGTTAGGTAACTTACTGGATTTACCCAAAAATATTTTTCGTATCGCATCAATATCTACGCCAGAAACACCAGCATTATCAGGGTGCACAACAAGCACCGTTTCTGCATTACTCGGTGTACAAATAGTTATTGCCATTATTATGCTCAATAACGCTAATCCAATTTTTATTGCTTCACTCATTTAACGCTACCTCTAAAATACGACATCTACAGAAAAACTAAGTAACATACCATCCGCACCGGATAAATCTAAATCGGCCAGCTCTACCTTAAACGCAGTGCTATCGGTAAAGTCGTAACGCATCCCAAGCGCAATTACTTTATTGTCTTCAGATGCGATAGCGCCTGCGACAACCGCTCTGAGTCCATCAAGCCCCGGATCAACGCCAGCCGGTATAACATCTATAAAATCCAGGTCTTCATGGCTCTTCTGCTTTGAGTAAGTAGCGTGAACGGTGATATTACCCATACGGCGACCTAGCATCACATACCACGCAGTATTGTCCCCTGTGAGCGCTTGATCATCGAAATTAACGTCTGTGTACTCAGCGTTCAGCAACCAATTATCGCGATCAATACTGATACCTATGCCCGCAAAGCTTGCATCTTCATTGTCTATTGCAAGTGCTTCGGAAACGCTGCCAAACCCCAATGCATTCAGGCTATCAAATAATGGCTGAATTGCGGCAGGCGCCCCAATGGAAGCGTTTGCTAAATTGTAGGTCGCTCTTACGGTTAACCAATCATTCGCCAGTGTCCAATTGATACCCATAAAGTCTTTGAGGTTTATTTCGCTGACTCCACCACCCAGTGAAGTTTCATCATGGAGTGCACCAAAATAAGCCTGAAGCGTGCTATCCCATCCACCTACCGTACTTGTATAGATTGCATCTACACCTTCTACAGTACTAAACAGAAAACGATAAACCTGTTCCGGTGGACGAATCCAGGGATAGGCATAACCTACTTCCAAAAAATCAGAATAGATAAAGAAAGGCGCACGCAACCTACCAACCCGAACATCCCAGGAATCATTGATAGAATAACTAACATAAGCCCAGTCAGCTTCAACATTGTAGTTGTTATCACCCGTGGCTACGAACTGGCCCGTGGCAGAAACCTTATCCGTGATCTCTGCAGTAATTTGCAAACCGAAGGTGGTATCAGGATTGGTATTCCAATCCCCATCAAAACCATCATAAATCGCCACCTCATCATCATCTATCAATGCCCCCGCACCAGCGGACAAAAAACCATTATATCTAATCTCTGAAAATACTGGTACGTTAACCCCTGCGCTAACTACCAAACAGGCTAAGAATACGCGCCATGTTACATTATTGCTTTTCATTTATTTCTCCAAAACTGTTTGCGCCAGGACTAAAAGTAAATGATTACGAATAACCATTCGTTTTAGCGCTCCTTAATCTAACAGTATTA
>JAHRWB010000189.1 GCA_019090385.1 Pseudomonadales bacterium | reverse complement strand
TGTATAAAATGTGTATGTAAATTGAGAAGTCAAATTAATAGTTGTTTAAAAACAATGATATAAAGCAATAAATTCCTTTGGATAGTTGCCATATCGGGCCATCTGGGGCACAGTTCGCCCTCCACATGCTCAAATTGGATGACAATATGAAAGCCGCCGATGCAAAAATTATTAAATACCTAAACTCCGTACTCGGAAACGAGCTGATAGCTATCAATCAGTATTTTTTGCATGCAAAAATGCTTAAGGATTGGGGGTTTGAAGACCTGGCAGGACATGTGCGCGAAGAGTCCATCGATGAAATGAAGCATGCCGATAGTTTGATCGAGCGGATATTGTTTCTGGAGGGTTTGCCCAATCTTCAGGAGCTGGGTAAATTAACGATCGGTGAAAATGTAGCCGAAATTATGGACTGTGATTTGAAACTGGAATATGTAGCTATACCAGTTCTGCGTGAGGCCATCGCGCACGCCGAAAGTAAAAAAGACTATGTTACTCGTGATTTGTATGAAGAAATCCTGTCCGCTGAGGAAGAACATGTTGATTGGCTGGAAACTCAAATTGAGCTCATCGCAAAAATTGGGGAGCAAAACTACCTCCAAAGTCAGATGAAATGATCTTGAGAGTGGTGTTGGCGCCTGTGGTTTATTCCCAGGCGTTCAGGCTGTGATAGCAAATGAAAGTGCACGAGAAGTGTTGGTTAAAAGAAGGCGTAGGATAAAAAATTCGTAAAATCGCCATGCGTGTAATTGAGAATGCAGTAACTACTCCTTGGTATCTAAAAATAACAATAGAAATGTTGCTCTTGAAGGGATGCTAAGTTGCTGAGTTCACAAAGATGAATTTTGGGTTTATTGGTATTCTCTTTCTTGTTGGGGTTGCCGTAGTTTGCTCGGAAAATCGACGAGCAATTAAGTTTCGGCTTATCGCCAGTGCTTTTGCATTACAGGTCGCCATTGCTATTTTGGCGCTGTATGTACCGTTTGGTCAAAAACTCTTGCGGGGTATGTCTCGCGGTGTACAGAGCTTTATCGATCATGCCAACGAAGGTATCGCCTTTATATTTGGCCCTGTACTGAGTAGTGACGCCATGGGCTTTGTCATTGTAGTACGTGTACTGCCCATCATAATATTTGTTTCCTCACTAATGGCGGTACTCTACTACCTTGGAATTATGCAGTGGATTGTACGTATTCTTGGTGGCGGGATACGTTGGATCGTTGGTGCCACACGGATAGAGTCCCTGGTTGCAGCGGCTAACGTATTTGTGGGAATGACCGAAGCGCCTCTGGTGGTCAAGCCCTACCTGAAAAGCCTCACTCGCTCGCAATTGTTCACTGTGATGGCGGTTGGACTATCTTCTATTTCTGGCGCTATTCTGGCGGGTTACGCGAGTCTGGGCATCAATCTGGACTATTTGATTGCCTCAGCGTTCATGGCTGCACCGGGTGGATTGTTAATGGCCAAACTACTGATTCCGGACGAGATTGATCAATCTGGCCGGGTGGCCAGCGATGTGAACAGTGATGCCCTGGATCTGTTGGGTGAAGAAGATGATGCAGTGAATATCATTCAGGCAGCCTCAGATGGTGCTATGACGGGTATTAAAATTGCTGTGAATGTTGGTGGTATGTTACTGGCATTTGTTGCCTTGATTTCGCTTGCCAATGGAATTGTGGGGTCGGCGGGGGAAGTGTTCAACATAGAAGGCCTGACCATTGAATTCATACTGGGTAATTTATTGTCTCCGGTCATGTTTTTGTTGGGTATCCCTTGGTCAGAAGCCGCTCTTGCTGGGCAATTTGTTGGTCAAAAACTTATTCTCAATGAATTTATAGCCTATGTTCAACTGGTTAATGTGCAGGAAACAATGTCTGAGCACACACGTGTTGTTGTTACGTTTGCACTGTGTGGGTTTGCCAACCTAAATTCTCTAGCCATGTTGATGGGTAGCCTTGCAGGGTTGATTCCTGAGCGCAAAAAAGAAGTCGCCGCGATGGGCATGAAAGCTATTTTGGCGGGTACTTTATCTAATTTGATGAGTGCGGCATTAGCCAGTATTCTACTGTTTCCTTGAAACGCGTTGAGGTCTATTAAAGGAAAAATATTTTCCAAATACTCGCCTGAATACACTAAAATTAGCCTCATTTATTCAGTTTATTGGAATTATGGATCGTATAGATAAACATATTCTGAGTTTGCTGCAGGAAGATTGTGAACTGGCTGTGGCTGAAATAGGCCAACGTGTCGGATTGTCTACCAGCCCGTGCTGGCGTCGGATTCAGCGCTTGGAACAGCAGGGTTTTGTGAAAAAGCGGGTGGCTCTGCTTGACCCTGATTTAATTAACCTGTCTCTTACGGCTTTTGTGACTGTCAAGACCAACCAGCATAGTGTGCGCTGGCTAGAGGTCTTTACCGAAGCGGTTACAGAGTTACCTGAAGTAGTAGAAGTTTACCGAATGAGCGGAGAAGTTGATTATTTGTTGAAAATCGTTGCTCCGGACATTAATGCTTATGATCGCGTATACAAAAAGCTGATTAGCCGCATAGAAATTATGGACGTCAGTTCCAGCTTTGTTATGGAAGTTCTCAAGTCTACGACGGCTTTACCTCTGAGTTATGCCTGAATAAGTTTCCGTTGTGGCCCGATTTCTGTAGAATCGCGCTTCCTTTGTAGATGCTTCCAAATTTGGCTGGGTGGCAGAGAGGATATGCAGCGGACTGCAACTCCGTGTACACCGGTTCGAATCCGGTCTCAGCCTCCATTAAAAGTAATTGGCCGGTAGTGCACAGGCTCCAATTAGGTAAACGGTCCCTGGGTTCCGAGCCTCCGTTATCAAGTTATTCTCGAAACCACCTTAAGATTCCCCAAAAACCGCCGCTCAAAAAGAAGTCTGTTTCGCCTCTGGATGGCCAACAACGGTTACTCCGATCATAATTTTCGTACCATACCCTCTGTCAGCTTTTGCCAGGATACATATTCTAATGTAACGTTCGCTAAGCACTTGATAGGGTTTACGGCGAATAGGGGGACAGTTTACCTATTTAGACTTTACAATCAGCCTGTTTATTTGGATTGCGGCCCAGCTCACTGAGTTCTCAATCGTCTGCTTTGCCTGCATGGCAGGCTGTGTAATGCTCTATTATTCGACCATAATGTATGGTTTTCAGCTGCTATTACGCATCATCTCTGTCATACGCTCAAAGGCAGGTGTCAGCATGTCACGAAATTTCTCATCAATATCAACGTCAACCATTGCCTGGTTAATGCACTTCATCCACATATCGCGAGCTTCTGGATTGATCTTGAAGGGCTCATGGGCACTGGTCAGGCAGGGGCTGCCGTTGCGTTCAATAAACAGCGGCGGCCCACCCAGCCAGCCGGAGAGAAACTCAAACAGGCTGAGCCGCATTGGTGAGAGGTCTTCCTTGTGCATGTCGCGGATCGATTTAAGAGACTCATCGCTCTCCATTATGTCGTAAAATCGGTTCACCAGATCCTTAATGGCCTTCTCACCACCGAGCCACTCATACATGCTATCACCAGTAAGCGCTTCTGTTTTCTGCTCTTCTACCGTGTCAGTTGTCATGTAATTACTTCTCCAAAGTTTCAATCATTTCTCGACCCTGGAAGAAAATCACACAGCCGCTTGATCTGCTGCTCAGGTTACCACATTGTCCCAGCTGCTCACGTAAAATCTAATGTGGTATAGCCTGGTATCCGGAGCCTTCAAAACGGTGGCGAATAAGGGGACAGTTTACCTATTTAATTGGATTGCGACCTGGCCTACGAGGTTTCAATAAGCGCC